>CAMWUY010000037.1 GCA_947177615.1 uncultured Porphyromonadaceae bacterium
GGCTATAACCTCGATGAATTGCATCGCGAAATTATCCGACAAGGGCTGCATGATTCAACCGACTTCGAGGTTATTGCCGGTAAATCCGGAAGTTCTAAACGCCCTGCCCTTGAACAGCTAATTGTGTCGCTTATTGACTTTGACGATATAGATTATGACGAAATTTCCGACCTGCTTTATAAACTTGTCGGACAGGCCATTGATGCAATCCGAAGAAATGCTCCCGGTATTTCCGATGATGATTTGAACGAGCGGGTACACGCTTACAAGCAAAGCATCTCCGACAACATCTATAAGCAGATGAAAGAACACTACCGCATCATTCCGGGAGAGTTCAAAATTAACAAGGTACTTCCATTCTCGAAAATTCTCGACCAACCTATAATTGTCAATAATTGGGGGACGTTGGATTTTCACGAACCTGTTCCAACTCAGAAATCTGCCGTTGTTAAATTTGTGTATGTAGGCTTCAAAAAATCCTACTACACTAAATATCGTTTCGACAGTTCTACCGAGCTTGATTTCGCGTATATTTTGGAAACCAATAATGAAGTCCTCAAATGGATACGCCCTGTACCCAATCAGTTTAACATATACTGGTCGAACGGGGCCAAGAAGTATGAGCCTGACTTCATAGTGGAAACTGCTGACGCAATCTATATGTGCGAAACCAAAGCGGAGAAAGATGTTAATGACGCTGATGTGCAAGCGAAAGCAGAAGCCGCCTGCGAGTTCTGCCGTAGAGCAACAGAGTTTACCGCTAAAAATGGAGGCAAATCCTGGCACTACATTATTATCCCACATACCCTCGTAGATCGCAGCTATTCGTTCAACTACATTCTCCAACAAGCAAAATTGAAATATGGGCCAGAAAGGTCTTGCAGGACACATTCTTCTATATGTGACGAGACGGGACTGTTCAAACGGAGACTGAAGCGCGTAACAAAGTGAATCCGAGACTCGCTTTCTTTATCGGCATTTCGCTACGATAAAAGCGACCTCCCCGCTCATATTACGAGGTATTGAAATTCATTATTCTCAGTATGATAGGCGAAAATACGACAATTTTTTTGTATCTTCGCGTAATACATCTGCAGGTAAAAATGTTATAGGTATAAGATGGAAACAAACTATACAGCACTCCCTAAACTAAAATATAACGAGCGCCGCGAGACCGTATCTCTATTGCACAGGCTCAGCCGGCTTACTGAGGATAGCGTCACTGCCGCCGAAATAGCACAGATACGAGATCTCTATCTCTCGCTATGCAACAATGAAGGAGCCTACGATGACAAGGGACTTTGTAAGGCTACTCAGACTCTGCACTCGGCAATACTTTTTGCAGAGGCCGTTGACCCGGACCATAATATCATCATTGCCATATTGCTCTATCCACTGCTCAATGACGAACTCATATCAATCGCAGAGATACGTGACCGTTGGGGTGCGGACATCGCTTCATTGCTGACAGGAATATCAGCTGTAGAGCAATTCAGCAATAAGAATAATGCTGTAAATCAGGATAATTTCCGGGGATTGATGCTTTCTCTGGCTGACGATATCCGCGTCATCATCATAATGATAGTGCGCAATCTGGTGTTGATGCGTGCCATCAATCTGCACCCCGATACGGAATGGGTGCGTAGTGTTGCCTTCGAGGCTAACGTACTTTATGCACAGATGGCGCATAGATTAGGACTTTATAAACTCAAAAGCGAACTCGAGGATCTCTCCCTGAAATATTCCAACCGTGAGATATACACCCAGATCGCACACAAACTCAACGAGACCAAACGATCTCGCGACCAGTATATCAAGAGTTTTATAGACCCTCTGAAACATAAACTCGAGTCCGCCGGGCTGAAATTTGACATAAAGGGGCGCACCAAGTCCATCTCATCCATCTGGGGTAAGATGCGCAAACAGAAGGTCGATGTCAGCGGTATATATGACCTCTTCGCGATCCGTGTCATCATCGACACACCCCCTGAACGCGAAAAGGCGGATTGCTGGTTGGCGTATTCAATCCTGGCTGATATGTACACCCCTAATCCGGCTCGTATGCGCGACTGGCTTTCTATCCCTAAAAGTAACGGATATGAGTCTCTGCACGCCACCGTGTTGGGACCTGAAAACAAATGGGTGGAGGTGCAGTTCCGTACACGTCGTATGGATATAATCGCTGAGAAGGGTCTGGCTGCCCACTGGAGATATAAGGGGGTTAAATCCGACTCTACCGACCAATGGATGAATAACATCCGTGACATTCTGGAGAGTGCCGACGCCGGACCGATGGAGCTGATGAAATCCATGAAGATGGAGAACTACGAGAAAGAGGTCTATGCATTTACCCCAAAGGGAGATCTCTACAAACTACCGACCGGAGCCACTGTACTCGACTTTGCCTTCCGTATTCACTCCAACGTAGGGTCGCATTGCACCGGTGCTGTTGTCAATGGTGAACACAAGAAAATTAATTATAAAATCAACAATGGTGATACAGTCGAGATACTGACCTCCTCGACACAGGGTCCTAAATATGACTGGCTCAACATAGTTGTCTCATCCAAGGCTCGCACCAAAATCAAGCAGATGCTTAATGAGGAGGCACAGAAGCGTGCCAATATCGGCAAGGAACTGCTAGAACGGCGTGCCAAGAACCGTAAGATAGAGATCGATGAGCCGGCCCTGATGAAACTCATCAAGAAGAACGGCTACAAATATGTCAATGAGTTCTATAGCGATCTGGCTGATGAGAGGATTGACGTCAGCAAGTTTCTGACACAATATCAGGAGAGTGTCAGCGACACACAGGAGGAGGCAAGCAGGATCTCGGCCGAAGAGTTTCAGATCCGGCATGAGGATAACACCCGTGCGGACGGCAAAAAGGATGTCCTCATCATCGGAGATAATTCCATCAACGGTCTGGCATACAAATTTGCACGCTGCTGCAATCCTATATATGGAGACAACGTATTCGGATTTATTTCATCTGAAGGTACTGTCAAGGTCCATAAGACAGATTGTCCCAACGCTGCCAATATCCGCTCACGCTATCCCTATCGTGTCATAAACGTAGAATGGAGCGGAAAGTCGGGCGACAGCATGGCCGCCAACCTCCGGATTGTGGGCAATGACGATCTCGGCATATTATCCAATATCACCTCTATTATCTCCAAAGACATGAATATCAATCTGCGCAACGTATCTATCGACTCGCATGATGGTATGTTTCAGGGTATTCTGACTGTCGGAGTGACAGACAACACTCAGCTGAACGCTCTCATCAAGAAGATCAGCGGGGTCAAGGGGGTAAAGGATATCACTCGATTATGACGACGCGCAACTTTAACGTCTGTAAAGTGTTACAACTATATACATCAATTTAATAATTATCTATTGACCTATGCACCTCCGATTATCACCCGAGACTATAAGCGGACTTAAATCCGACTGCCGAACATACAAGGCGATCGGACTCTGCGCACTATTTCTGACAGTCTCCGCTTCAATGATGATGACATCGTGCAGGAAGTATGACGGCAGTAAAGCTGCAGATAATAGACAAAGTTGGATTAAGTCACTCAATGATTCGATCAGCGTATTGACTGAACTGAATACCATAAATGCGGATAGCATCAACAGACTCCGCGCTGAAGTATCCTCTCAACTTAACGATTTTACAACGATTGACAATCCTCGTGAGGTGGAGCCATATTACATATATTCACCCTTTAAATCCGGGTATCCGCTCACCTCAACGGGCGTCGCGGTCAGAATACTCAAGAATGAGTCGCTGGAGGTGGTGGCTGCGGCCACACGCCCTTTCACCGCCATTTCAGTCAGAGGTGGTGGCGCCTCGTATACAACTCCGGTTGTCCCTCCCGACCAGGCGCTCAATTATACAGCCAACGGACTGACTACCGTCTCATTCACAGGATCGGTAGCCGACTCAATCACTGACATTATTGCCACAGCCGGCAAGCGAACGAGTGTTGAATATCTTAATCCCGGAGTTGTGGCGTCATATAGCGTGACTCCCGAAATCGAAAGATTATTCAAATCGACCAATACATTGTATGACAATCAGCAACGACTTCACCGACTGGAACAAGCAGTCAGTATCAATGCCCGAAAGATCGAGTTGCTCAAGATTACATTGCATAATCAAAATTAATACCATAAAAATACACCATTATGAAAATCACAGACAAGGACCAGGAGGTTTTGCAAGAGAAAGGTATATCACCTGATACACTCGCCGAACAGCTCGAAATGCTCAAGGAGGGATTTCCCTTTCTGAAGATTGAGGCGGCGGCCACACCGGATAATGGTATTACCGTTGTGACTGCTGAGATGGAAGAGCGTTCCGTAAAAATCTGGGATGAATACCTGTCGCAGGGTGCAAAGGTAATGAAAATGGTGCCCGCATCAGGAGCGGCATCCCGTATGTTCAAGGATCTGTTCGCCTTTCTCAATGGAAAGTCTGACAAACCGAACAATGACTTTATCCGCAAATTCTTTGACGAAATAGAGAAATTTGCATTCTTCAGCAAACTCAACCATGAGGTGCTGACTCTCTATGGCCGCTCGATAGCGACAATGATACATGAAGGGCATTATAAGGAGATCATATCCACTTTGCTTGAGAACACCGGTATGGGATATGGTTATCTGCCGAAAGCTCTGTTGAGATTTCACAAGGTGCAGGGCGCCACACGTACTCCTATCGAAGAACACCTTGCCGAGACGGCACAATATGCCACCGGCAAGGATGGTATATCACACATACACTTCACTGTCAGCGACGAGCACGTTCCGCTGGTACTTGCCAAGATCGAGGAGATTAAGGCTCGGATGGAGCATGAATATGGTGTGAAGTATGACGTGACACTCAGTGTTCAGAAGCCATCGACAGATACTGTTGCGGCCACCAAGGACGGGAACCCATATCGCGAGAATGAAAAACTATTTTTCCGTCCCGGTGGACATGGAGCTTTGATAGAGAACCTTAACGATCTGAACGCGGATATCATTTTTATCAAGAATATTGATAATGTAGTGCCCGATACACTCCGGTCCTCGACTATAAATTTCAAAAAGATTATCGGAGGAATTCTCGTAGCGACCAAACACACCATTGACCGTTATTGCCGTCTCTTGGAGAAGGGCACACCATCATCTGCCGAACTGGATGAGATGCTCAGGTTTATGCACAATGTGCTCTGTATAACTCATGACAGATGTGACGAGATGAGTGACGAAGAGAAGGCTGCATATATCTTCGGCAAGCTCAACCGTCCGACACGCGTATGCGGTATGGTCCGTAATGAGGGTGAACCGGGCGGAGGTCCGTTCCTCTGCTACAATCCCGATGGCACAGTGTCACCTCAGATATTGGAATCAACACAAATCGATCCCAAGGATAAGAAAGCAGTCAAGATGCTTAAGGAGGCTACACACTTCAATCCGGTAGACCTTGTATGTTCGATCAAGGATTATAAGGGACAGAAATTCAATCTCCCCGACTATGTCGACAAGGCTACAGGCTTTATATCCGAAAAGAGTCGGGAAGGTGTGGAAATCAAAGCACTTGAGCTCCCCGGATTATGGAACGGCGCTATGTCCGACTGGAACACTATACTGGTTGAGGTCCCGGCTTCAACTTTCAATCCTGTCAAGACAGTCAACGATCTGCTCCGTCCCGCTCACCTCGCATAATATAATTTGCATCTTATCATACAATAACTCCATCGTACATTATATGATATGTACGATGGAGTTATTGTATACTGTATCCGGATGCACCCGGAATCAGTTGGCAAAGTCGATGGAGAGACCCATCTGCAGCATGCGGGGATTGATGGGATAATGAGGCATGGAGAAGTAATGATTACCAAACCAACCCTGATTGACATGGCTGCATAGTATATAGAAACGCACTTTGTATAGCTTGAACGCAGCGTATGCATTACATAGCGCATAGTTGCCGACCGGGACCTCGTCCTGGACATGGAAGGTCATGGTGGCCGGCTGGTATTGCAGACCATAATATCGTGTGTAATAATTGCAGTCCACGCCGACCTGAATATCCAGAACACGAAATGCCCGGAAATTCAGAAACATATTGGAGTATATGGCTAAGGCAGGGAGTGGCAACACACTCTTGTCGGAAGAAACCTGATATGTGACAGTATTATTCCAGTTCCAGACACCAAACTTCAATTTCTGATCCAAACGTGCGGAAAAGACCTGGACATTGCCGGCATGTTGCGTTGGCAACGACTCCTTATTGAAATAGACATAATTCTGCATATTGCGAAAATCTGCGGTCAATGTCGTCTTGGTCCATGGTATAACCAGTGTACCTCCGGCACTGACAGTGCGTGTCTTGCCGAGACTCTGTTTCCATACGAAGTGATTGGAGATGTAATTGGCCAGCAGATATGAATTGGCCACATTGGTAAAGCCACCCTTTGCACTGATCGAAACAGTATCTCCCAATAACCTGAATTTGGTCACGACATTACCGGTCAGGCTTATATCACCGGCCACACCTCCTATTATACCGAATTTGGCATCTATGTTGTAACGTAAAGCACTCCCCTGTCGCTTGGATATCTGACCTCCGACCCACATTCTGTTCTGTGTGATGCGTGGCACGACAGATATACCGTCAGGTATAGGAGTAAGAATAGCCTGCTGTTCCTCGGTGAGCTCCGGCGCCTCATAAAATGTTGTCTGGGTAATACGACGCGTCTGAAGGGTCGCGTATGCATTGATGCCGAATTTAGCCCATTTGCGAAATCCCTCCAATAACTCTACTCCGACGGTATTGCTCACAGCCCAGTAGCGTGTATTGTCATCGGTACGTGTCGGATCAAGATAAGTATTGGTCCAAAACTGCGAGGCATCCCCGGCATTATTGTTTATAAACTTATGATGTCTCCCCTCATAGTCTAACGAGTAAATAAACCGCGTAACCGGGATATATATCTGCCTGGTCAGCGTATCATTGACCTGCTCCTCACGCCAGTAACCGAGTTTGAGGGCATGAGTCGTAAAGAGCCGATCTCCGCATATACGGCTGTAAGCGGATGAGAGATTGACAGGGATCGACTTGGGTTCTATCTTGTCTATTCCCCCCTGAACCTCTGCCGGATCTGTGATATAGAGGTCGTCAGTGATACCGCCATTCTCCTTATTTACCTGATTAAAATGATAATAGAATATCTGCATCTCATAGCGGTTGCCGGTGTAATACGTAGAGAATGAGAAATTAAAATCCTTGGCAGCCTGATCCTCATAACAGCCCTTACTATGCAGATAGTCTATGTGTGCACCGACACCTATGTTGCGGTTGACATTACCCGCAAACTGCATATTGAGCCGGTCGAGATGATTGTTCTTACCACCGCCAAAGTTATATGACAGAAGAGTCATCGGCGCGTACACATTGTAGAACTTCATCGTGGCGATTGACGGTATCCATTCATAGAGAGCATCGTCAAAGAAGAATGTCGTCGTGGCCTGCCGATCCATAAATATCATATTGATGGCCGATCCGCCGAATGCTCCGGTCGTAGCGACGGCATCCGAACGCATGGAGGGTATCCATTGACGCTGATAGTTGTATAGCAGGGTGTCTATATCAGACTTTTTGTGTTGGCCGAGTGGAGTGGTCAGGGTCCATGCCGATCCTACGCGACGCACGGAGTCGGTCGACTCCGCCCCGGTATTGACGGCAGGAGTCCGGAATGATTGTCCATACGTAGCAAGAGCCATTACGACAATCATTATCATCAATGCCCCGGCCCGCAGTCCGCTATGTTTATTAAACGATGTATCTAACAGAAGCGATATCATACGACAAAGGTACAAAATAACCCCGAGACACCAAAATATAAAGACTCCATCTCCCGCAATGCAGTTTAGCATTGTCAGGGGATGGAGTCCCGAATGAGTTCTCTTATGTATTATATTCAGCGTACGCTGATTAATTGGCGCTTACTTGAGAACACCAAGCTTTTTGCCGACCTTGATGAAGGCAGCGATAGCACGATCGAGGTGTTCACGTTCGTGGCCGGCGCTGAGCTGTACTCGAATACGAGCCTGACCCTTAGGTACCACGGGATAATAGAATCCTGTCACGTAGATACCCTCCTTCTGCATCTCGGCAGCAAATTCCTGAGACAGTTTCGCATCATAGAGCATCACCGCACAGATAGCACTCTGAGTGGGCTTGATATCAAATCCGGCCTCTATCATCTTGTCGCGGAAATAGTTAACGTTATCCATCAACTTGTCATGCAGAGCGTTGCTCTCCTTGAGAGTCTTGAACATCTCGAGACTGGCACCTACGATCATCGGAGCGACAGAATTGGAGAAGAGGTAGGGACGTGAACGCTGGCGCAACATCGCAATGATCTCCTTCGGGCCGGTAGTGAAGCCACCCATAGCACCACCGAAGGCTTTGCCGAGAGTTCCGGTGAATATATCAATCTTGCCATAACAGTCAAACTGCTCTGCCACACCATGTCCTGTCGGTCCGACGACTCCGGCTGAGTGACTCTCATCGACCATCACAAGTGCATTATACTTCTCAGCAAGTTCGCAAATCTTGTCCATAGGCGCTACGTTGCCATCCATGGAGAAGACACCGTCAGTAGCGATGATTTTGTAACGTGCACCGGCCTCGTCAGCCTCTTTGAGACAGCGCTCGAGGTCAGCCATATCAGCGTTGGCATAACGATAGCGTTTAGCCTTACAGAGGCGTACACCATCGATAATCGAAGCATGATTGAGCGAATCTGAGATGATGGCGTCCTGTTCAGTGAACAGTGGCTCGAAAAGACCGCCATTGGCGTCAAAACATGCCGCGTAGAGAATAGTGTCCTCGGTGTGGAAGTACTCACTGATAGCACGTTCAAGCTCCTTGTGCATATCCTGAGTGCCACAGATGAAACGTACTGATGACATGCCGTATCCGCGCTCATCCATAGCCTTCTTGGCGGCCTCGATCAAACGGCTGTCGTCAGCCAGACCGAGATAGTTGTTTGCACAGAAGTTGAGCACTTCACCCTCAGTGTTGGCGACATGAATGTCGGCACGCTGGGGAGTTGTGATAAGACGCTCCTCCTTATAGAGACCGGCGTCCTTGATGTCCTGAAGCTCTTGTGTCAGATGCTTCTGAAAATCTTTGTACATGGTGTTATTGATTTAATAATTTAAGGTTGTTGTTGTTATATTAAACTATCGCTGATAGAGGAAACGCTTGATAGATCGTTTAGGTGTCTTCTCAAACTCTTCAGACATCAATTCGATATTACTAACCTTACTGTAGGCAGGCATTTCCGAATTGAGCGCCTGCAGATTATCCTCCATGATCTTATCAAGGTCCTCACGCTTGACTCCTTGTTGTTCCATCATTTCAGTGTCAGGCACAACAAGAGCGACAAGTTTATGATTATCATCGATGACAAGACATTCGAGTACGTACGGCAGATTGTTGAGCTTTTGCTCTATCTCCTCGGGGTAAATATTTTGACCTGAGGGACCAAGTATCATCGTCTTGGAACGTCCGGAGATGGTCAGATAACCCTCGGAGTCAATTGTACACATATCGCCGGTGTTCATCCACCCCTCTCCCATCATCACATCTTCGGTAGCCTCTGTATTATGATAATAACCCTGCATGACGTTCATGCCGCGCACCCACAGGTTGCCCGGTATATTCTCACTATCCGGTGAGTCTACTTTCATCTCCATACGGCTGACAATCTTGCCACAAGTACCGGGTTTGGCCTCTTCGGCAGGCACGTATGTGATCAACGGACCGCATTCTGTCATACCGTAACCGACAGTCACAGGGAACCCTATCTTATAGAGAAACTCACCGACCTCCTTGTTAAGAGGCGCACCTCCTATTATGACCTGATGCAGATTACCGCCGAAGACCTCCATTAATCCCTGCTTGACCTTGGCATAGAGTTTATCGTCCAGGAAGGGCACCTTGGTCATAAACTTCATCATAGGTTTCTCGAGAAGCGGGAAAATTTTGGCTTTGACAATCTTCTCAACAATCAGGGGCACGGTGATGACCAGCTTAGGTTTGACCTCGGCAAACGCTTTGATGATTACAGCCGGTGAAGGGAGCTTGGTAAGGAAGTTGCAATGCAGGCCCTTGCAGAAGGGATGGAGCATATCGATTACCATTCCATACAGGTGCGCCAGGGGCAACATATTGACCATACCGTCTCCCGGATGAAGATAGTCGATATTATCGAGGCAGTAGCGTACATTGCTCCAGATACTGCGATATGGCAACATCACACCCTTGGACATACCGGTCGAACCACTGGTATAGTTGATGACACAGAGTTCCTCCGGCTGATCTTCTACAACATCAAAGTCCTTTGATCTATATGAATAGGGATATTTCTGACCGAAAAGCACATTTAGATTGTTACGGGCTTCGCACACCTCGGGACGGCGACATACGGGCATACCGAATTCTGAAATGAAGATGACGGTCTCCAAGTGCGGCAGCTCATCAATGTTGAGTGTCTTCCAAATGGCCTCATCGACAAAAAAGAGACGGGACTCACTATGATTGACGAGATTGTGTATCACATCAGGCTTGAATTCATGCAGCAGAGGCACGGCCACAAGACCGCTTGAGATACAGGCTATGAATGTCACGGCCCAGTTGGATGAATTCTTACCACAAATAGCTACCTTGTCGCCACGTTTCAGACCGGCGGCCTCAAATATGAGTCGCAACTTCTCGATAGCCTCGGCGACATCCTTATAACGGTAGTTCATGCCACCCATATCGGAGAAGGCCATCTGATCCCAGTTCTTGACAACTACATCTTTGATTATAGCGTTAAGTGATTCTTGATTTTTCATACTCTGCAATCAATTAAATTTCAATCTTTGGTATTCTCCACAACCTTATCTACAATTGTGGAGAGGGTCTCGCCTCTCATGATAATCTTACCGTCGGGACCTATCAACATATAATGAGGTATTCCGGAGAAACCATATATGTCGTACGGCACCTTCTGAGTATTATATACGACATCCCATACGAGTCCGTGATGTTTGACTGCGACAGCGGTATCCTCTGGTTTGTCACGCACAGCCACGCTCACTACATTAAGGCCTTTATCCTTATACTGACTGTACAGGTCGGAAATCACCGGGAAATCCTTGATGCAATACGGGCACCAGCTTGCCATAAAATCTACAAGAGTGTACTGTCCGGGATGGATATAGTCTGAGAAACGGACAGGATGTCCATAAGCATCCTCACCCGCAAAGTCAACATACATCTTACCCGGTGAGGTCGCTGCTCGCAGCGCTGCAAAATTTATATAATAATGGGCGCGACGTGATTTGCGCAGACTCTCGGGCGCCGATTGCAGAAGACTGTCAACCTTTACCGGATCAGCATATTTGAGCCATTCGATGCCGAAATATGAAGCCAAGACATTATCCTTGTTCTCATTGTATATCTTTTCGGCCTCATTGACATAGGCTGTCATGCCAAGGGCATCCGCCGAGTCCATTCGTGCCATCAGTTCCGACATCTTGTCATTGAGCGGTGTCCCATACACACGACGGGTGCTGTCGAGGCTTGCTTTACCCGGTTCTATAACATAGAATCCGCGCGCTCTGCCATCTACCATCAGCTGGGCCAATAACGGATACTGCACACTGTCTGACTCTGATATAGAGAAATGAACCTTGCCGTTGCGTACCGTATCGCCACTAAGCACAACGCTGTCACAAAAACTGATCAACTCTATCTGCTTGCCCTCAAAACTATCGGGCAGTGACACCTCGATCTCAGCCTGTCGCTGACATCCCGTGCCTATCATTGCAAGAGAGACACATAGCCCTCCGATTAATTTCTTTATCATATACTTCTGCCGGCCTGATCACTAAATATAAACCATCACCTGCACTCCAACCCGCAATCATGAAAAAATGACGCAAATATCAGGCCTTTTGCGAAGATAACAAAATTCTCCCAATAATACACTCCGTCGTACGTTTTTTTCCAATTATGCCTGAATAAATATCAAATATTAAGAGCGCGATCTTAGACTGCTTTCTACAAAGAATGTTAATGCAGGGGACGCAGATTTTGTGGAAAGGAGTCTTAATACAACGATGTCCCACCCGTCTGATGTTATAACGACGGATGGGACATAATTCTTAATTTAATCCTTTCAACGTGATGATTATTTCATAACCTTATCGGGATGTGAGTTTGGCGGTAGCATTAGAAGAGGTACCGGCATTATTGATAGTGTATGTTGCACCACTGACCAGATCCGGTGTGCTTAACAGCAACGAACCGCTACCACTGTTTCCGCCCGGGCCCCAGCCTCCCGGACGGAAAAGTCCACCGGTATTCTCATTATATTCACTCGGCACGACAAACGTTGCCAGGGTCTCGCCGCCACTCAAGATTGAAATCTCAGTGTCAGACTTGATCGATGTGGAGATATTGACAAAAGGCTGTGTTGAGCCGGTCTTGGTCGGATACGTGTTGCTGCCACCAAAAGCCATCACCGAACCGCCCGTTATATAAACCGCGCATCCGGACTCGGTCGCTGCATCAAGACCCATCTCCATACCCCCTGAACCCATTGTGCGCACCGTACCACCGCTGATTGTCAGATTGCCGTTAGAGTCGAGACCATCACCGACGATAGAGATAACTGTCAGATCACCTCCCGACACGCGGAAATCATCAGATGAATTGATACCGTCATCATAGGCTTTGACAAAGATAGTACCACCCTTGATGTCCATATCCTTCTTGCTCTCGATACCCTCGGCATTGTTGGTGGCTGTGGTTATATACATATCTCCACCATTAATGATGACACCACTGTCAGCCTTAATACCTTTGGAGGAGGACTTATTGTCTGAAGTGATCCGGTCTACGTTGCCGGTATAGTTATGATTGAGTGAACCATTGGTATAAACGAGCATTCCACCTGTCGTTGCGATGTTGAGTTTGCCGCCATTGCAGGTGAAGACACCATCGCATGATATGCCTTTGCCACCACTACCTGTCGCTGAGAGTGTTAGCGTTCCATCGTTGATTACGATATCGCCATCGGCACCGATACACGCGGAGGATTTGGTCTTAGCCTTGGTCGTGTCGTATATACCGTTGGAGGAGGTGCTAAGAGTCAATGTGCCACCATTGATTGTGACATCCGCATCAGCTTTGATACATTTGACAGCATCGGCCGATACATGAATGGTAATTTTACCACCATCTATCGTAATAGAACCTGTATCTTCGGCTTCCCGGTCGGTTTCATCCTTATATGACACCTGTATGCCATCATCACCTATATTTGTAAGATTGAGTTCTCCGGAGTGCATCGACATATACTGTGCACAGTTGATACCATCCTTGACTGAGCCGAGTATATCAAGAGTCAAATTCTTGATCTCCACATACTCCTTTGCATAAATCGCATGAGACTTGGTGCCGGTGACGGAGAGCTGACCTTTACCCTTAAATTCAAGATGTCCCTTGCATGTGACTGCGCCCTTCTGACTACCATTGCCATCGACAAGTGTATTGACCGTACCGTTTTTGACACTGATAGCGATACGCTTGCCGTTCTGGATATCGAGTGCCGCGCCGGATGGATTGGTCAGTTCAAGCCCTCTCAACTCTATCGTACACTTGTAGCTACCAGTCAGTGTAAGGCTGCCATCATTTGAAGTACCTGACAGTGAGTATGATATCTCACCACATGTGGTGTCACTGACCTCGGCTGATTGTGTAATCTGCACATGCGCGCCATCGACCGCAACCTCAACGAATGGATGTAAATTACCGGGGATCAATACATTAGCCTTCGCTCCATTATATTCTATTTGTACAGTGTTGGCCTCGACAACCGTTTCATCAACACTAATCCTTGACCATTCATTGAGATCCATAACGGTCTGTCCAATAGTGACAGAGCTGTTATTGAAGATTATCTCTCCGACCTCTTCAGCTGAATAATTGATAGTGGTCTGACCATTTGAAAAGTTGATGCTCTGACCAGCGACCATTACCGGCATTGCCGCCATAAGATATAGGGATATGAAATATTTCATACTTGTTACGACTTAAAATTTAACCTTTACCGATGTGCCGGACTGATTTGCTATATATATGCCGGATGGCAGTTGTGCCTGAGCCTGTCGCAGATGACTGAAATGACCGAGACGGATTCCGGTCAGAGTATAAATCTCGACATCCTCTGTATCGGATATAACGGACTCAACAACATTTGTAGATACAGAGGTGAATTGCATTGACTTGATATCGCTCACAGGGATTGCCTGAGTGTCTGCTCCGGTGGTGACATTCAATATCCCGTCTACATAAATCATCTCAATGTTGGCAGAGGGGAATGTCAGCATAGTATTATCTTTCAGATTGAAACTGAAAGTCGGAAATACTGCCGCATTGACACACATCGGCAACATCAGCACTGACAGTAAAAGTACTGATAGTATTACTTTCTTCATAAATAAATATTAATAAACATACGATAATATTGTGACACCCCTGCTACTGAAAAGTTTAAGCTCCGGCTCATAAAAAATCATTACTGTCCGCTAAACCATAAACGAGTGAGTCCAACTTCTTGAAATGCAGA
>CAMWUY010000038.1 GCA_947177615.1 uncultured Porphyromonadaceae bacterium
AATTTAATGGTAATAAAACCAAATAATTTTAATGTTGTTTAACAATTATAAGTTTTATTAATTATTTTAAAAAATTACAATTATGAAAAAGTTGATCCTTTCTTGCATATGTGCAATCGCAGCTGTTTTCTATGCATCAGCTATCAATCCCTTTGTTGAGTTTCAGCCCATCCAGGTAGGTGATGGTTGGACAGCCTTTAACGTACAAGCCGGTGTGACTGCAAAAGTGCATCCGAGTATCGCAGTCGGTGGCGGTATCGGTATCACCGAGAAGTGGAACTTTAATGAAGCACCTCTGATCCCTATCTTCGCAAGAGGTGAGTATTCAACCAGCTTCCGTGGTTTCAAACCATTCGTATCATTTGATTTAGGATACGAGGTAAATACTAATAAAGGTGAAAGTAATGCTATACATAAAAGTGGTGCAGTACTTGTGAATCCTATGATTGGTCTGAAGTTTAACAGTTGGTATGCAGGTATCGGTTATCTCGGTCACTGCTGGACAGCTAAAGGAGATTCGAGTACATCGACGTTCAATGTCAAGATCGGTTACAATTTCTGATATATCCTTATTTAAAACATAAAAATTATATGTCCGGCACACGATGCAGATGTGCCGGACATTTTTAGTAAAGTGACAATAGTAATCTTATTGTATAAGGGATTACAGAACAAGTTTACTTGTTGAGTAAATAGATTATTTAAAAATCTACTCCTATTTTGATCGTAACAAATCCCAATTTATCTTCATAATAAGAGTTTGATTTTATCTGCAATCCGTATCCGATGCCGAGATTTATTCCCAGTTTATCGGTTAAGCCATATCTTACACCAAATTGATCGTCAGAATATAATCCTGTCATACAACAAACGGAGTAGCCGGCTTTGATATCAGCGTAGACAGACCATTTGTTAAAACGTAAGAAATCAGAGTGCAGATCTAAAAATATGGGAAGCGCAGACCTGCCATAACCATAAAAATTCCAATAGCTTAAACCACCACCTATAAAAAGATAGTCATCAATTAATTGATACCCATGTGTCGAACTTATTGAAATGCAATTATTACCAAATCCCAAGCAGAAATCTGCGAAGCCACGATACCCCTTGGATATTTCATAACCTCCATCTATATCTAAAGACTTAGAAAAGAGATTATCATTTTCAGTCGAGTGGTTTCTTGTCTTCTCTTTTCGTTCTTTGGGTTGTTCTAAAAGATATTGTGAATTATAATTCTGAGTTTCAGATTCTTCCAAAAGATATTGTGCGTGCAAAGGGATAAAAATAGTGCAACACAGAATAATTCCTAATAATTTCTTCATGTTATTAATGATTTATTAAGATCTATTGAGTTAATCTTCATCTTTGACAAGATTGAATTTAGTGGAGATCTCCTTTTGGTCAATAGCCTGTCGCAGATTAAAACGACGAGTTTGAGGAAGATAACCGTTCTTCTCGCATTTTATTTCAATCTGGATATTTCCTGAATTTTGATAGGAAAGTCCTTTTATATCAAATGATTCTGTGGATTCATACGGAGTAGTGCCCATATAATTGGAATTGGTATTTTTAACATCGGGAGTTGAAGATACAACCCTCCAATATATATCGGCTCCGGCCGGTCGTGACTCAATATTCCATCTGATAATAGTGTTTTCCAATGCGGTCTCTCCATTCCCTTTCACTTGAGTTAAAGGTTGTTGCTCCGCACGATCAGGTGTCTTTAAATACCCGGCTATTTCATCCCAGTTTATTGCTTTAATAGCGTCAGTAACTGCCCTGTCAAGTATATAGCTGTAAGAAGTACGGTTATCTGAAGCAACATAGCGTCCTCTTACTGTTTGACGCATTAGAATTTCGTTGTCTGTGTTTGATAAAGAATATTCAAGTTCGACGACACCTCTATCCGAGGATTGATTACCTAAAATCACATTGAATTTTCTTATATTGATACGCATGGAATAATCCGAATTTGTATTGGCTCCAACTTTTAATCCGGATGATTTTGCAAATAGACCGACACTCTCCCTTATAAATTGTTTTATTGTCGGGTCAACCGTAATTATGCTGTTTGAGACAATTTGTCTTATATCGTATGTACATTCCGATGCGTCAATAATGGAACGCTCGGATACATCCGAAGACACAAATATATCGATACCATGCGTAAGGCCATTATATCGGGTATCGGGACTCGCACTGCATTCCAAGATGATATTTATAGTCTTTTGCTGTACAGGCTTGGCTTTTTTTGCTACCGAGCATGATGTCATCAAGAGAGGCAGTATAAAAGCAAAAATGATTTTTACTTTATTCATGTCGTTGAAAAGAATTAGTGAGTGGTTTGAATAGATATAAGCTTAGCACTAACGGTTGAAATATATTCAATTTTGTTTTTCCCAACGTTATTTGCACTTGAGATTACTACAGGCTCTACAACACCGTCAGCTTTATAATCTTTTGCAGCTTTGATGATTCGTGCCATAGCAACACGTCTTGCGAATTCTTCCGCATCCGGCAATAATTGAGAGGAATTATTGACTAAATCTGAGGTAAAATATCCCAAGGAAGCAGCTCCTTTAAATTTATGAAGGGTCCATCCGCCCCCAATACCGGATTGTCTAAAGATATAATAGAATGCCCCGCTGTCTCCTGAGATTCGAATTTCTTTCCCCTTGTATTCGCACAATACGGAAGCTGTTTCAGTAATAGTATTCAGGACCTGATAGTCACCCTTGTTAAGGTTAAGATTTTCTACTGTTACTGCAGATGCAGAACTCACTGAATGTGGGATGACCATGTAGGTTCTTCCGATTCTGCAAGAGGTTAATTCACACAACGAGAAAATTGCTACTGAAAATAAAAACAGCTTTTTTAAAAGTCCTTTCATAGAACATATATATGCCGCATAAACTCCCCTGATCGGCTTATAATGTTATTATAAAAGAGAGCGTAGGAGTCTGTACCTTTGATGCTCATCCTACAACTTGAGGCCCTGGAATCGCCCATCTGAGTCGAATGAGCAACCACAGAAGCCTACGCTGATATGTGACATACCAATATTAATGTTACGTCATTAATATCATGAATGCTACATAACCACACAGACATCTACCGTTGCCGCAATCCTGACTCAGATATTGAAATTTTCCAGGTTTCAAGTTGTCAAGATATTGCGTTAAGGTAAACGCTATCTATTTCATTTGCTAACCACCCCTAAGAATATAAATTCTTCAACCCATAACCGGGCCTCTGTGATGCGGTTTGCATTGGCAAAATTATAATATTTATTTTATTCTTGCAAATAGAAATCCAATTTTATGCGTTTTTTTGAATTCTCCGGCTTAATAATCGTAGGCTGCGATGAAAAATAAATATAGTGGGTATGTAGGAGGGCACCCCGCTGTATTAGAAGAGTAACTATAATGATTAATTGTAGCCTTTGTTCTGCCGGTAAAGTTTGGGTGCGTAGTACATCTGGTTGCAGGGGACGGGATAGAACTCGTTCTTACCCGGAGAACAGTATGCGCAAAAATACACTCTATAACCGTCAAAATCTTCAGAAAGTCTCCATAAAACGGTCTTCAAAACAGAGAGTGAATATTTTTGTGTTTTATGTAAGTTTTATCTATCATATAACCAATATATTATTACTTATTGAGCGCACATTTTTTTTTTGTGAAACGGAGATATGTGTTGTATATTTGCAATCGAAACACAACAATAAAATTAAGCCATGCTAAATAAATTGTTGCTTGCTGTTTTTAGTCTCTGGTGTGATGCCGTTCGTATATATCGGCAACGTGCCTACGAGTCCTTAGGTGCGGGTAACAGATGCGTCTATAATTATGACGAGGAGGATAAGGATGCGAAAATACTGGACATATTCTATCAATCATTCTGTTAATAGGTGATGGGTGATAGTTAATAAGTAATAAGTAATAGGTGATAGGTGATGGGTGATGGGTGATTGGTTAAGGAGGAATAAGCTTTTTATTGTAAGATATACCGGCATGAAACGATTAAAGACCATTAAAAGTAAAACCGATAGCTCGATGAGTAAATATATACTTGCATCTCTCTCACTTTTGGTATTCTGCAGCTCTTACGCACAGGATAATGTGCCGGCAGCGGATAACGACACGACAGCGACGTATCTCCAGGAGTATGTCGTTGAGTCGAAGAATGCGTGGATAGAGAACGATAAAGCGGTTTTCGTGCCGACGCGCAGGGAGAAGAACCGGGCCAACTCCGTAGAAACGCTTATAAGCTCGATGAACTTGCCTTTGATTAAAGTGGTAGACAATACAATAAAGAGTCTGCGAGGAGACGATGTCAAAGTCTTTATCAACGGTCAGGAGGCAACCGGTGTGGAACTTTCCACATTCTGGCCAAAGGATGTAATACGGGTAGAGTATCTTGCGGATCCCTCCGATCCGAAATACAAGGGTTATAGAGCGGTTGTAAACTTTATTATGCCTAAATATTCTGTTGGTGGCGTGACAAAAGTCAATACTTACCAATCGTTGTTGCCTTATAGTTCGATATACACTCTCTCCTCCAAGCTGGTTCACGGACGTATGACTTACGGTCTTATGGTCAATGGCAGAACATCGGACATCCGTGAGGGCCAATTCACCAATATAAAACATGAAGAATACCGTGATATTTGGTATGGAGGAAGAAAATATGATAAGCTCATAAATACAAGTGAAACGACAGATGATACAGATTGGTACGGAGTAAATGCTGCATTCAATGCAATCTACACGGACGATAAAACCGTACGTGTAGTTCATACGGCCTCTTTGGCATGGGATAAATATAAGAACAGTGATATAGGTAAAAACAATTGGATGCCTGATATTTTCGATTCAAATAATTCCTTTGGCCGGAGTTGCCGAAAATCAATATCACCCCAGTTCAGCGGAAAATATATATATATGATAACCCCCAAATGGCAACTCAATGCTGACTGGAAATATTCCTATGCTTCAATCGATAAAGAGAGTGGAAACAAGTTGGCAGATTTGCCGGAAATATCGAATGCAAGTTCCGAGAAAGCTAATGTCATATATCTATCATCAGACCTTGCCTATATATTAGCTCCTCAGAAGATGCACATGCAGCTTCAGCTGAGTGAGACCATCAACACATACTCTATTCAATATTCCGGAACCTATCAAAATCTGTCACGTCAGACTATGAGTGAATTCAAGGGAGCGTTTCTATGGTTCTGGCGTCCCGATGAAAAATTACAACTGACCGCCATACCGGGTTTCACGGTCAATACCCGTGCCATCAGTGGCCTGTCGACCGAGACCTCAGTGAATCCTTATTTCTATCTCTCAGCTAACTGGTATCAGTCGGCCAAGGCGTTTTTAAGCATATACGGCAATTACGGTATAAGTAACACCCAGGCTTCCCGGGCTAACGAGGTGCTTCAGCGTCAGAGTGAGCTCCTATGGTTCAAGGGAAATCCTGAACTTTCCAATATGTATGTCTTTACTGCAGGCTTGCAGCAGACATGGATGCCGGCGGAGTGGCTGATGCCGTCGTTAAACGTAAGTTATCTTGACTGGAATCCTTCATACTCAGTGTATTTTCCGGCCTCGGAGGATATGGAGGGTCTTATAGAGCAATATGACGATGCTCCGAGTCGTACGCTCAATATTGGTTTAGATGTTACCTCAAACCTGTTTAACAGGAAAGTCTCCATCTCTCTCTCTCCATCGGTATTTGTGTACCAAGAGGGAAAAAGTATTGATAGAAAATCCCTCAATACGTTCAATTTTTCCGGGCGTGCGAGCTATAATTTCGGTAATTTCAGTGTAAATGTCTCATATAGTTCCCGTAGTAAAGTTCTCAGTGAGGGTGGTCACATGCTTCAGTACCGTCCTGACAACTGGGGGGCAGGAATCACTTACGGTAATGGCGACCTGTATGTAGGTCTTAGTGTATATGATATCTTCCATACCCGGTGTAATCAGATACATGACTTTGTGTATAATAACTACATATACAGCGAAACAAACCGTCAGTTAGGACGTAGGTTCACTCTCAATCTCTCCTACACTTTCGGCTATGGCAAGAGAGTAAATCAAAATATCGACATTCAAGCTCCATCCGAAATAGCCTCCGGAGCCGCCGGCAGCTAAGAACAGTTGTAGTCTTGATATGTTCAGACCGTTCAGATGTTACAGGCAGCTTGAGCATTCGGACTGCGGACTGACGTGCATCCGTATGGTTGCGCGTCATTTCGGCAAGAAAATCCCGATACGTTTCCTTCAGGAGATTACCGACCTGAGCAGGCTCGGTATGTCCCTGAAGGATATAACCGACTGTTGCCGTGAGATAGGGCTGAATGCCGTCTCCCTCAAAATCGGCATCGAGCATGCGCGTATGATGCCGCTACCGGCCATAGTCTACTGGAAGCAGAGGCATTTCGTCGTCCTGTATCGTATAACCGAGCGGCGCGGAAAGTACAGGTATCATGTGGCAGACCCGGCTGAGGGAAAGGTTGTATATGACGAACGGGAGTTTACGGAGGGTTGGATACCTCGCGGGGAAGAGAGGGGACTGGTTGTGCTCGCCGAACCGGATAACGGGTTCGAGAGCAAGAGTTTCCCCAAATCCAATGTCCTGAACAGTTTCAGACGGTATCTGCTGTCATTCTTCAAAGGATACCGTATGACATTTGCATGGACACTTCTCATCACTCTGGTCGTAATGGCTGCGGATTTCGCTATGCCCCTGCTTCTGAGGCGTACTGTAGATGACGGCATATCATCCAAAGATTTCAATATCGTGCTCGCGCTGTTGGCGGCGCAGTTGGCTGTCGCGCTCGGTGAGCTTGTGTCGACCCACGGCATGAACTGGCTGCTGACACGCTCCGGTCTCAGGATGAACCTCGAGATGACCGATAACTTCCTGAGCCGTCTCGCTCGGTTTCCCATCTCGTTTTTCGACAGGAAGGTCAGCTCGGACTTCGTGCAGAAAATCGGCGACCAGTCGCGTATACGTGACTTCCTGATGTCGTTTCCCAATGCCGTGCTCATCATGGCTCTCAACTTTATCGTCTTCTCCATACTTCTGTTCCACTACAGTCCGTTTATCTTCTCCATCATCATCGTCGGTTCACTCATTGAAATCGGGTGGAACGCACTCTTCCTGAGCCGGCGCAAGAGTATCGACATGGCGATGTTCAACGCGCATTCCGAAAACCGCAATCACGCCTACGAGCTTACCAACGGTATGGCAGACCTGAAGGTAAACAATGCCGAGAATGCCCGTATAGCGAAATGGCGTGAGACGCAGTGTCGTCTCAACGACACGTCGATGCGTTCACAGAAACTATCCATTTTCCAGAACAGCGGTCATACCCTGCTGTCGCGGCTGAAGGAGTTTTCCGTCACCGGAGTGAGCGCTCTGTTAGTCATACAGGGTGACATGACATTCGGCATAATGATGACCTTGGCATACATCACGGGCAGACTGGCGCAGCCGTTCTCGCAGATTTCATCATCCATAACGTCGCTGCAGGATGCAGTCATATCCTATCAGCGTATTGATGATGTAATCAGCAATGAGACGGGGTTTCGAGGTGAACGGATCTTCTCCCATCCTTCGATCAAGCTGTCGGATGTATGGTTCAAATATGCGGGGAGTTCCTCTCCGTATGTTATACGCGGTCTGAGTCTGGAGGTCATGCCGGGTACGGTCACGGCTCTGGTGGGGGAGAGCGGTTGCGGCAAGTCCACACTCATCAAACTGATGCTCGGATTCTACATCCCGCAGAAGGGGAGTCTGTATCTGAGCGGGAATGATATCCGTGAAATGAATCCTCAGGATTGGATGACACATTGCGGCGTGGTGATGCAGGAAGGTAAAATCTTCACCGGGTCGATATTGGAAAATATCTGTCTCGGTGCTGACGATAATGATGAGACTGACAGAGAAAGCGGCAGGGAACGTGTCCTGGAGTTGCTGCGCATTGTTGGACTCGATACATTCGTCTCCTCTCTGCCGATGGGATTGAGCACACAGCTCGGTGTGTCGGGCATAGAGCTGAGCGGCGGTCAGAAGCAGCGTCTGATGATAGCGCGTGCTCTCTACAAGAACCCCGACATCCTTTTCATGGATGAGGCGACATCCTCGCTCGACGCCAACAACGAGCGCTCCATCGTCGACAATATCCGCAGGTTCGGCCAGGGAAAGACAGTCATCATAGCCGCTCACCGCCTGAGTACGGTGCAGAATGCCGACAATATCATTTATATCAAGAACGGTCAAATCGTGGAACAGGGTCTCCATAAGGAGCTGATAGAGCAGCGAGGAGACTATTGGCGACTGGTCCATAATCAACTTCAACTATCCATCTGAATTTTAGATATCAGATAATCAACGCATTATTGAATATTGAGCACATAATGTTTTGGTGAAATGGAGACAGGTGTTGTATATTTGTAATCGAAACTTAATAAAAAAATTAAGCCATGCTAAAGAAATTGTTGCTTGCTGTTATTATACTGTTGCCGACAGCAATTGGGGCACAAACCGCATCTAAGGACGAAACCGACAATACCAAGTATCTTGAGGAGGTGGTTGTCGAGGCCAATCGTGGTTGGGTCGAGGACGGCAAGATAGTATTCGTGCCTACCAAGAAGGAGAAACAGCTTGCCAACAGTGCCGCGACACTCATTCAGTCCATGAGTCTGCCAATCCTTCGCGTGGAGAATGGCGCAATAAAAACGACCAATGGCAGAGACGTGACAATCTATATAAACGGTCGTCCTGCTGATGAGGTGGATCTTGCGACCTTCTGGCCAAAGCATGCACAACGTGTAGAGTACATGGAGAACCCTCAGGAGGGGGAATATGCCGGCAACCGTAATGTGGTCAATTTTGTCATGACCGACTATGAAATCGGGGGTATCACCAAGATTAACGGTATTCAGGAGTATCCTCTGTCGGGGCATTACAACGTAGCGTCCAAATTCGTTTATAAAAGTTCGTTCACATTGGGTGCGCTTGTATATGCAAATTTTACGGACTATAATATGAATAGGAGCACCGGTACGGAGACGTTCCGCAATCTTTATTATAACGGTCGGTTCCATGATGTGATAAAGAATGAGGAGGAAGTCCGCGGTGCAACTAAGAATCATGGAGTCTCCGGTGCCATAGTGCAGAAATACTTTACTCAGAAATTCGGATGCATGCATCAGCTGAAGTTCTGATGGTTCCGGACTCCGGGGACATTGTCGGAGGGTGAGAAAGTATGGACGCCGGGATTATTCGGTGATGATTACTACGGCAGTTATTCGGAAGGCTCGTCGGTAGTGCCCGGAGTGAGCGGTATGTACCGTTGGGTCATCTCGCCCCGCTGGTATCTGAATGGCGAGTGGGAATACACCTACAGTCGAAATAAATCCGCTACATGGGATAAGACGGGTGAAACGTCTGCAATCGACAACGGCACGTCAGAATCCGTCAACTCGTTCAATTTCAAGATAACGCCTGCATTTTTTCTGTCACCCAAGTTTACTTTCAACTATGTTCTGACAGGTGATTTCACAAGCTACAGTACCGATTATTCCGGTTTCACAACAGCCTCCTGCGTGCAGCATCGTCAGGATATAGATAATAACCTGGGTTTCTGGTGGAATATCACCAATTCCTTAAATGTCTATGTGTCTCCGAGGCTTAGTATCTCGCTGTGGCAGATAGAGGAGGTAAAGGAGAAGCAAATCAATCCATCGGTATCAGCAGGTTGCGGGTGGTCAGCCGACAGTAAACTTAATTTAAACGGAGAGGTGCAGTACAACCGGTACTCAGCCAATCCGAACAAACTGAATCCGGTATTGGTACGGAGTTCGGAACTGATGTGGCTCAAGGGCAATCCATATCTGCACAATCTTGATATGTGGAGCGGTTATCTCGGCATCAACTATCTTCCGTTCAACAGACTCTCGTTCTCAATGCACAATTCCTACTCAAGAACCAACGGCGGTACCCTCTTCGAGTATAGCCCGATGGATGCTGAAAACGGCGGTCTGCTGAAAACGGCCTACAACACATCATCAAGTGACATATTTTCTTCGACCTTGGGCGTCAATACATCATTCTTTAACAGAAAGCTGACGTTACATCTTCAGGGCAGCTACAACTATACCAACGAATCCCTGACCCGAGCCGATATGCACACCTTCAATTGGTCTGCTGATGCGTCATACACATTCGGAAATGTGCGTCTGACACTGAATTACCGCAGTCCCATGAAATCGTTAAGCAACGGCGGACGTCAGACGACACGCATATCCAGTCATTTTGACGCATCCCTGATATACGGCTGGAAAAACTTCTATATGGATGTCACAATTATTAATATATTTCATAAATACTCGAAACAGAGTGTAGTATATCAGAGTCCGCACTATTCATTCAGCAGGGAAAACTTAAGTGTAGGTCGGGTAATAGGTATTAATCTAACCTATACATTCGGCTATGGTAAGGAAATCGACCCCCGGATAGATGCCTCAATCCCGGACGCCAAGACAAACGTCCTTCATTACAACTCTCTGTCTGAATAATCTTCGGATGCGATGAAAAATAGATAAAGCGGGTGTGTCGGCCGACGCACCCGCTATTTTTGTAGTGTAAGTTATAACGATTAATTGTAGCCTTTGTTCTGTTGGTAAAGTTTGGGAACGTAGAACATCTGGTTGTAGGGAACGGGATAGAACTCGTTCTTCCCCGGCGTATAGTGGGCGTCGTTATAATATTCACCGTAGTGGATATCCATCTCCTCACCATCGACCACAGCCTTAAATGTAGATTTGGCCTCGAGTTTGAAATACTTATTGAGCACAGTGGAGGCGATACCCCAACGGCGCAGATCAAAGTATCGGCTGCTCTCCATCGCCATCTCTATGCGACGTTCCCAGCGGAGACATTCGCGGGCCGACTCTACGGATGCGAAGTATGATGAGGGATAAGTAGCGATGTCGCAATAGTCCTTGGCGTAGCCGATGTGTTTATCGATAGAGTTGGCCGCGCGGTTGCGGATGTCGTTGACGATGGTGCGAGCCTCCTCGAGTCTGCCCAACTCTATGAGAGCTTCGGCTCTCATCAGCATGACATCTGTGTAGCGGAACACGTAGTCATTCATCGCAAATGCCTGCCATGGATAGTTGAAGGTCTCACCGGCACTGCGTTGCGGCACCTCCTTGAGTGAAGTGTAATAGCCATAGGTATTAGGGTTGCGTGAATTGTCTGTTGTCATCGTGTATTCCGCTTCATATTTGTAGGGGAATGTAGGTATGCCAACGGTATGGAAGAGTCGCGGATCATATTTCTGAGCAGAGGGTGTGCCATTGATTGGATAGTCATTGTTGTCAGCATAGTGCTCAAACATAGGGAGGCCATTCTCGGTCTTGAATGCATTGACCAGATTTTGTGAGGGCTTGTGGAAGTCCCATCCGCAAGACCAGATACCCCAGCATCCGTTGAGCGTGTTGGACCAGTTGGCACGGCCGAACGTCGTATTATCCTCAGTATATTGTGACGTCTGCACAGCAAATACTGACTCCTTGCTGTTCTTAAACTCCGGCAGGAATATATCGCCATAATCCTCAAGATAGCCGTATTGAGAATTGACAACCACTTTGGTGTATTCCTCGACCTTCTGCATATATTCGTTATTGATAAATGCAGGACCATCCGTCGCCTCATAACCATCTCCCCATGCCAAGGTGAGATAACACTTGGCGAGATAAGCCGCGGCAGCTACCTTGTTGGTGCGTCCGCCATCGGACATAGTCATCGGGAGAGTATCGTAGGCGATCTCAAACTCGTTGATGACCTTTTGGAAAAGCTCCTCGTATGTGAACTCCACGTTGGAGGTCTCTTCCTGCAGATTATTCTTGAAGACATCCTCATCGACCCATGGTATCTGTCGGAACATCGTGAGGAGTTTGAAATAGAAGTGTCCTCTGAGAAAGTGTACCTCGGCAGCGCGGATCCCGGCAGTCTCACTGCCGAGTTTCTCATCTCCATACTGTTCGAGCGCTACGAGCGCGGAGTTGCAACGGGAGACACCGCAGTAGAGACGGTACCAGAGTTCATCGAGCTCACCCGGTGTGGATGTGAGTGTGGACCAAATCTCCATGGGATGATAACCGGTATCCGTCGTGCCGCTACCTCCCTTGAGACAATCGTCGGAGCCGAGGTCACCGTATGGCCATAGATTGAAAGGATAGCTGAACCAGCAGTCGCCGAGAGCCGCGTAGGCTGATGTTACCATCTTGTCGGGCTCGGAGTAAGCCGTTGCTCCATCCACGACACCGGTCGGAGCGACATCGATGAAATCGTTGCAGGCCGCGAGACCCAATGTCATGAGAGCTAAAATATATATTTTAACAGAATTCATAGCTTTTTATAATTGAGTTGAGTATTTCTATTATGATATCAGAATTCCACTTGTAGTCCGAATGATACGGATGTAGGTATAGGATAAGCCCAGTTGGGATTTTCCGGATCCTGGCATGTCAGGCTCTTGCTCTTGATGGTCAGCAGGTTTTGACCTGACACGTAGAAGCGGGCTTTAGCCATACGCAACTTGGCGAGTATCTTGGCCGGCAGTGAGTATCCGAATTGCAGTGTGCGGAGTTTGAAGTATGAGCCATTCTCCACAAAGTATGATGAGCAGCGTCCCTCGTCACCGGTATTGTTGGTTGTCAGCATGGGTATCAGAGAGTTCTGGTTTACATCGGGCAACCATGCGTCGAGTACGCGTATACCCTTGTTACAGCCGGCATCAGTGACGCTCCAGAAGTCTGTCTGGAATTTCTGATTGTTGTAGACATCCTGACCGAATACTCCCTGCCAGAACATCTGCAGATCAAAGTTCTTGTAATTGAGTTCGACATTAAGTCCGAGATTGAGATCGGGAACAGGATTGAAAATCCAGGTCTGGTCTTCGGGGGTGATATGGCCGTTGCCGTCCACATCCTTATATTTCATGCCGCCCACGCGAGCATTATCCTGACCGGAAGCGTCCACCTCCTGCTGGTTTTGGAATATTCCGTCAAATACATAGCCTACGATAGAGCCGTAGGGCTTGCGTGCCTCCACAAGGTTTTCGGTGGTGGTATGTGCGTATGAGCCGGTGGCTGTAGTGGGAAGATAGGTGACACGGCTGCGGAAGAAGTCCATATTCAGGCCTACGCGATAGCCGAAGCCGCATGCGAGATTGTCACGCCATCCGATAAGGAACTCCATACCCCAGTTGCGCAGTGAGGGACCGTTCATCCATGATGCGCCACCCTCGCCGATGGAGCCGAGATAGGCCGGTCTGATCAGCATATCCTTTACATCCTTGATATAGGCATCGATATTACCATACAGGCGATTGTTGAAGAAACTGTAGTCAGCACCGATATTGAACTGCTCGGTAGTCTCCCATTTCAGATTGGGATTGGCGGACTGGCTGCAGAGATATCCCGAGGGGAAGATACCGCTCTGTTGCAACAGAAGGTCGTAGGCCGTAGAGGTCATACGGTCATTGCCGTAGTCAGCTACATACAGTGCATATCGGGCAGTGTTGGAAATAGCCTGATTACCGGTCATACCCCATGATGCACGAACCTTAAGATCGTTGATCCAGGACTTGCGCAGATGTTCGGATATGCGGTAACCGATAGTAGCTGCCGGGAATGTACCGTAACGATTGTTGGCACCGAAGCGGGAAGATCCGTCATGACGTATGGTGAATGAGGCCAACAGACGTTCATTCCAGTTGTAGTCTACTTTTCCGAAGAATGATACAAGCGAATATGCGGAACGATTGCCTGTTGCACGTTCGACGCCTGATGAAGCATCCGGATACATGAAGTCGGTACTCTCGATATCGTAGTTCTCGTTGTATGCAGAGAAGTCTATACGATTCTGGCGGAAAAGCTCTATACCGCCGAGCACGGTGAAGTCATGCTGATTGTTAATCTTGAAGTTGTAGTTGATGGTATTTGACCAAGTCCATTTGGAGTCATTGGCTTGGGATAGGGTAGTGGAATTGGTATCGTTGTTTACGTTACCGTTATGGTAAGTATAATTGTAGGAGTGTATGAAAGCGGCGTCATAGTCCAGACCGAAGTTGGAGCGGAATACAAATCCTTTGAACGGTTTGATGTCGAGGTATGCATTGCCGAATATGCGCCATATCTTGAGAGCATTGTCCTTGTTGTAGTCAAGTTCGCGGAGAGGATTACTACGGTCAGGCATACCCCCGACCGGTCCGGCGTATGTGCCATCCGTCTGCAGAACGGGCACCACTGATGGCATCTTGAGAGCGTTCTCCATAGGATGACAATCCACCTGCGATGAATATGTGAGTGTCAGATTTTCTCCTACTGTTACTATCGGTGATATATTATATGATGTGTTGACACGACCGGAGATGCTCTCAAAGTCAGTATATTTCAGGATACCGTCATTTCTGCGGTAGCCCAGTGAGAAGAATGCGTTGCCGCGGTCAGAAGATGTAGATACGGCCGCATCATAGTCCTGCATAAATCCGGTGCGTGCTATCTCCTTCATCCAGTCAGTATTGGACATCATCATCGTACGCTCTGTATTGATATATC
>CAMWUY010000039.1 GCA_947177615.1 uncultured Porphyromonadaceae bacterium
GGATATATGTGATGCCCCTCTCGAGCGATGCCGGGAGTTCCTCGCAGACGATAGCCGCGACGTGAGCCGAGGCTACCACAGGGATATATTTATGACCGTCGGTAGTAACGCCGCGGACAGCGACAAAGAGGCCGTCGCGCTCCACTTTGCGTGAGTCACTCCGGACGGATGTAATGTTGCGGTTGGTTTCGCCAATCACTTCTTGTGGTTGGAGAACGTCTATGAGACGTTGTAGTTTCATGGTCATGGCTTGTATAGTGTTATCGTAATATTCGGAGTTATGGTAGTAACGTTTATAATTCCCGGGGTTTGATTAAATTTTCAGTGTCAGAATTATTTCAGAGCCTTTATGTATTGCCGTGCCGGGAGCCCTGCTCTGAGCCACGACACGTCCCGCTCCGCGGAGCTTGACATTGAGACCGTGGCGTTCCAATATCTTCACGGCTGACGGTGCGTCATAACCGGCGACGTTGGGCACGGCGTTAAGTTGTTCCGCTGCATTGGGTTGCTCAGTCTTGATGATGCGTGCCTTATCGACATTGAGCGCCGAAGTGGTCTTGCCGTTATTGACCTTGACGCTGGCAGCCAGCAGAGGCGAGTCAGCGGCGTGCTGATCAGTATATGTCGAGACGTTATCGAGCATACCGCGCGAATACATCTTCAGAGCCATGTTTTTGACTACCTGACCCGAAGTGCGGTTGGCGCTGGTGCCGCTTGGTGCCAATACGAGTGCCATACAGGAGTATTTGGGATTTTCATACGGGAAAAATCCTGCGAATGCATAGCGTCGTTTGGACTTGTCATAGCCGCCCCCCTGCTCCATGACGGGGTATGCGGTGCCGGTCTTTCCGGCGATGGCGACGCGGTCGTCGCGCACGGCACGCGCCGTGCCATGTTCACCCCACACCGGCTCTCTGAGGCAGATACGTACCTTTTCGGCCGTCTCCTCCGAGCATATTCTCTCCCTCACATACGTGATGGGGAGGACGGAGTCGATATTCTCGCTTATCAGACGTTTCATGATATGGGGACGCACGAATTTGCCACCGTTGGCGATAGCGTTATAGATAGCCAAGGTATATATCGGGGGGACGGTAGTATTGTATCCGTATGCCTGGCGGGCAAGGTCGAGGTGCCGTGCGGTCATGGTGATATTGTTGCCGTGGCCGTCAGTGCCTACGAGGCGACGCACATGGGGTATCTCCTCACCGGCGATACCCGAGTGCAGCGGTTCGAAAAATCCGATCGAGGCCAGACGATCATAGTACAGCGCGGGATCCTGTGCATATTTCTTGAAAATAACACGTGCGATACCGGTGTTAGATGACATCTCGATGACCTGTTTCATAGTCTTATAGGTCGGTGCGTGCGGATCGGTCGTGCGTTGGAACGGCGAGCAGTCGACACCGTCATTGACGGACCTCACCAGTCCGTCCTCAAAGGCAATCATGAGCGATATAGGCTTCATGACAGAACCCGGCTCGAAACCGCGTACAGCGCGGTTGAGCGCTTCGCCATAGTGGTCATCGATCTTCTGCAGATTGGCTATGGCCTTGATCTCGCCGGTTGCCACCTCCATCAGTATGGCCGTACCCCATTCGGCGTTAGCCTCACGGCAGACCGTGTGCAGCTGCTCCTCGAGCATATCCTGGAGGTCTATATTGATGGTGGTCTGTATGTTATAGCCACGTTGCGTCGGTTGAGTGACCCAGTTGGCTATACCGCTTGTGAGTGTGACCTTCTTGGCATATCCCTCTTTGCCGTACAGGAGTGAATCGAGGTCATTCTCCAGTCCCGAGTATCCGTGTATCTCCCCCTTCTCGTTCTCATTGACACGTCCGATGGAGCGGTAAGCCATGCGTCCGAATGGATAAATACGTACATTTCGTTCCTCCTTGTAGAGAGGATGACGGAAACCGCGACCCTTGAACTTATTAAAATATGGCCAGCGGGATATCTGTTCAAAGTCTTCGATAGTACCCTTTTTGACCAGAACGAGCGCTCGTTTACGCTTATTTTCAGGACGTTCAAATTCCTCTTTGAGTTTGGTATGCCATGAGTATTTGCGCACCGAGTCACGTGGCAGGTCCGCGAGATTGCGCACACGCGGGAAGTAGAAGTCGAGTGAGTCAGCCAGCGAGTCGATAGCCGGCCAGGGGACACGTTTACCTATTATCTTATTGTGTCGCAGGTCTACTTTGATATCGTAGACCTTGAGATTACAGGCCAGGATATTGCCGTTGTCGGCCAGGATATCGCCACGCTCCGGGCTGAGAGTGTCGATACGTGAGAAGTCACGACGTGCGCGCTCGTTCCATGCGTCGGCTTCGATAATCGTCGTTTTGAATAGTTTGCCGATGACGAGTAGGCCGAAGAATACGAATGCGATAGTTACCAGACCGTATCTGAATACGACCTGGGCCTTATTGTTTTTCTTTTTCTTTTTTGCTGCCGGCATTTATCTTCCTGTCTCTATTATTGTTTTCGGTATATTGTTATTTTTTGTAGCTTTCGACCTCGTACGGAGGTTGCTCCTGGAATACGAGTCCGAGTCCTTTCTCATTGACCAGACGCTTCATCTCGGTCTCGCGTATCAGTGTCATATATGCAGCCTTCTCCTGGAGTTTGGCTGACTCTGACTGCTTGAGCTCCTTGGTGAGAGTCTTGATCTCCTGCATCTTTGTCTTGGTCTTGTATCGCAGGCCTATCAGTGAAATGACGGCGACAAGCATAGCGACCACAACCCAGGCATTATACTTGAAGAATTCGAGTGACACATATCTGCCATATCTCAGGTCGCTGACCCATGATGATGACTTCTTCTTATTTTTCTTCTTCTCCTTAGCCATGGTCTGCCGTATTTAGTTGTGCGATCCTTAACTTGGCACTCCGTGAGCGGGGATTGCGTTCCACCTCCTCCTGATCAGCAGTGATGGGGGAGCGGGTGATCAGCTTCCAGGGAGATTTAGATACGCCGTAGAAGTCTTTCTCCTCGTGACCGGAGACATTGCCGGTGCGCATGAAATTCTTGACCATGCGATCCTCGATAGAGTGATATGTCAGCACGACGAGTCTTCCCCCCTCGCGCAGCATATTCGGGGTTGAGGCGAGAAATTGTTGCAACGCCTCCATCTCTCCGTTGACTTCGATACGCAGTGCCTGAAACACTTGTGCCAGATCCTTCTTGACGTTGCGCGGATTGAGCTGTGGAGTGACGATCCTGCTGAGATCGTTGGTGGTCTCAATGGGGGAGAGGTCTCTCGCCTTGACGATGGCTGCGACGATATTCCGTATGTTTTTCAGATCAGTATAGAGTCGGAGTATATCAGTGAGTTGTTCAGGGGTATACTCATTAATAATATCCTTGGCCGAGCGCGAAGCGCGTCTGTTCATACGCATGTCGAGGGGCGCATCTTCGCGAAAGGAGAACCCGCGGGAGGCGTCATCAAAGTGATGGAATGATACACCGAGGTCGGCAAGTATGCCGTCAAACTTCTCGATACCATGATATCTCATAAAGTTGCTCATGTATCTGAAGTTGGAGAGTACGAATGTGAAACGTTCATCTTGCGGGACATTGGTCAGCGTGTCGGTATCCTGATCAAAGCCGAGAAGCCGCCCCTGCGGTCCGAGAGCTTCGAGGATGGCGCGTGAGTGTCCTCCTCCTCCGAACGTGGCGTCTGCATATATCCCGTCGGGATGTATGTTCAGACCCTCGATACATTGCGTAAGGAGTGCGGGTATATGGTAAGTTGCGGGAATGTCGGTAGTTGACATCACTTTATTAGTTATTTTTTTAGTGAGAACGTTGATGTTTAGAGCTCGTTTGCCTGTAAAATGTAACATGCCCTATTCAAATCGTAAAGTTAGTGAAAAAGTTGCAACTATTTACAATTGTAAATTCTCATTTTTTAATTTTTTGATAAATAGTTATTGACAACCCTTGTTTAGAGTACGAGCCATTAGAGTACGCTCTAAAATATCCGGGACGCGAAGATGATGTTATTTTAATGAACGCGCTTTTACGAGGTTATATTTGTATTTTGGTATTTAATCGCGAAGTGTTGATAAAGTCTGCAAATGGCAAAATATCAGCAATATACGTCTTAATTCGCGATTTTATAGGGCGGCGAGGATTGAATATTTGCCCGCTGCCGAGTGACCGGTCGGATATTTCTCTGTTGTCATGCAAAAATTTAACATTTTTTCACATTCAAATTTATTATATTTGTATTTCATTTTAGTCCGAACTGTTCGGATTGTCATTTTCCCCTCTCGGGTCCGGTTCGGACGTCGGGGCTCTTCATTATTTTTCGTTATGATAGAATTTCAGACTGACGGGGTCGATATGCCCGGGATTGATCAGAAGGATGTCGAGCAATGGTTGAATAGAGTGGCTGACGATTATGGTTATAGTGTCGGCGAGATTTGTTATCGTTTCACTGATGATGACGGTATACTCGAATGCAACCGACAATTTCTCAATCATGACTATTATACCGACATTATCACCTTTGACTATACCGAGGATGATGTCATCAACGGTGACATTCTGATATCGCTCGATACGGTGCGCTCCAATGCTGAAGAACTCGGTGAGGAGTATGATCGCGAATTGCATCGTGTTATCGTCCACGGTGTCCTGCATCTCTGCGGCCTGCATGACAAGGAGCCGGGAGAACGTGAGGAGATGGAGGCTGCTGAGGATAAGGCTCTCGGTATGATAGGTAGATGATGGATTGACAGATACTCAGATACACAGATACACAGATACACAGATACACAGATACAGGGACTACATATATATTTATAAGAGTATATGTAGTATTATGGATTGTGAAAGTGGTAGATTTATATGCGTTTGGAATATGATGTCATAGTAGTGGGTGCGGGTCATGCCGGATGTGAAGCTGCTGTTGCAGCTGCGCGTCTCGGTGCCTCGACGTTGCTTATCACCGCGGACCTCAACAGGGTTGCGCAGATGTCATGCAATCCCGCTGTCGGTGGTATTGCCAAGGGTCAGATCGTCCGGGAGATTGATGCTCTCGGAGGATGTATGGGGATTGTTGCCGACGAGACCGCCATACAATTCAGAATGCTCAATCGCTCTAAGGGCCCGGCCGTATGGTCGCCACGCGTGCAGAGTGACAGAGTGAAGTTTAGCGAACGTTGGCGTGATATTCTGGAGTCTACCCCCGGCCTATATCTCTTTCAGGATATGGTGGTGTCACTCATGTTTAATGATGATAATACTGCTGTCAGAGGTGTGGTGACGCAACTTGGTGTGGAGTTTTCAGCTCCCCGTGTTATCCTGACCAACGGCACCTTTCTTGGAGGACTGATGCATTTCGGTAAGACCCGGATACCGGGCGGACGCATCTCCGAGCCCTCGAGTGAGGGATTGACACAGCAATTGATAAATCTCGGTTTTGAGGCGGGCCGTATGAAGACCGGTACTCCGGCGCGTATAGATGCCCGTTCCATTGATTTTTCGCTCTGTGAGATGCAGTGTGGTGATGATACTATCATTCCTGAAGACAACAGAGCTGTGGAGCCCGAGAGACGTGATTTTCATAAATTCTCCTTTCTGCCCCATGTCCGTCGGCGGTTGAAATGTCGCCCCTGTTTTATCACTCACACTAACGTACGGACTCATCGCGTCCTGCATGACAATCTTGCTGATTCTCCCTTATACAACGGTCAGATACAGAGTGTGGGTCCCCGGTATTGTCCCTCTATCGAGACCAAGATAACGACCTTTGCCGACAAGGAGAGCCATCAACTCTTTCTCGAACCGGAGGGTGAAACGACCAACGAATATTATATCAACGGATTTTCGAGCAGTATGCCGTGGCAGGTGCAGCTCGAAGCCCTGCGTCACATCGATGCTCTGCGCGACGTGCAGTTCTATCGCCCCGGCTATGCCATAGAATATGACTATTTCCCGCCGACACAGCTGACGCATGATCTTCAGACCAAGAGGATAAGCGGTCTCTATTTTGCCGGGCAGATTAACGGCACGACGGGCTATGAGGAGGCGGCGGCTCAGGGTCTTATGGCCGGTATCAATGCCGTCTTGTCGTTGCGCGGCCAGTCTCCGCTGATATTAGGACGTGATACGGCATATATCGGAGTGCTGATAGATGATCTGGTGACAAAGGGTGTCGATGAGCCCTACCGTATGTTTACCTCGCGTGCGGAATATCGCATTCTCTTGCGTCAGGATGATGCCGATATGCGTCTGACCCCTATAGGCTACGAGCTCGGTCTTGCTGATGAAGAGAGGTATAATACTATGGTGCGCAAGCGCGATCAGCGCGACTATCTTATCAGGATGCTCGGAGAGATCAAGGTCTCTCCTTCACCTGAGGTGAATGCGTGGCTTGAGGAGCGTGGGTGCGAACCGCTGAAAGGTGGTGTTCGTATGATAGACCTGCTCCGTCGGCCTCAGATTTCGATTGAAGATCTATACGGATATTTTCCGTCATTTTACAAGTGTGTTGAGGATACTGATGTGGAGATACGCGAGGAGGTGATGGAGGCCGCCGGTATAATGGTCAAGTATGAGGGGTATATAGCCAGGGAACGCGCGCTGGCCGATAAGGCTCGACGTCTTGAGGATCTAAGACTCCCGGCTGCGATAGACTATATGACAATACATGCACTCTCCACCGAGGCTCGTCAGAAATTGACAGCCATTCGTCCTGCAACGATCGGTGCCGCGTCACGTATACCCGGAGTGTCGCCGGCAGATATAAGCATTCTGCTTGTCTTGTTGGGGCGGTGAAAGCGGTGATTTTTGGACACCCTGAGACAAACATTGGTTTTCTAACTATGTAGATATGGTGTAGTTGTATTTAAAATGTTCCACGTGGAACAATCGAAAAGTTCTCGATTTCATCGTAAAATTTATATATAAGTTAAGAATTATGACATTAGAAGATTTGAAATTGACGATCCGCGATGTGCCCGATTTTCCATCCAAGGGTATTATGTTTCGCGACCTCACGACGCTTATTAAGAATGGAGATGCTCTCCAGCTGATGAGCAAGGAGCTTGCAGCCCTTTACAGAGACAAGGGTGTGACTAAGGTTGTGGGTATAGAAAGCCGCGGTTTCATCGGTGGTTCGATACTCGCATACGAATTAGGGTGCGGTTTTGTCCCCGCACGCAAACCCGGAAAACTCCCCTCCGTGACAATCAAGAAAGCGTACGCTAAGGAGTATGGCGTGGACACCATTGAGCTGCATAGTGACTCCATCACTTCGGATGATGTGGTTGTACTCCACGATGATCTGTTGGCTACCGGTGGTACGATGAATGCCTGCTATGAATTGGTAAAGTCGATGAATCCGAAGAAAATCTATATCAACTTCATAGTAGAGCTAACGGATCTCGACGGTCGCAAAAATCTCCCGGCAGACTGTGAGATAACCTCACTGCTGAAGTATTGATCCAATATAATACTCCGATGAAATCGGTGTTTTGTCCAATTTAGTATATGGCTGATAATACTCCGTCAAATAATAATATCCCGATGAATTCGGAGGAAACGAATAGAGCGACCGACATCCTGACCGGTGTCGGTCGTACCATTGATGAGCAGGGTGGATTCGGTATCGAAATAACTCCTGATCGTACTCGTGAGGATATCGCGGAGAACAGACCGGGTGAACAATTGCGTAAGAAAATCCTCGCTCTGCCGGAGTCTCCCGGTGTCTATATGTATCTTGACCGGCACGGTAATGTCATCTATGTCGGCAAGGCTAAGCGTCTCAAGAGGCGAGTTTCCTCATATTTCAACAGACGACATGACTCCACTCGCACCAATCTGCTGGTGCGCAACATCGTCGATATGCGGTTTATCGTAGTGGCTACCGAGGAGGATGCGCTGCACCTTGAGAATGCCATGATCAAGGAGTATCAGCCACGCTATAATGTGCTGCTCAAGGATGACAAGTCTTATCCCTGGATAGTGGTGACCAAGGAGCATTATCCACGCGTGTTTATGACCCGCGACAGGGGAGAACACGGTACATATTACGGGCCGTACGCAAATGCGCAGAGTGCCCGGCTGGTGCTGGAACTGATTAGAGAACTGTATCCCTTGCGCAGTTGCCGTCACCGGCTCGATCCGCAAAGCATAGCACGAGGAAAGTTCTCGTTATGTCTGGATTATCATATAGGGAAGTGCGGGGGTTGCTGCCGGGGGTTGATCAATGAGGAGCAATATGGAGAGACGATCAGACGTGTCCGTCAGATTTTGTCCGGTGAGACGGTGGAATTGGAGCGCTATCTGGAGGAGGATATGAGCCGTCTGGCCGGTGAATTGCGATTTGAGGAGGCCCAGGTCGTCAAGGAGCGGTATGAGATACTGAAACGCTACAACAGCAAATCGGTCATCGCTCGAACGGAACAGGGAGAGGTGGATGTCTTCGCATACGTGGAAAATCCAACAGCCGCATACGTCTGCTTCATGCACCTGCATAACGGAGCTGTCGTGCAGAGTCTGAATCTCGAGTACAGACGTCGTCTGGCCGAGACACCCGAGGAGATACTATCCATGGCCATAGTCGAGATATCGCGGAGGTTTGATCGCAAATTCAGGGATGTTATCGTCCCCTTCGCTCCGGATGTGGACTTCAGCGGGATAAACTTTATTGTACCCAGACGCGGAGATAAGTTGAAGATACTGGATGTCGGGTTGAAGAATGCCCGTCAGTATATGACCGACCGGGAGAAACAGGCCGATGCACTCGATCCCGAGAGGGGAGTGGAGCGTCTTATGGAGCAGATGAAGTCTGATTTCCGTCTCTCTGTTCAGCCGCGCCACATCGAGTGTTTTGATAATTCAAATATACAGGGCACCAATCCTGTCGCCAGTTGCGTAGTGTTTCGTAATGGAAAACCTTCCAAGCGGGATTATCGACATTTCAATATCAAGACGGTAGAGGGTCCGGATGATTTCGCGTCGATGAAGGAGGTGTTGCATCGTCGCTACACCCGTATGATGGCCGAAGGTGAGGAGTTGCCGCAATTGGTCGTGGTCGACGGTGGCAAGGGACAGTTGAGCGCGGCCGTCGAGGCTTTTGATGAGATGGGTATACGTGGCCGTGTGGCACTGGTCGGTATAGCCAAGCGACTTGAAGAGATCTATTTCCCGGGAGACTCCTTCCCGCTGTATATCGACAAGAAGAGTCCGAGCCTGAGAGTGATACAGGCTCTGCGCGATGAGGCTCACCGGTTTGGCATAACACACCATCGCAATCGTCGCAGCAAGGGACAGGTGAGGTCGGAATTGGATGATATCAAGGGTGTGGGTCCGTCGACAGCGTCCGCTTTGCTCAGGCAGTTCAAGAGTGTGAAGCGTATCCGTGAGGCATCGCTCGCACAGCTGCAGGAGGTGGCAGGCCGTGCTAAAGGGAGTATCATATTCACCCATTTCCATCCGGATTGAGACTTTTCTCCGGAACGGGGCGTTCAAATTATTTCGGCTTGACCGATATATTTGGCTATATTAAACGTTAATATAAGAAAATGGCACGATAATTGTCAATTATCCGTGTGTCAATTATGCGTGCCGGACTTGTTTCAATAATCCGTGATAACCCCGTGCGGGCACGCATACCGCATCAATGACTATCCAATACTAATTACTATCCATTACTAATGTAAATAACGTAAACAATATGAATAAAGTGAAAACCAAGACTCGTTCCGGGCGTGCAGGCAAGCAGGAACTTGAGCAAAAGATACTCGAATTTTTACGCAATAACAGCAAACAGTCATTTAATTACAAGCAGGTGGCATTCGGCATCGGGGCAAACGAGCAATCGATGCGTAATGCTGTCATCAATATACTAGACACCCTTGTGGCTGCCGACATGCTGATGGAGGTCAGTGTCGGAAAATATCAGGCCAGGGTGATACGTCCCGTAGAGGCTGAAGGTATCTTCGTGAGACGTCATAACGGTAAGAATGCAGTCATCATCGACGATGAACAGATTATGGTGGCCGAGCGCAACTCAATGCATGCTCTCGATGGCGACAAGGTGTTGGTCGAGCTCTCGGCTGCCCGTCCGGGTCAGGAACCCGAGGCTAAGGTCGTAGAGATACTCGAGGCCAAAGACCAGGTGTTTATCGGGACGTTGCAGGTCGAGAAAAACTATGCCGCCGTCATCACCGACTCCAAAAATCTGGCTGCCGATATCATCATACCGCGCAGGGCTCTCAAGGGGGGCAAAGGTGGTGATAAGGTCATAGCACGTATCACACAGTGGACCGACAATGAGATGAATCCGCGAGGCGAGATAGTGGATATCCTCGGTAAGAAGGGTGAGAATACCGCTGAGATGCATGCCATCCTCGCCGAGTTCGGATTGCCATATAAATATCCCGAAAATGTAGAGAAGGCCGCCGAGAAGATCGACGCCGGTATCACCCCCGAGGAGGTTGCCCGCCGCGAGGACTTCCGCGGTGTCACTACCTTTACCATTGACCCGCGCGATGCCAAAGACTTTGACGACGCACTCTCCATCCGTCAGCTCGCCAACGGCAATGTCGAGGTCGGTGTGCATATCGCCGACGTCACCCACTACGTCCGTCCCGGCTCACTGATAGAGAAGGAGGCGCAGAAACGGGCTACAAGTGTCTATCTCGTGGACCGTACCATCCCGATGCTCCCCGAGCGTCTCAGTAACGGTATATGCTCGTTGCGTCCGAATGAGGAGAAACTGACCTTTTCAGCTATCTTCGAGCTCGATAAGGATGCCAACGTTGTCAACTATCGGATAGGACGTACTGTCATCCGGTCCGACCGCCGTTTTACATACGAGGAGGCACAGGAGATAATCGAGACCGGAAAGGGTGATTTTGTTAATGAGATATTGACTCTCAATGACTTAGCCAAGAAATTGCGTAAGCGTCGTTATGATCAGGGGGCTCTGGAGTTTGACCGTGCGGAGGTCAGATTTGAGATAGATGCCGACGGCAAGCCCGTTTCAGTCTATTTCAAGGAGTCGAAGGATGCCAACAAGCTTATCGAGGAGTTTATGCTCCTGGCCAATCTCACTGTGGCTGAGTCGGTCGGTAAGGTCAAGGGTGGCCGCAGGGCAAAGAATTTCGTATATCGTGTCCATGATAAACCCGATACCGAAAAGATCACCAATTTTTCCCAGATCGCCTCACGGTTCGGATATAAGATCAATCCGGAGGGAAGTGCCCGTCAGGTTAATAAGAGTCTCAACCGTATGTTGAAGGATGTCAAGGGGAAAGGTGAGGAGAATATGCTCTCCATTCTGGCAATCCGCTCAATGGCCAAGGCTGTCTACACACCGGACAATGTCGGTCATTATGGTTTGGCACTCGATTACTATACCCACTTCACCTCCCCCATCCGTCGTTACCCGGATATGATGGTTCACCGTCTTCTGGCCAAATATGCCGAGGGAGGACGCAGTGCCGATAAACTTAAACTCATCGAGGAGTGCAAGCATTCGAGCGATATGGAGCAGCTGGCCGCCAACGCCGAACGTGCCTCCATCCGCTACAAGCAGGTAGAGTATATGAAGGATCGTCTCGGAGAGATATATGACGGCGTCATATCAGGCGTCACCGAGTGGGGATTCTACGTCGAGCTCGACGACAACATGTGTGAGGGTCTGGTGCCGGTGCGCGATCTGAACGATGACTATTATGAATATGATGAGAAGAATTTCAGTCTTATCGGCCGCAGCAAGCATACCAGATACACGTTGGGTGATAAGGTCAAGGTACAGGTGGCGCGTGCCGACCTCGACCGCAAACAGCTTGACTTCGCGCTCATCTCGGACAAGGGCAATCCCAACAAGCCCCGGCGCGAGCGCAACAAGAGTCATGGCCGCAATCAGGTAAAAAAGGGGAAAAGAGCTAAGAAATAAGAATTTCAACTGCGATGTCAGTACCGCGGGTCCTGACGTACGGAATAAAAATATCAAACGAAATAACCATGAACATCGGTAAACTCAGTTTATTATCGCTCGCCGCTCTCGCCCCGGCTGTGGCATCGGCATCAGCGCCTGACGAGGCGCCTGTATATGTAGTCACCCAGGCATACCGCTGGCAAGGGGATACGCTCTATCAGGATGAATTCAAGGCATGGGCCGTATCCCCCTACGAGATACACTCCACCTACAAGGGTCGTCCGGGGTATTTCATGCCCGTGGAGCAGACATGGCGACGCAAGAATAATCTGGATGCATATCCTCTGTTCAAGACCGATAATTCACTCCTGCAGGCGGTCTACAATATGGGACTTGATGAGATGGTAAATGCTGTGGAGCCCGACACGACCCTGCGCACCGGCAAGGAGTGGGCCGGCGTATGGACACGCGATGTCTCTTACTCCATTATCCTCTCGATGGCGGCGTTGCAACCCGAAGCCTCCATGATATCCCTCATGAAGAAGGTCAATGCCGAGGGTCAGATCATCCAGGATACCGGTTCGGGGGGAGCATGGCCTGTCTCGACCGACCGTATGATATGGACTCTCGCGGCATGGGAGCTTTATAAGGTCACAGGTAGCCGTCAATGGCTTGAAAAGGTCTATCCCATCGTTGTCCGCAGCATGGCCAAGGATGATGCCACGATCTATTCGGAGCGAGGTCTTGTCAAGGGTGAGACATCCTTTATCGACTGGCGCGAACAGAGCTATCCGCGATGGATGCAGACGGCCGATATCTCCCAGAGTGAGGCGATGAGCACCAACGTGCTCTATTGCGCCGCTCTGACAGCAACCTCAGATATGGCCACGATATTAGGCGATAAAAAGGCTGCCCGCGATTATGCGGATAAGGCTGAGCGTCTTGCACGCAATATCGAAAAGGTCTTTGACGTGCCGGGTGAGGATTATTGGGGGATGTACACTTACGGGGTGGACAATAAGGTGCTCAATCCGCGTGCCGAGACTCTCGGTGAGTCGTTGGCCATACTCTACGACGTAGCCACTCCCGAGCGTCAGCGTCGCATCTCGCAGGGCAATCCAGTGACACCATACGGCCCGGCTATCTTCTTCCCTCAGATCTCAGATATCCCCAACTATCACAACAATGCACTATGGCCCTTTGTGGCGTCATACTGGGCATTGGCACAGGCCAAGGCCGGAAACGAGCAGGGTGTCGTCGAGGGTATAGGCTCGGTCGTGCGTCCCGCCGCACTCTTTGCCACCAACAAGGAGAACTTCAACCTCGACAACGGTGATTATTTTACCGAGCTTAACTCATCCAATATGCTATGGAGTCTCTCGGGCAATATCGCATTGACCAACCGTATCCTTTTCGGTCTGAATTTCGACAAGGATGGTCTCCGTGTCGCCCCCTTTGTGCCCAAGGCTTTCGAAGGTGTCAATACGTTGGAGAACTTCCCGTATCGCGGCGGTCGTCTCAATATCACGGTCAAGGGATATGGAGACAGAGTCGCCTCAATGACTCTCGATGGCAAATCCGTCTCGCCGACAGCCGTCATCCCCGCCGGAAGGTTGAAAGGTGATCACACCATCGTAGTGCAAATGGCCGACGAGCCCATCCCCGCGATGGCTCTCAACCGTACAGCCAACGTCAAGGCTCCGCTCACTCCGATAGCCTGGCTGGAGAACGAGGGTGCCGGGCAGATATTGCGTTGGAATCCGATAGAGTACATTGCGCGCTACAAGGTGTTGCGTGACGGTGAGGTCGTAGGTGAAACACGCACGACCTCCTGGGATGCCTCACTGCCGGGAGAATGGCAGGTGATCGGTGTGAATGGCGATGGTGTCGAGTCGTTTGCATCTCAACCCCGCGACAACCGTCCGCTGACCGTCGTGCAGGCTCCCTCGGAGAGCACCGTCATGACTTCTACCGAGGTCAGTTATCAGCCGTCCGAACCCATCGCAGGATATACCGGTGAGGGATGGGTCGAGATTGACAGGCAGAGCAAGCCGGTAGTATATGAAGTGGAGGTGCCGGAAGATGGAGAATTTATGCTCAGTGTGCACTATGCCAACGGCAATGGGCCCGTCAATACGGAGAATAAGGCAGCGATACGCTCCGTGCTTGTGGATGGTGTCGATGTCGGCACGATAGTGATGCCCACGCGAGGTGTCGCCAACTGGAATGATTGGGGTTCCTCGAGCAGCGTGCGCGTGCCGTTGACCGCCGGTCATCATCACGTCAGCATCGTCTATAATCCTGAAGACAGCAATATGAATTACGAGACCAATCACGCTCTCCTCGACCGCCTCGACCTACGTCGTCGATAACGTCGATAGCGATGATAACGTTGATGGCCGGTGCTGAGCCGGCCATCGATGATGTCGCGCGAAATGAACGAAACGGATGATTTTTTTATGAAAAAGGATGGAAAGAACCGATTTTTTTTGTGAAAAAAGGTAAAAAATGCGTGATTTTTTTCAAAAAGTATTGTGGTGTTAAAAAGATTTTGTAATTTTGCAGTGGGTGAGTCCTGTACGACCAGCTCCCTTCGAATCCCCCAGGTCTTGACCGAAGCAAGGGTAGTAGGTTGAGCGGTGCGATGCAGCAAGCTCATCCAATCGCCTCTTTAGCTCAGTTGGCCAGAGCACGTGATTTGTAATCTCGGGGTCGTTGG
>CAMWUY010000040.1 GCA_947177615.1 uncultured Porphyromonadaceae bacterium
TTATTATGTAATAACTAAGGAACGTGTGCTAACTATTGTTATTCACCATATCTTATAACAACAACTGCAAGTCATACGTATTGATTTATTTATTGACTTATGATAGTCAGCTTGGCAAATTTCCTTAATAACTTCTTTTTACCGACCACCTCGAAATCTACAATCAGCACTTCGTTACCGGAGACATTTTCAATGGATTGTATAGTCCCTTTTCCAAAGATATTATGCATAACCTTAGAACCGTTTCTTAACATCCCGTCTGTTGTAGTCTGCATTTTTACCACATCACTCCCCGCACTGTTACTGAAGTTTTGCAATTTAATTTTATTCTTACCAACGGTTGAATTATTTTTTATTCCATTGGCAGATGTCAAATCGACTGGATTAGTCTTTTGCTTTTGATATGACTGACTGCCGTAATAGGTCTCTGATGTCGAATGATACTTTTTAAGCGGATCAATATACCTCCCGTTTGTTCCAATATCACTTGAAGTACGCATCTTGACGTATCTTGTATCGATATCGCTTAAAAAACGAGATGGTCTTGTCAATACAGTCTGGCCATTACGATATCGAGAAGATGAATAAGTCATCACGCAAGTAGACTTTGCTCTTGTCATAGCGACATATAGCAATCGCCTCTCCTCTTCGACTTCAAGCATTGAATTCATGCTCATAGCAGATGGAAATAATTCCTCCTCAACTCCTACGATATAGATATGTTTAAATTCCAGACCCTTCGATGCGTGTGCGGTCATTAATGTCACTTTAGGCTCATTATGATCCTCCTGTTCGTCTTGATCGGTAGAAAGTGAAACTTCGTTGAGGAAAGCAGTCATGCTCACATCCTCTTCACCCGCCTCTGTACGTGACTCTACAAAATACTTTAATCCTGACAATAATTCAGATAAGTTTTCAGATCGAGATATACTCTCGGGCGTATTATCATGAGCCAGACAAGTTAGAAGACCACTTCTGTTAAATACTAACTGGCCAACTTCCCATGCCGAAGCTCCATTATTGACCGCATTAATAAATTCCTGTATTATAGATCTAAAATCTGACAGTTTCTTGAGAGTACCCTTGTTGACGCCCGGATTATACTTGTCCGGATTACAGATTACATTCCAAATACTTGTGTTACTTATATTAGCTGTCGATTGAAGTTTCTTGAGTGTTGTTTCACCGATTCCTCTTGCCGGATAATTTATGATACGTCTCAGGGCTTCATCATCATCCGGATTGATGGACATTCTAAAATAGCATATTGCATCTTTAATTTCCTTGCGTTGATAGAATGACAATCCTCCGTATATACGATAGGGAATGTTGCGTTTTCGTAATGACTCCTCAAGCACACGGCTCTGCGCATTGGTTCGATATAAAATCGCATACTCATCATACGAGTCATGCGCAGTGTATTTGGTCTGAGTTATCATATTCGCAATCAAATAAGCCTCCTCTATGTCAGAGTAGGTAGACATGATTGTGACAGGCTCTCCTTTCTCATTTTCTGAATAAACATTCTTGGGCATCTGGCGTGTATTCTTTGCAATGAGAGAACCCGCTGCATTTATAATATTTTGAGTGGAGCGATAATTCCTTTCCAACTTAAAAATCTTCAGATCGGGAAAGTTCTGTTCCATATTCAAAATATTGCCAATATTTGCTCCTCTGAAGGAATATATACTTTGTGCATCATCACCGACAACACAAAGGCGCTGCCTTTCTCCCGCCAATTGAGAAATGATAAGGTGTTGAGCGAAGTTAGTATCTTGATATTCATCCACAAGAATGTATCTGAAGAAGTCCTGATAATGTCTTAAAATATCAGGATTATCCCTTAGCAATACATTCATGTAGTAAAGGATGTCATCAAAGTCCATTGCTCCGCTGATCCGGCAACGGTCCTCATACATCGCGAAAATACGGCCGGTCATCGGGACTTTTGCTCTTTTATCGTTTAATAAGTTATCCGCATCACTATTGTAAATAGCTGCATTTTGCAGGGCATTCTTTGCATTGGATATCTTATTGGCAATCAGTCCCGGTTTATATATTTTTTCATCAACTCCTAAATCTTTGATTATCATCTTAATCAATGATTTAGAATCGGTAGAGTCGTAAATTGTAAAATTTGATTTAAATCCTATGAGATCACCATGTCTGCGCAGTATTCTCAAGAATATAGAATGAAACGTCCCCATCCATAATCTTGATGCTATCCTTTCGCCAACAATACCGCGTATTCGCTCCTGCATCTCGCGGGCAGCCTTATTTGTGAATGTAAGTGCTAATATACGATATGGTTCAAATCCATTTCTTAACAGGTCTACAATCTTATAAGTCAAGACACGCGTTTTGCCAGATCCCGCCCCTGCTATGACCAGGGATGGACCATCTTTATATATGACAGCCGATCGCTGCTGATCATTTAATAAATCAAGGTAATTATAATTTACAGCCTCATTCATGATATTTATGACTGTTCAGTTTTCTGAGAAATTATTTTTAAGTCTGATATAATCAGGTATGCCGGGGATAAAATTGTAAGTGTCATTTACATAATCAATTGCACAGCAGTAATGATTTATCCCGTTGGATACAATCAGATACTTGGCCCTCAATTTCATATTATATCTCACTATCTGGTCAAAAACACTTTGTGATATTGTCACTGCAGGAGATTTATATTCCACTATAGCCAATAGTGACCCATCGGGATTAAATATCACAGTGTCGCACCGGCGTTTACAGTCATTAATTTCAATACCCACCTCATTTGCCATAAGGGATGCGGGATAATGATATGTATTCTGAAGCCACGCTACAAAATGTTGTCTTACATATTCCTCAGGTGTGAGTGTGACATATTTATCACGAAGTGCATCAAAGACCTTAATATTTTTATTAATACGAGCCAGTTTTAAATCTATATATGGTATATTTAATGGCGGTAGCGAGGGCATACCGCCATTGGGCTCATTATAAATGTCATCGTTATTTTCCACAACCATATTCCGGGTCAAGTAATGTATTTAATGTATGAGCCAACCGTATACCACCTCTCAAGAATTGCTGTTCGATGGTGGGTGTCCAATCGGCTATATAGGTATACTCAATGTTGTAGTCAACCGGCGTCTCTTCGTATACCTTACATGCTATTTCATACGTTTCGCGAGCATATTCTTCAGGACATCCCGGCGATAATATAGTAGCTATCTGATCCGGAGTCGCACGATCTATCTCACGTTGCCATTCCGTATGGCTCCATTTGTGAGCCGCCTCCGGGAGCCTGGTATCCCAAACTGAATGGATATTGGTTGGAGACTTAAAAAACTTCACATAGTGCCGATTACCGCCACGGTCAGACTTATGACCTAAATGCAGGGGCTGATGAATATCACCATACAGATGCGTGACAATCTTTAATGCAAGTGCTCGATCTTCCTTTGACAATGTTGTATCTGACAGTATCTTCTGTTGTTGCTCAAGTGCAGTGACAATATCGCCTGTCTCACATAGAGGCATATTATCAAAGGTTTTCCCTTCATCAACATTTTTATAATGCCAGGTGATTGAATATTCATACTCGGGGGTATGAGATGCATTGTCAAGCCAGTTAGCCCAATAGACTATTGAGCGTCCATCCAGCAACGAATCAATTATACTTAATGTCCGGGGGGTCAGATGACATTCAGCTATATATGCTATGGTATCATGTCCCTTCTGTCCCCATCCCCAACCTTGAAGTGCAACTATTCCAACAAGCAAGCTTGATAATATTTTAGATAAGTGTTTCATGATGATTGTTCGTTAGCGTAATATAAAACTCTTGTATTAAATTGATGAATGCAGATATATTCCGTCACCTTTGGGACTTTGAGCTCATTCATTTAATATTTTTTTGATCAGTCCATTCGGGATTTATAATCATCGTAGGTATATTCCCTAAGCAGTTTAATCTCACCGTCAGATTGAGCCAACCATATTGAGGGATGTTGGATACCGTTAAACATTGTAGTCTTTACGGTGGTATAATGATTCATATCCATAAGTCGTAAGCGGTCTCCCGACTTAAGTTCATTAGAAAAGAACCAATCACCTACATAATCACCACTTAAGCAAGAGTTGCCACCCAGTCTGTAAGGAATACCATCGGACGTGCCCTCAGGGATGGCTTCCGCTATTTTAGGTTGATATGGCATCTCCAGACAATCCGGCATGTGGCAAGCAAATGACGCATCTATTATGGCCGTTCTAATGCCACTGTTTTCTACAACATCAAGAACTTGAGTCACAAGATCGCCGGTCTGCCATGTGAAGGCACTTCCCGGTTCCATTATAATATCTAAATTCGGATAGCGTGATTTGAAATCAGTTAAAATCTTAACAAGATGGTCCGTATCATAGTCCTTCCTTGTTATAAGATGGCCGCCTCCCATATTTAGCCATTTAATTTTTTTGAGGTGTTGTCCGAACTTTTCCTCTATTGCTTCCAGCACCTTTTCCAGATCATAGCTGTCAGACTCACATAGAGCATGAAAATGCAACCCATCTAATCCATCCGGCAATCTTGTCAGATCCTTCGCCTCTACTCCAAACCGGCTTCCCGGTAACATCGGATTATAGATGTCAGTATCCACAACACTGCATCGGGGATTAATGCGAAGTCCGGCACTAACCTTGGGCTGTTCAGATGATAATGAGGCATTGTGTTGTACGATAAGTGGATAGAAACGTTCGAACTGGGTTAAAGAATTAAACGTGATATGTGTACATCCATTAAGAAACTGAGGAAAAGTCTCATCGGTATATACGGGACAATATGCATGAACATCATTCCCCAAGTGTTGTAATGAGAGTTTCATTTCGTTTAATGAACTCGCAGTTGAGGATGTAAAGTATTCCCCTATTATAGGAAATGTCTTCCATAAGGCATAAGCCTTAAATGCCATAATCAATTTAACCCCGGCGCGTTGCTCAACATCTTTCAACTTCCGCATATTGGCGCGGATTTTGTCCTCGTACACTATATAATATGGAGTCGTAATTTCGGATTCTGAAGTAACAGTCATAAAATATTCACATTCTGATAATACTGATAAATAATGTGTTAATCTGATATTGTATCACAGTTAGAATGAGATACGACCCTTTTTAGCCTGTTCTACCATTTTGGTGCCGGGCATCAGATATATTTCAAGACGTCGGTTTTTATCGCGATTGTCCATAGAATTATTGGAAACAAGCGGTATGTCATCACTCATTGCGTATGAGAACAGATAGTCAGTATTAACTCCACTTTCATCAAACCATTCAGCGACAGCATTGACACGGTCTGTCGTTATCTGTTCACGATATTGTTCGCTGCCTGTATTATCCGTATGCATAACCAGCAGGACACGATACATATCAGGATCTTTCAGATAACGTTTGATGGGCGAAAGATAGTCATCGGCACCATGTTTGAGATCGGTGCTATTGGGGGCAAATAATAGATGTGCAGGTATCGTAATGAGTAACACCTCTTTATTTCGATAAGACTCAACAATACACTCACCCTTTGGGCTATATTTCCCATTTAACAACCGATTTTTTGCCTCCAGCTGCTGAAACTGCTGAATTAAGTCAGATTGTTTTCCGGTCTCTACAGAATTGATCATCTCAATGAAATCCATATCATCGAGACTATCATGATTATCAGCAGCATTTACATTGGTGATTGATAACGTACCGATTAAGGTAGTTAAACATACTACCCGTATGATATTTCCTATATGTATGGAGTTCAATTTATACAAAATCTTCCAATGATTCTTCATATTCAAGTTCTCCCTTTATGATTTTGCCGATATCTGAGGGATCCATAATTAATTCTTTATCCTTGGCTATCTCCTTCTTGACATACGCGATCAAATCATCCTCATCAAGAATTTCCTCATCTGTATCAACAGCTGAAAGTGAGAGATATCCCTTCTTTTCGTAATAATCCCAGATGATATCTATGATATACAATATTTCGTCATCGCTATATTGAGCCGATATTTTTTCGCCAACATAATTACGAATAAATTCAAGAGCTTTATCCTCATCGAATACATAATTCTCACTCATAGTATATAGATTAGTATATATTATATTACATTTTAATTATCTCTCTGATACTTTCAGGCAAATCGACATCGACACTTTTACTTTGTTCTGATATCTCAATTATGAAATTTTCCCTAAATGGTATTGTTATAGTCTCATTCTCATCAGTTGCATTCGGGACAGTCAATGTCATAAGGATATTTACCGTTGAATAATCCATATCCGAGATGATACCGATTTCTCCTAAGTTAATATCATTTAAAGTATAACCGACAATATCCGTATCTTGTTCGAGCTCTGTTATATCTACATCGAGAAAATCTGCGACATCTCTACGCAACATATAGATGGTTTTATTTACTAATGTCTGGGTCTCTTCCTTTGTATTTATGCCATCAATCTTGACAAGCGATGACTGAGCGCCCTTGGGACGAACACTTTCTGCATAAAACGGCACATAAAGTCCCTCCATATCCACAATCATGGGATAGCCTTCTTCAAGTATTGACGGATCATAGTCTGTTACAACATTCATCTCCCCTTTCAATCCATGTGCCTTGAAGAATTTCCCTATTTCAATTATCTCTTCAGGAAGTATCATGCTAACTCAATTTATCACACTCTTAAAATTTTTGCGCCCAAAGAATTTAATCGCTTATCAATATTCTCATAACCACGATCTATCTGATCGATATTCTGAATGCGACTTGTTCCCTTGGCTCCTAATGCCGCTATCAACATGGCTATTCCCGCGCGAATATCCGGAGAGGTCATATTAGTGGCCCGCAGTGAGCTGAACTTGCCACTTCCGATAACAGCAGCTCTATGGGGATCACAGAGGATGATACGTGCTCCCATGTCAATTAGTTTATCGACAAAGAACAGACGTGACTCAAACATCTTTTGATGAATTAATACACTGCCTTTGGCTTGTGTCGCCACTACCAAAAAAATACTTAGCAGGTCAGGAGAGAGGCCTGGCCACGGAGCATCTGCAAAGCTCATTATAGAGCCATCTATAAATGTTTCAGATTCGTATATCTCCTGTTGATTGACCCGTATATTGTCCTCTGATATTTCCAGATTGATACCCAATCGGGCAAAGGCGTCCGGCATCAGGCCTAAGTGCTTGACTCCGACATTAGTCAATGTCACATCACTCCCTGTCATTGCTGCCATCCCTATAAAACTGCCGACCTCAATCATATCCGGCAGACAGGTATGATCAGCAGAATGAAGTGATTTTACGCCATGTATATGCAACAGATTGCTACCTATACCTTCTATATCAGCCCCCATTCTACATAACATACGGCATAGTTGCTGAATGTATGGCTCGCAGGCCGCGTTGTATATTGTTGTATCGCCATCTGCCAGGACCGCTGCCATTATAAGATTGGCTGTTCCGGTTATTGACGCCTCGTCAAGAAGCATATAACAACCTTTTAAATTATTCCCCCGGCTTATTTTATATATACGGCGTTCGCTGTCATAATTAAATTCAGCTCCTAATTTCATTAAGCCGATAAAATGAGTGTCAAGGCGTCGGCGACCAATTTTATCTCCTCCGGGTTTTGGTAAAATCGCTGTGCCAAAGCGGGCTAATAAAGGACCGATTATCATTACAGATCCCCGTAGAGAGGCTGCCCTGGTTCGATACGTCTCACTATTGATGTAACTGACATCTATATTGTCTGCTTGAAACTCACAGGTATTGGGGTTGATATAATTGATTTTGACCCCCATGTCATGCAGGAGAGCGACAAGATTGCGAACATCTAAAATATCGGGCAGATTGGAGATAGTTACCTTTTCATCTGTCAATAATGTTGCACATATTACCTCGAGAGCTTCATTTTTAGCTCCTTGTATTTCTATTGAGCCATGTAATTTATGGCCACCCTCTACGATAAATGTTCCCATCAGAAGCCTCCGTTTTTCTTTTTCTTTTTACCTTTTTTCTCTTTCATCGGAGTTATATCCTGAAAGTCGTGAAGTTCATACAACTCCGGATCCAAATCTATCTTGCCTTTGGAATATTCCCTGAGATCATTGAGCACTCTTGCGTTTTCTACCCCCTCAGGATTGTATATCAATAGCATTTTTTTCATTTGATGAGCACACATACGGATGAGCTCATCGCGTTCTTGACCATCCTCCATATCAGATATTATGTTGATAATACCCTCAAGGCTTTTGCCATAATGACGATAACGCATCTTACCTGATGAATACTGCAGTTTGGCAGGTTTTGGATTAAGTTTTTCTTCGGTAATTACTTCCACCGGGAAATCTATGTCCAATTTAAATCCTGATAACATATTCAGATGATTCCAAAATACCTGTAAGTCACCTTTGTCACCGATCAGTTGCGGAAATAGTGTTTTCATTACACCGACAATTCCATAGGCACATACCGTTCGTTCCTCCCGGTCAGGTATTTCCACACAATAGTCTACCATATTTTTAATATTTCGACCGTATGCCGGCATCTTCATTTGTGGCATACCAGTATTATATGGGATAAATTTCATCCCTTTTTCATCAAATATATTCTGTACTGATGTTTCCATTATACAATCATTATTTATTATGCGAGACGACTTCCGCCAATACTTTATTTTTAGCGACCGTCGCCTGATAGTCCTTTAAATAATTTGGAGTCACATAAGCTATATCAGCGAAGTTCCCATTTCTATAGGCCCTCTCGGACAGTGCCGTCATATCTATCGCTATCGGCATGATATTCGTGGCAAAGATGGCATTTTTATGCTTTATAAGTTCCTTTGCCTTTGTTACACCGTCCCCGATAAATATACACTTATTATCGTCCATCAAATTTTTGAACGAGTTTTCGTCCAATATTTTTGCCTCCGGCACCTGTATTGTATTTAATGCAAAATCATATACAGCACAATATACCTCCATACGTCTTGCATCTATAAGTGGTATAAGCAACTCATCACCTTGGGGGTCTCGTATGCCGAACATCGCTTTTGTTGCAAGAATCTCAAGAGTTGGAACAGTAATAAGTGGAATATCCTTGGCAAAACATAATCCTTTGGCCAGTGACATTCCTATTCTAAGTCCTGTATATGACCCGGGACCACTGCTTATTGCGACAGCGTCTAACTCTACCTCCCTCCTGGTCATCTCCTCCAGAGCTTTATCTACATATACTCCGAGCAACTTGGCATGCTCCATTTCACCTTCAGATTCGATATGATATTCGATCATACCGTCTGAGGTCACAGCTACAGAACATATTTTAGATGAGGTCTCTATATTTAATATTCGTGCCATTTATCACTCTTATATTATTTGTTCAGGTTGGTTGCTATTGCTGATGCACATCTTGTGCCGTCTACCGCTGCTGAAATTATCCCTCCGGCATAGCCGGCACCTTCACCGGCAGGATATAACCCTGAAATATTCAGATGTCTCAATGTTTCACGGTCACGCGGTATTCTGACAGGTGAAGATGTCCTGCTTTCCAATCCTATTACCGTTGCATCGTGATTTAAGAATCCCTTGGCCTTCTTGTCAAATTGTCTAAATCCGTCTTTCAGTCTGTCTGAAATGAATGGTGGCAACAGAGTGTCCACTCTTGCTGACTTGAGTCCCGGCACGTATGATGATGATGGCAATGTTGTTGACATCTTGCCATTCACAAAGTCAGTCATACGCTGAGCCGGGGCACGAAGAGTATTCCCGGCCGCTTCATAAAAACGTTTCTCAAGATCCTCCTGCACTTTTAGCAACTTAAATACCCCATATTTATCATATTCGGGAAAATCATCAGGACGTATCTCAACTACCATCCCTGAATTGCTCCATCTCCCGGACCGCGCTGAGGCTGACATTCCGTTTACAACAGATTCTCCGGGCGCGGACACCGCAGGTACCACTACCCCACCGGGACACATACAGAAACTATAGACACCCCTGGATGCTGATTGAGTAACAAAATTATATTCAGCCGCAGGGAGATACTTTCCTCGTCCATGAGGATTATGATACTGGATTTTATCGATCAGCTGACTCGGATGTTCAAGTCTGACACCGAGTGCAAAACCTTTGGTCTCCATATCAACTCCCTGAGCATGAATATTACGGATCGTATCTCGAGCGGAATGACCTATTGCTAAAATTACAGCCTCACCTTTAATCTCCTCCCCGGTAGATGTAACAACGCCCTTTACGATATTATCCTTTATAATAAGATTGTTAACTCGTGTATTAAATTTGACTATTCCACCGCACTTCAGAATAGTTTGCCGTATAGACTTGATGATTCCGGGGAGACGATTACTTCCTATGTGTGGATGTGAGTCAATGAGTATCTCGGGGGAAGCGCCATGATCGACCAATAAACGCATTATTTGGTCATTATCACCTTTCTTCTTGGAGCGGGTATGCAATTTACCATCCGAGAATGTTCCGGCTCCACCCTCTCCAAAACAATAATTGGAATCAGGATCGGCTATACCCGTTCGGTTTAATGCGGCAATATCCATACGCCTGGCATCAACATCCTTTCCTCGTTCCAAGACTACAGGGCGAATATTGTGCTTGATTAATTCAAGAGCCGCAAATAGCCCGGCAGGGCCCGCTCCAACTATAATCACCTCCGGTGCATCATCTGATACATGCTCAAATTTATATGGAGAATGTGATGAGATTATTGTGTGATCCTCACCGCGGGCATACCTGACTGTAAGATTAACTGTTATTTTGCGTTGACGGCTATCAATAGAGCGACGGATTATTGCGATATCATTTATATCATCAGATTCGATACCAACGTGCGAAGATATGACATGACGCAACTGTGTCATATCTGATGCAACTTCAGGTGAGACTCTGATACTAATTTCCTCAACCATATTTTGCAAATTTAGTGAAAATATATGAATTATCTGAATTAAAGCAGTAAAATATCCGGGATTTTGACTAAATTTGTATAGTTGCAGGATATGAATATTATTTTTTATATGAGCAGAATTTAAGTATTATTTCATGTCCGGCTAATTATAAAGCAAAAGGTGATTTTATGATAACAATAAATGGCGCGGATATCAAGGCATTTCTGTTTGATCTGGACGGCGTTATAATTGATAGTGAGAGTGAGTATACCCGTATATGGGAGAAAATTGGCAGGGAATATCCGACCGGTGTCGAGGATTTCGCACGAAAGATTAAGGGAACTACCTTAGAAAATATATTATCCATTTATTATCCGGATAATAATGTAAGAGATCTTGTGAGGAAACGTCTTTACGAGGAGGAAGCCAAAATGAAATATAGATTTCTCCCCGGTGCGCTGGAGTTTTTAAAATATTTAAAAGTAAATAATATCCCGACCGCTCTATATACTTCATCCGACCAATATAAAATGGGACATCTCTATCGGGATATCCCGGATTTTGAAAAATATTTCAGAGTAATATTAACGGGAGAGGATGTGAACCGGTCCAAACCTGATCCCGAAGGTTATATCTTTGCAGCCAAAAGTTTGGGAGTGATACCTGAACATTGTGCTGTTGTAGAGGATTCGCTGCAGGGTGTAAAGGCCGGTAAGGCTGCCAACGCTTTCGTGATCGGCGTGGCAGGGACTCTTGACGCATCTACGTTATCTCCATACTGTAATATCGTAATAGATAATTTAATGCAATTATTATGAATATACCATTGGCTGAAAGGATGCGTCCTGACAAGCTGGACAACTATATTGGTCAAAAACATCTGGTCGGAGAGGGAGGTATCATTCGTAATATGATAGCGTCCGGGCGAATAAATTCCTTTATTTTATGGGGTCCCCCGGGCGTTGGTAAAACCACCTTAGCCCGCATTATAGCAGAGACAACCGAAGCACCGTTTTACACATTGTCAGCCGTCACTTCCGGAGTAAAGGATGTCAGAGATATCATCAATAAATGTGAGATGGAGAGTCGCAGTATGTTTACGAAAGCTCGTCCAATTCTATTTATTGATGAAATTCATAGGTTTAATAAGTCTCAACAAGATTCTTTATTAGGTGCGGTCGAGAAAGGTATTGTTACTTTAATAGGTGCGACGACAGAAAATCCATCATTTGAAGTAATTCGGCCATTACTGAGTCGGGCCCAGGTATATACTTTGAAACCACTCGAAGAAAAAGACTTGGAAATCCTGCTGAATTCGGCGATCGATAGAGATCCCGTATTGTCAAAGCGTGAGATTAAAGTTGAAGAGACACAGATGCTCTTCAGATTTGCAGGAGGTGATGCTCGCAAACTGCTTAATATTATTGATTTAATCGAGCAGTCTACTCCTGATGATCAAACTGTGGTCATTAACGATAGGATTGTTGTTGATCGACTTCAGGAAAATCCGGCTGCATACGATCGGAATGGAGAGTTACACTATGATATAATCTCGGCATTTATCAAATCAATCAGAGGAAGTGATCCGGATGCCGCATTATACTGGTTGGCAAGAATGGTCGCCGGTGGTGAAGATCCTGAGTTTATTTGCAGGAGACTTGTGATCCTGGCGGCAGAGGATATTGGATTGGCCAATCCAAATGCGCTGCTTCTTGCCAATGCCACATTTGATGCATTGAGAAAGATCGGTTGGCCAGAAGGTCGAATAGTCTTAGCCGAATGTACTGTATATCTGGCTACGTCTCCCAAGAGCAACACAGCCTACATGGGTATTGCAGCCGCATTGGACGAGGTGTCTGAATCGGGAAATTTACCGGTGCCTTTACATCTGCGCAATGCACCAACTGAAATGATGAAGGATATGGGATATCATCAAGGTTACAAATATGCCCATGAATACGCAGGCAATTATGTGGAACAGCAATATTTGCCGGATCTCATTACATCTAAAACATTCTGGCATGCCGGCAATAATCCTCAAGAGGCAAATATGGCAGCAAGAATGGCATCATTACGTGGAAATATGCCGAAAAACAATAATTAAAATTTTGGAATATTTAAAATATGGATTAAATTTGCGCAATATATGGATAGGGACTATTACAAGTCATTGTGACTGTGCCTCTCCAATATTAACCGAATTAGAAACTTCTAAAAGTAAATATTTACACATCATGAAAAAACACAATTTTTATGCCGGCCCGTGTATCTTGAGTGAGTATACCATCAAGAACACTGCTGATGCAGTAATCAACTTTGCAGACATGGGTCTCTCAATCCTTGAGATTTCTCACCGTAGCAAGCAGTTCCAGGCTGTCGTGGATGAGGCTGTTGCCCTCGTTAAAGAACTTCTCGAAGTTCCCGAAGGTTACTCTGTACTCTTCCTCGGTGGCGGTGCGTCATTGCAGTTCGCTATGTCTGCCATGAACTTCCTCAATACCAAGGCTGCTTATCTTGACACAGGTGTTTGGGCTTCAAAGGCTATCAAGGAGGCTAAACTCTTCGGTGAGGTTGATGTAGTCGCCTCATCAAAGGATAAAAATTACAACTATATCCCGAAAGACTTCGAGAGCAAAGTCCCCGCTGACGTAGACTACTTCCACTACACTTCCAACAATACAATATACGGTACTGAGATACGCCGTGATCCGGATGTGCCTGTACGTATGATCTGTGATATGAGCTCTGACATCTTCTCTCGTCCGGTTGATGTGGCCAAATATGATCTCATCTATGCAGGAGCACAGAAGAACCTTGCACCCTCAGGTGTAACTATCTGTATCGTCAAGGACAGCGCATTAGGACATGTAGACCGTGTTATCCCCACAATGTTGAAATACCAGACTCATGTGGACAAGGGTTCAATGTTCAACACTCCCCCGGTGCTTCCTATCTTCGCTGCTCTTCAGACACTGAAATATTACAAGAGCCTCGGTGGTCTTAAGGAGATCGAGAAAATGGACATTGCAAAGGCTGAAAAGCTTTATGACGCTATCGATAACAGTAAGATGTTTGAAGCTACTATCCCCAACAAGGAGGACCGTTCAATCATGAACGTATGTTTCGTGATGAAGCCCGAGTACAAGGAACTTGAGAAGGAATTCTTCGACTTCGCTACATCCAAGGGTATGGTCGGCATCAAGGGTCACCGTGACGTAGGCGGTTTCCGCGCATCTCTCTACAATGCCCTCCCCATGGAGAGTGTCGAGGCGCTCGTAGCATGCATGAAGGAATTTGAGGCAATGCACTAAACTGATTAATTGACAAAGCGATGAAAATACTTGTATTCACGGAAAAACCGTTTGCTGCCGCAGCAGTAAAGGCTATCGAGAATGCTATCAATGCCAGTGGTAACGAGTTGGAGCTCGTTGAGAAAGGTACTCGTGAGGATCTGCTCGCAGCCGTTGCTGACGCTGAGGGTCTGATTGTACGTTCAGACGTAATCGATGCTGAGGTTATGGAACACGCTCCGAAGCTGAAAGTTATCGTTCGTGCCGGAGCTGGATACGACAATATAGATCTTGAGGCGGCTACCAAACATGGTATCTGTGTGATGAACACTCCCGGTCAGAACTCTAATGC
>CAMWUY010000041.1 GCA_947177615.1 uncultured Porphyromonadaceae bacterium
GCTTAGAGGGGTTTTGGCAACAGGCCATAATGCAGACGATAACGCAGAAACGCTAATGCTCAATCTGTTGCGTGGTTCGGGAGTACGCGGACTTAAAGGCATGCTACCACGGCAGGGTCATATCATCCGTCCTCTGTTGTCATATAATCGTTCGGAGATATTGGAATATGCGCGAGAACATGGACTGGATTATGTCACCGATTCCACCAATCTTGATTCCGACTATCGACGCAACTATCTGCGCAATGATATCTTTCCGATGCTGGAGAGAAAGTGGCCCGGGATGAGACGTGCGATGGCAGTGACTCTGCGCTGCCTTGCCGATGACAATGCCGTCATAGAGCAAGCTCTCTCAGAACGATTGCCACAATCGGGCAAACCTCTTTCTTGGTCAGCGCTGAGAGAATTCGCAGCTCCGCAATTGATGTTGCTCAGACATTTTGAACCATACGGCATAACACCGGAGATTGCCGAGGAAATTTCAGCACATATTTCATCACCACGTCCGGGAGCCGAATGGCTTCTAACGTCAGGCCACGACCGACACAATATTATAAAAGCTGCCGCAGACGGTCTTCACATAATCCGGGATATCGAAAATATCCATTTATATGCCGATCAATATCGCTGGGAGAAGATAGAACTTAATGATGATAACCGTACGGCACAAATGTCCTGTGTACGCAGATTGCCACTCACGGAATGCGCTCTTCCCGACGGTGAGGAACATTACATCTGGCTATCGCCTGAAGCCGGAATGAGGATGCGGCCTCTCGGTATGCGGGGCACAAGATTGGTCTCTGACATTATACGCGATGCAAGATTATCCCCTGAGGAGAAAAGCCGTATAAGTATATTGTGTCGCCGCAGTGATCGGGATCCGGTTTGGATACCCGGTGTCAAACGTGCCGCTACCGATCTGATCGATAATAATTGCGACGCCTATTATCATCTGATTAAAATTTAATCAACGTCGAGTTGAAAACAGGCATGAATATATTGAAATTGGCACAAAAAATCAGCATATAATTGCTTAATATTATTTTTTTTTTTAATTTTGCACCTGATTAATCGCTCGGATGATTATACCGATAATATATCTCTCCTAAACACGTCTCTCTATTTCTCAATCTTCCAACTTCCCCAAAAACAATTGGATTTTCTCTGTATAATATTATAATTATACTCAATTTAATTTTAATATTGCCACGAAAATCATTCTCAAACTCTTGATATATAACCCGGTATCAAAATAGTTATGACCCGTACCGACGAAATCCGGAGGTCGGAAAATGGTGACATAAAATATTAGTAGCGGAAATAGAGACGGTACAAAAAGGGCTCAATGAGCTTATCTCAAAAGAATAATTATCACAACAACCATATAAAACAATGCCAGTGTAAATCACTGCCTTTGAATTTTATTTATGTATAGTTTACAGGAATTACATGACATGGACCCGGCAAAGCTGTTGGAAATTGCCGAATCACTTGGAATGAAGAAAGCCGCATCCGCGTCTTCTGACGAGGTCAAGTATTATATACTGGACAACATGGCTATAGATACTGCCAAGAAAGCCGCTCAAGAGATGCAAAATGAGACAAAAGGTCGCAAGCGCGGACCCAAACCCAAAGTGCAGAAGACGGAAACCCAAACTTCCGCTACCTCTGCTCCCACTGCTGCTGAGACCAATCCACAGGATAGTTCTGCCGAAGCACCGGCTCCCAAAAAGCGCGGACGCAAACCAAAAGCAGTCAAAGAGGCTGAACTGGCGGCTGCAGCTGCCGCCTCTAATGCCGGCACTTCATCTACTCCACCGGCTGCCATACAAACCGAATTACCGCTCCTCAACGAAGATATACCGGCTGATGTTCCCGCACCAAAGAAACGTGGTCGTAAGCCAAAAGCTGTCAAAGAGGCCGAACTCGCCGCTGCAGCAAATTCACAAGAATTGTCTGCGACTGCGACTGACTTGAGTAAGGAGACTGACGATAAAGCCGCCTCCCCTGCCGAATCTGTAAATAATGATACTAAAGCATCCGCATCAGAGGATTCGCCTGAAAACGTGGCACCACGCGAACAGCAGGAACCTCAACAAGAGAAATTACCTCGCCGCCAGCAACAGTTTGTCAATCGCAATCAGGATCAGAACAATCGTCGTCAGAATAATCTCGACTCATTTTTCAATAACGTGAAGGGTAAAACCTTCACTCCGCGCGGACAGCAGACAGCAAATAATAATGTATCATCGACTACCGGTTCAGCTCCTAATACCACTGCTGAACAGGTATCAGCTACGGCACCCATGCATCAGCCGACTCATCAGCCGGTCCACCAGTCAGGACCTGTGATTATAGCAGAGCCGGGAGCAAACACTCAGCTCCCCAAGACTGCGATCAACAATCTTATCAACGGTGGTAATCCTCAGAAGCATCTCACAAAGAAACAGAAGATGCAACAACGCCAACTGCTGCAGCAACAGAAACGTCAGATGTCGGAATACAACTTCGACGGTATATTCTCCTGCTTTGGAGTTTTGGAAATACAACCTGAAGGGTTCGGGTTTCTCCGTTCCCCGGACTATAACTATATGCCATCACCCGATGACGTATACGTAGCACAAAATAAGATCAAGGAGTATGGACTCAAGACCGGTGATGTCGTCGAAGCCTCCATACGTCCTCCTCATGAGGGGGAGAAATACTTCCCTCTTTGCAAGGTTCTTTCGATCAATGGACTCGATCCGTCCGTAATCCGTGACCGCGTGCCTTTTGAGCATCTTGTACCGCTCTTCCCTGACGAAAAATTTAATCTTACCGGTGGCAAGACCAATAATCTCTCTACACGTGTAGTCGATATGTTTGCTCCGATAGGCAAAGGTCAGCGAGCTCTGATCGTTGCGCCACCCAAGACGGGTAAAACAATCCTGCTTAAAGATATCGCCAACGCCATTGCCGAAAATCATCCGGACACATATATAATAATGTTGCTCATAGATGAGCGCCCCGAGGAGGTAACAGACATGGCCCGCAGTGTCAATGCTGAGGTTATCGCATCTACATTTGATGAGCCGGCCGAGAGACATGTCAAGATAGCCAATATCGTTCTTGAAAAAGCAAAGCGTCTCACCGAGTGCGGTCATGATGTCGTCATCATGCTTGACTCCATCACTCGTCTGGCCCGAGCGTACAATACCGTATCACCGGCGTCGGGCAAAATTTTATCCGGTGGTGTGGATGCAAATGCTCTGCAACGTCCTAAACGTTTCTTCGGTGCGGCTCGAAATATCGAGAATGGCGGTTCGCTCACCATAATAGCGACGGCCCTGACAGAGACATCGTCCAAGATGGATGAAGTGATCTTTGAAGAGTTCAAGGGCACGGGCAATATGGAATTGCAGTTGGATCGCAAACTCAGCAACAAGCGTATCTTCCCCGCTGTCGATATCATTGCCTCATCTACACGCCGTGACGATCTGTTGCTCAATGATGAGTTGCTGTCGCGTATGTGGGTACTACGCAACTATCTTGGCGATATGAACTCTCAGGAGGCTATGGAGTTTATGAAGAAACGCATGGAGATGACCCGCACCAACGAGGAGCTGCTCATCACCATGGATAGATAAACCTATATCCGAACATCGTACACAAGAGAAACATGAACTATATTAAGGCTTGGATGTCGGCGATATTCGCATGTATAACGATATCATTTTCACTCAATGCTTCTCAAGATTCCATTTGCCCGGCTCATGATGAGAGTCAGACGGTCAATCGCCGGATGCATGAAGAGGCAATCCGGGATGTGCATCTGATAAGTGCGGGAGGCAAAGGCACAGAAACAGCTCCCCGTGATTCGGTCGAGGCTCTGATACGTAATTTCTATATGGATCAGTATCGGCAGTTTCACGATCCGGAGGCACCGCATTTTATGTTTATGACCAACGATGCCAATCTCGTGATGGGTGTCGGTGGCAAAATATTCCTGCGCGGATGGTTTGATTGGAACGGCACTCAGGATACACCTGATTTCTATCCATTCAACATTGCAATACCGGCTGACCCAGCCCGATACAAGGGGTTAGGGGGATCGATGTCACAGACCCGTGTGTTTATGACCATCATAGGGCGCCGCAAGAGACTCGGATACCAGGCCTATATCGAGGCCGGGTTTTCAGATCGGACATTTATGCTGCGTCAGGCATATCTGCGCCTTAACGACTTTCTCTTAGGATATACATATAGCGGATTTATGGACCTGAAGGCCATGATACCGACTGTAGATGCCCAGGGGCCGAACGGCCAACTGTTCAAACGCAGCATACAGGTGCAGTATAATCATAAGTTTGCCACGGGATGGCACATCGGAGCGAGTATGGAACTTCCCTCCGTCCAGATCACACCTCAGCATGAATACTCCGAGGAATGCAAGAGCTTTATTCCGGACTTTTCCGTGTCGGGCGAATATTGCTGGGATGATGGTATGAGCAGCGTACGCTTGGCGGCATTGATACGCACCATGACATACCGCAATCTCTTAGAGGATAAAAACCGGAATGTAGTCGGCTGGGGTATGCAGCTATCAGGTGTCTACAATATCATACGTCCGCTCACATTATATTATAGTGCTGCAGTCGGTCATGGTATCGGTTCTTATCAGGGAGACCTTGCCATGTCCGAGTATGATCTCGTAGCTGATGCTGAACATCCCGGCAAACTGACTGCCCCATTATGTATGGGGGTGACAGCCGGACTGCAATATGATTTCTCTCGCAGGTTTTTCGCATGTTTGGGATTTGGCGAGGCTCAGTATTATGGTCATAAATATCTCAATCCGACCGACTATAGATATGGCCTGTATGGGAGTGCCAACTTCTTCTGGCGTATCAGTCCCCGCTTTCTGGCCGGTGTAGAGTATATCATAGCTAAACGAAAGGATTTCAGCGGAGCCTCCGCGAGCTCTGACCGTATAGGCCTCCTGACAACCTTCAGCTTCTGAAATTTCGGTCACCGGAGACTATCAATTCTTAATTCTTAAACCTTAAATCTTAATCATTAATAATGAAAAAATATTTGCCCGGATTATTATTCTTGGCTATGATTCTGACAGCAACTGTCGGGTCTGTGGCCTCGCGATTTTATGAGACATGGGATTGGCAACAAAAATTCAAGGGTGAAAAGGTTATGCCCGATGACTGGACCTGGGGGGCGGATATATTACCCGGCTTTGAATCCCGTTTTGTGAAGATGGATAACGCCTTTGACGGACCTGTCCGGTGCACCATCATCCGTAAACTTGCGCCTCAGAAGAGCAGAAAGGCATTCCTTTATGTTCATGGATTCAACGATTATTTTTTCCAGACCGAGATGGGGCAAAGAATGGTAGACTCGGGCTACAATTTTTATGCCGTAGACCTGCGCCGCTACGGTCGTAGCCGTCTCCCCTGGCAATATCCCTTTAATGTCCGCAAGATGGATGAGTACTTTGAGGATATAGATTCGGCATTAAATCAGATACGTCGTGACGGTAATACAGACATAACCCTGGGCGGACACTCAACCGGTGGCCTGACGGTGTGTTACTTTGCAGCCATGCGTGGGCGACGTACAGGGGTAAATCGCGTGGTGACCGACTCTCCGTTCCTGGAATGGAATTTCTCACCTTTCATGCGCAATGTCGTAGCTCCAATGATCGGTGGACTCTCCCCGCTCTCCCCTAACGGTAAGATCAAGCAGGGTCATTGCGACGGATATGCCTACAGCCTCCTCAAGCAATATGACGGTGAGTGGGAATATAATACCGACTGGAAAATGATATACTCTCCACCGGTGACAATGTCATGGGTAGGAGCGATAAATAAGGCTCAGAGTCAGACCATGAAGCATAAGGATTGGATCGTTGTACCCCTGCTGGTTATGACCTCAAGCCGTGCTATCAACGGATGTAACTATACTCCGGAATTTTCTACCGGAGACTGTGTCCTCAATCCGCATGATATCCGGCGTCGGGGTGAACAGTTAGGCATCGACAGTCTGAGGATGGTATGCGAGATAGACAGTGGTCTTCACGATCTGATCCTAAGCCGAAAGTCTGTACGTGACAAGGCCTATGACACGATGTTCCGTTTCATGCGTACCTACTGACAAGCTGATGAGCCTCAACGCTCACAAATCAAAAAGATTGAAAAATTATATTATTTTTAATCTTTTTGAAGAAAAATTTGGTGATACAAAAAAATGTTTGTAACTTTGTAACGCTTTAAGGGGGTAACAACCCTCGAGAAGTAAAAATGGTGAATGTAGCTCAGTTGGTTAGAGCGACGGATTGTGGTTCCGTAGGTCGTGGGTTCGAGACCCATCTTTCACCCTCCCCTTAACCAACTCCCAACTCCCGACCCTTTGTACTTTCGAGTGCGAAGGGTCACTCTTTTTTTGTACCCTCCAATAATACAGTCTCCTCTACCCTGACTAATTGGTTCATAACATCCGTATTGTCCCCGGACGCCTCCTGATAAAGAACACTCTTTCCACCACACGGTATATAATTCGGAACCTGAATTCTCATTATTTGATATTCATCTTGAATTTCACCGATATAGCCTTGCATAATTACGCTGATTTTTATATCTTTACCATGTATCGATTGAGAACTGCATCAAAACGACACAAATAATTGGGGGGGGGGGTATAACATATTGTTATACAATTAATTACATTGCATCCCAATATTATGTACACTGTTGAAGAATTCTTTTTTGCAGGTAATGAAGTCAGACTCACTGACGAACTCGACTATACCATGACCGGAGAATATATACGGATGGCCGAGGCTTTTTCACGTTCCTCATATCAGAGTGTCTATATAATCGACTATTTCAGACGTAACTTTCTCTATGTCTCACCCAATCCACTCTTCCTTTGCGGAGTGTCTCAGGAGAAGATGATGCAACTGGGATACCGTTTCTATCAGGAACATGTACCTCATGATGAACTGCAAATGCTTCTTGACATCAATCGGGTCGGATTTGAATTTTATAACTCGTTACCGGTTGAAGATCGGACAGAGTGGTATCTGCAATATAATTTTCACCTCATAAATGACGGCCATAAGATTCTAATCAACCATAAAATAACTCCGCTCGCTCTAACCTCTGACGGTCGCGTCTGGCTTGCACTTTGCGTTGTCTCCGCAACCCACCATACCACACCGGGCCACATAGAGATGCATCATGCCGGCTCACCGGACTTCTACGAATATAATCCTCTGACACGTCGGTGGAACTTAAAGCACCTGCCATCCCTCAGCGAAGGGGAGAAAGAGGTTATCAGTCTCGCTATAAAGGGATGCACTATGTCTGAGACTGCAGAAAAAATGTGTCTGTCACCCGAGACAATCAAGAAATACCGTAAACAAATCTTCGAAAAGCTCGAAGTTCATAACATGCCGGAGGCTATCATTGTGGCTATAAATAACAATCTTGCGTAGTTACCTACTTTTGGACACCTGTTCATAAAAGCGCGTTCTTTGACTGTAATCATACCCTTTTAGGTATTGTATCAGGATAGCAATAAAAGTAATTTTGCATCCGAACGAGTCTCCGTTACAGAAACATATTCATGGCGGGACGCTGAATACCACGATATTATGAACAGAATAAACACTTTAGCATTATTTTCAATTGCGGCTCTGACTGTAACAGCCCAAGAGACAGACAGCATCGCAGTCTATGATTTAGGTGAGGTTATAGTGCAGGCTCCCAAGGTAATTCACAAGGCTGATATGGATGTGTATCATCCCTCCGCAAGTGCTGTCGAGAATGCCAGGAACGGTGTGCAACTGCTGTCAAACCTCATGATACCGTCCATATCGGTAAGCGATGCGTTGGGCACCATAACATCGGCCGGTCAGGCAGTCCAGGTTCGCATTAACGGACGTGAAGCGTCCGTTGACCAAGTGAAAAATCTTCTGCCGTCAACAATCAAAAGGGTTGAATGGATTGAAAATCCCGGATTGAGGTATAATGGTGCAACAACGGTCCTGAATTTTATTGTGACCAATCCGACTGTAGGTGGCGCGGTGATGCTGAACGCTACGCAGGCCTTCAATACGGCTTGGGGACAATACTATCCGTCAGTGAAATTCAACTTCGGTCGTTCGCAGATTGAAGCCGGAGGAGGATACAAGCTCACCCAAAATCTGAAGACATACCGTGATTATAGGGAGACTTTTACATTTCCGGACGGCCGTCAATTGACACGCGATGAGAAATCTCTCGGAGGTGATGTGGATAATTCGATTGGCAACGTATGGGCTACATATAATTATATCAAACCCGATACTACGGTTATAGTTATAGATGCCAGGAGCTTTATCAAGCCTGTTAACCGGACTTCCTACTACGGGCTCATGTCATCGAGCGCAAATGCAGGCGATCTTTTACTTACTGAAATGAGCGGAGACAAGGGTGCCAGACCTACGTTGTCAGCTTATTGGGAGCAACATTTCCCACATAAGCAGATGCTTGTGGTGGATTTTAAAGCCCAATACTATACCGGACGCACATTTTCGGATTATATAGAGCAACGTCCGGATACATACGAATATCTTACTGATATTCACACGGACATCAGAGACCGCAACCAACTTTATGCCATTGAGGCCGACTATATCAAGAACTGGAGCATGTCCCGTCTGACAGCCGGTGCAAGCTATACGGCAAACCGCAATAAATCCATTTACGAAAATCTTGGAGGTGAGGTATTCCATCAACGTCAGGACAGAGTCTACTTCTTCGCTGAATATTTCCGACGTGTCAGCAGGTTCACCTTCACAGCCGGACTTGGTGCGCAATATACGGACCTACTCTTCCGCGAGACAGGTCAAGGGAGTCATTCATGGAATGTCCGCCCGCAGGCCGCAATAACGTATGCTCTCAATCAAAAGCATCAATTCCGCCTGAACTTCGATTCATGGCAGTCGGCACCGACACTTGCAGAGACCAACCCCACCCCTGTGCAAATCGACAATATACAGTGGCGCATAGGCAATCCCGACATAAAAACCTCCAACAGCTATATGATAACACTGCGGTACAGTTTTCAGATACCGAGAGTGTACGGACAGTTCGGCATACGAGCCTATACCTCCCCTAATGCCATCACTCCCCTGCTGGAATGGCAAGGCGACAGACTCGTCACCACATACGAAAACAGTCGCGGACTGTCGAACATCTCCCTCTTCCTTGCACCTCAGATAGAGATTATCCCTGACTGGCTTACACTCAGCGGATATGTACAGTGGCGTGCAGAGAGAATGAAAGGGACCGGATACAATCTCACCAACAATGCATGGAGTGGCAGCGGTTCGCTACAGGTTCGCCATTGGGGTTTCATACTGTCGGCACAGTATATTCGTGCGCAGCGCGACTTGTGGGGTGAGAAAATATCATGGGGAGAAGACATTAATATGATAGACCTCACCTACAACTGGAAGCATTGGGCATTTTCCATAGGTTGCATACTGCCCTTCGGACACTACGACCAGGGTTCGGTATCGCTCAGCAAGTGGAACAGCAATGAGAGACACATGCGTACCGACTTCAGGTTGCCGTATATCGGCATCAATTATAATCTGCAATGGGGACACCAGAAACGTAAAGCAAACAAACGCATCAATGTGTCCGGTGATACAGAACAATCAACCGCCGGAGGAAGATAACATACCGGAATTATGTGATTAAAATTGAAAAGTCAGAATATATGCAAGGCCTGTGCCATTCAATCCGGATATAAGGATAGTGGCACAGGCCAAAAATTTTCAGACCCCATTCCTCTATGGAACAGGGTCTGAGTTATAAAGTATTTTATCTCTATGCTCTATGACTTATGCCATAGCGTGAGCAACCTCCGGTGCAGTAATACCGAACTTCTCGCGCAGGTGAGTTATCATATCGACAGTCATTGACTCAAGGTCATACTCAGGACGCCAGCCCCACTCCTCGCGGGCACATGTATCATCAAGCGAATTGGGCCATGAGTCGCATATCTTCTGACGCAAAGGATCAAGCTCATACTCCATCTTGAACTCGGGAATATGCTCGCGTATCTTTGCGTAGATTATTTCAGGGTCAAAGCTCATCGAGGCTATATTGAACGAATTACGGTGTACGAGTTTGGCAGGATCAGCCTCCATTATCTCGATAGCTGCGCGCAATGCGTCCGGCATATACATCATATCCATGAACGAACCGGGCTTAAGCGGGCACTTGAATGTCTCACCCTTGACAGCGGCATAATATATATCAACAGCATAGTCGGTAGTGCCACCACCGGGAGGTGTGGTATAAGATATCAGTCCCGGAAATCTCACCGAGCGTGTATCAACGCCGAAACGACGAGCATAGTAATCGGAAAGCATCTCGCCTGTAACCTTGGTCACACCGTAAATAGTGTCGGGGCGCTGGATTGTGTCCTGAGGAGTTTTGTCGGCAGGGGTGTTATGTCCGAACGAACCGATGGATGAGGGTGTAAAGACAGCACAATTCTTCTCACGTGCTACCTCGAGAGTATTATAAAGTCCGCCGACACCGATCTTCCATGCCAATTGAGGCTTTGCCTCGGCCACGGCACTGAGCAGAGCAGCCAGATTATATATTGTGTCTACATTGTATTTTTCGACAGCCTCGGCTATCTGTGCGGCGTTTGTAATATCGACTTCGTGAGCGGGTCCCGACTCGAGGAGTGCACCCTTGGGTTCAGCACCTTTGATATAACCGGCCACGACATTTCCGCCGGGATATTCATTGCGCAACCGCATTGTGAGCTCAGAACCAATCTGGCCTGTGGCACCGATGATAAGTATATTTTTCATGAATAGGTTATGGTTAGAATATTGTAAGATTTCAGGTTATGTATGTCTACCCGTCTGTAATAATCTGATGATCTATTAATACAGCGGGATATGACGCAAAGTTAGCCAACAATAATGAAATCTGCAAGAAAAAAATAACAAAGTCTTCGACACTACGTTACAACAGGGCTACAACAGGGCTATTCTATATTTTTATAGCAAACGCATGACAATAAAAACTGAAAACTATTTTATAGTTTATAGTTTTTTAGTATCTTTGCATCCGGTTGACTTCAGATTCCACGATCAGCAACAACAACTACCAATCAATCAACCATATACATCAATCATACAGATAATAACCATCAATCTCCAATCTCTGAATAATGCAGTTGAGTGAGAAACAGATTTCGAACTTATGTCACGTCATCATGCAGATCATGATTGAAAACGGACTGAAAGGTACCACCATGGATCTCGTGGCCGCACGACTCCGCATTTCCAAACGTACGCTTTACGAAATATTCGAAAGCAAAATTGATATGCTGACCGCTGCTCTTGACTACGTATCACGAGAACGGACAGCTGAATTTGAGGCTGTGATAAAATCAGCCGATAACATTCTGGAGGCCATTCTCACCATTTTTGATCTTCACCAGAAGGATCTTGCTCTGATAAATGTAAATTTCTTCAGGGATATGGACCGTCTGTACAGTATGATGAGGCATCGTTATGACTCTCAACGACGCATCAGGGAGGAATATACCCGGAAGATATTTATGATAGGAGTCGAGCAGGGCTACTTCCGCAATGACCTCAACTACAAAATCCTGTGTCGAACACTCGAGATACAGATGGAATCACTGAAACGCATGGAGGAACTTTTCCCGGATGACACCTCACTGGTCGACATATACAAGACCATCACGCTTACGTTCCTGCGGGGTATCGTCACTCCAAAGGGTCAGGAGATACTCGACAAACATTATACTGATGAGAATAAAATTAAATAAAATCTATAATATAATCACGACAATGAAACGATTTTGCATCTCAGCATTGTTAGCCATATCCACTCTCGGCGCCCTGCGTGCGGAGAGTGTCACGCTGACGCGCGAAGAGTGTATAGACATTGCCCTCTCCACCAGTCCCACAGTCAAGGTAGCGGACATGGAGGTGCAACGTATGGAGTATGCCAAACGCGAATCACAGTCGGGACTGTACCCGACAATCGACTTTCAGGCCGCATACCAGCGTTCTATCGAGCTCCAGACCATCCGAATGGATATGGGAGGACAGAGTCAAACTCTCAAGATGGGTTCGGATAACACGTGGAATATGGGATTTAACGCCACTTTGCCACTCATAGCTCCGCAATTGTGGAAGTCTATCAATATCAGTCAGACGCAGATCCTTAATGCGATGGAGTCTGCCCGCGCCTCAAGACTCGATCTGGTCAATCAGGTCAATAAAGCCTATTACGCATTGCTGTTGGCCATAGCGTCACGCGAAGTGGTACAACAGAATTATGATATTGCAAAATTAAATGCGGACCTCTACGAGAAACAGTTCGCTGCCGGGACAGCCTCTGAATATGACGTGTTGCGCTCCTCGGTGCAGGTCAAAAATCTTGAACCGGAACTACTGCAAGCTGATATCGCCGTGCGTCAATGCAAACTGCAGCTCGTCGTTCTCATGGGGGTGGATTACACGCTTGATGTGGAACCGGCCGTGACACTCAAGGATATGCAAAGTGACATGTACGGCTACGCACTCGGTGCGGACACCGGACTGGGTAACAACTCCTCATTACGTACCCTTGACATCAATGCCAAGCTGCTGGATCAGACAATATCGTTACGTAAACGAGCATGGATACCGACACTGGGTGCGTCATACAATCTCAACTGGTTATCGCTCTCCAACGGCTCTCCATTCAAAAACCAGAGTTTCAATCCTTACAGCAACGTGGCCTTGGCTCTGAATGTGCCTATATTCAGTGGCGGAAACAAATATTACGCACTCAAGCAGGCGCAGGCTCAACGCCGCGAACTCGACCTGCAACGGGAGAATCTCGTCAATTCGCTGCAGATGCAGGTGGAATTGGCTCTCGATAACATCAACCGTGAGGTCATGCAGATCAAGTCTTCGGAAGAAAATGTGCATCAGGCTGAGAAAGCCTACCAGATCATGCAGAAGAGCTTTGAGATAGGAGCCGCCACTTATCTGAATCTACGGGACAGCGAACTGGCCAATACCGCCGCCAAGCTCGCCTATTACCAATCTATATACAATTACCTCTGTTCGACATCTGAACTTGATCTTTTGCTCGGCAAAGACTATCAGGGACGCTAAAACAGAAATAGTCATTGAGGTCGTTTCACAATTACCATATCAACTTTTGAAAATTATATTCACAACATGAAAAGATATATGAGTTACACTGCGTCAGCACTACTCTCAGTAGTCCTGACCGCATGCTCCGGAGGTAACAAGGAGCAGAATGAGGAGAAGGAGGAACTCCCTATCGTCAAGATAGAGAATGTCTCCGAACGTGATGTTGAACAGGTTGGCACATATACTGCCACTGCCGAGGCCGATCTTATCAACAATATTTCATCGGCGATGCCGGCTCGCATAAAGCAGATACTCGTCGATGAGGGTATGCGTGTCAGCAAGGGCCAGCGTCTCGTCGTGCTCGATGATGTCAATACCACATCATACGAGCTGCAGGTTCAGACAGCCAAGGCCTCACTCAAGACTGTGGAGGCTGACTATAACCGTGCTGTCGAACTTCTCAAAATCGGTGGAGGCACACAACAGGCAGTCGACCAGATGCAGGCTCAGCTTGTCAATGCCCGCAACGCTGTGGCTGCCGCCGAGCGCACTCTGCGTCACGCGGTTGAGAACACTGTACTCACCTCTCCGATCAATGGAGTTGTGACAGCACGCAACTATGATCCCGGTGATATGACCGGAGCACTTCCAATACTGACCATTGCACAGCCCAATCCCATTAAGATAGCTATCAATGTTTCCGAGTCAGAATTTGTCAATGTCAGGAAAGGTATGCCGGCCAACGTCACTTTCGATACATACGGTGACGAGGTCTTCACCGGCAAAGTGACCATGATTTCACCGACCATTGACCAAAACTCACGCACATTCGGTGTAGAAATCACTGTGCCCAACCCCGGCGACCGCATCCTTCCCGGCATGTTCGGACGTGTAAGCATGGTCTTTGGCACAGCGTCCCGTGTTGTGGTGCCCGACAAGGCTGTGGTCAAGCAACCCGGCTCCGGCGACCATTATGTCTACGTCTACAAGGATGGCAAGGTGTCATACAATAAGGTGCAGCTCGGACAGAGACTCGGTGACGCCTACGAGCTCATCAGCGGTGTAGACAATGGCTCACAGGTTGTCGTATTCGGACAGGCCAAACTCGCCGACGGCGCCAAGGTTCAGATATCCAAATAAGAGGCTGCCGAAACTCCGATCAATATACGCAATATCCAATTATCAATACTCATCAGATCAATATATAGAAAATCATGAGTCTATACGCATC
>CAMWUY010000042.1 GCA_947177615.1 uncultured Porphyromonadaceae bacterium
CCCCCCCCCCCCCCCCCCCCCACTTTTTTTTTCAAGCACAACACGGCATACGAGATTGCCTCTTGTCTGGTGGGCTCGGAGATGTGTATAAGAGAATGGAAAAACGACCGCCGATGTAAGATCCATTGCTCCGAGTTCGTTATATATCTGAGACAACGGCACACACACATCTCTATTGATACGTCCCGCGTCTACGGGGATAAGATATGGCTCAAGTGTAGCATCATCGGGCGCACCGTGTCCGGCGTAGTAGAAGATCACTTTCATATCATTACCGGCCACCTCATTGATCATTCTAAGGTCGCTGAAAGCCTCGCGCATAGACCCGTATGACGCATCCTTATACATCAGGATATTCTTTTCCGGGATACCCAAGGTGCGATGACAGTAGAGAGCGAACGTCTCACCATCGTTGTTGGCGTATGGCACGTCGGCAAACTTGCCGTAATGTTCATTGGCAATAATGAGAGCAAAATAATTGGGATTGTTACCTCCGGTGAACGGTATATCCTCATCTACATCCGAAGGCTGCACCGTTGCTACCGAAGTCCCTGCAGTATTATTATTGATTGCACCGGAAGCATTACCGAAACGGGCTGCCATCTGTTCTTTACGGTCCCAATAATTTTTTACGGCCGCACGGTTGAACCCGTATTTCGCAAAGGAGTCTGTAGTGATGTAGTCCGGTAGGCCTGAAAGGTTGGCCAGTGACAGGCAGTCTTCAAACGCTTTATCACCCACACTATCTATGCCTGCAGAGAGACGTGCCGTAATCAGATTGCTGCATTCTGCGAATGCTTTCGATCCGATACGTTTTACACTGATAGGTATATCTATTTCTATGAACGCGCTACAGCCGTAAAAGGCATAATCACCAATCTCCTCTACACCAAACGGAATATGGATATCGGTCAATCTGCGACAATTATAAAAGGCATCATGCCCGATACTTTTCAGAGAAGATGGCAAAGTGACGGATAACAGATTTACACTGTTGCGGCATAGGTTGCTGCCGACATTTGTGATACCATCTGATATTACTAATTTTTCAACGTCTGAGGATATCCAAGGCAAATCCCGGCCATAATTTTTCATTTCACCGACGCCGGATATAGTGAGCACACCATTTTTCAACTCCCATCTTATACCCTTGCCGGCACTGCCACTTGCTGCATTGATACAAGGGATAAATAAGAAGCAAATTAAAAACAAAAAAAACCTTCGTTTCATCTTACCAGTGTCACCTCGGTCATCCCCTCGTCGGTGTCAGGTTATAAAATAAGAAAGCGTAGGAATCTGTACTATAATTGCTCATCCTACGGTCTGAGGCTCTGGTATTGCCCATGGAGTCGAATGAGCAACGCAGAAGCCTACGCGTGAATATGTCTATATACAGGATATCTCACAATATCCAATGTGTCATATTTACATATCCGCAAGACATCTACTGTTGCCTCACTCTTGACTCCATATAGAAATTTACCAGATTTCAGACCGTCAAGAAATGCGCATTAGTAAACGTTCTCAAAAAATCGGGAAATATTGATCTCCCACCCACCCACTTTAGCATACGCAACCCCATGCCGGGCTTCTGCTAAACGGTAGTCCAGCAAAGTTAATTAAAATATTTAGAAATAATGCCGTTTTATAAATAATTGTTATATTTGTGACAAGAAATTATAACCTTAAATATAAGATATGGAAAAGAAGAACCTTGAATACCTGCAGCGTTTGCGCGCAGCTATGAAGGAACACAACATCGATGTATGTATCATCACGGGTACCGACCCGCACCAGTCAGAGATACCACCCCACCACTGGCGCGGCCGCGAGTGGCTGACCGGTTTCTGGTCCACCAACGGCACCAACGGCACAGCTGTTATCACACACGATGAGGCCCTCTGCTGGACCGATTCACGCTACTTCCTGCAGGCTGAGGATCAGCTGAAGGGGACAGGTTTCAAAATGATGCCCGAAGATGGTCCGGAGGCTGTAGACCTTATCGACTGGGTGACCGAACACACCAACGCCGGACAGACTGTAGGCATAGACGGTATGACCTTCTCAATCTCACTGGCGCAACGCCTGGAACAGGAGCTGAAGGATAATGGCGTCAACCTTAATACCGATTTTCCTCAATTTGACTACATCTATCCCGACCGACCTGAACGCCCTAAGAACAAGCTATTCGTACATGACGAGTCAATAGTCGGCGAGAGTGTGGACAGCAAAATGTCACGTATCATGACTGAGGTCAAAGGGGAACTGGCCAATGCCATCATGCTCTCGGCTCTCGATGACATCGCATGGGCAACCAATCTGCGTACCGCCGGTGACATCACCTACTCTCCGATCTTTGTCAGCTATCTCTATATTGATGACAATCACCGCGTACTCTTCATTGACAGCGAAAAACTCACTCCGGCAGTTCAGGAGCATATTGACAAATATCATATCGAGGTCAAACCATACGATGATGTACTGAAATATGTAGCATCTCTACCCAAAGAGACCCGTCTGCTCATCGACCCTGAGAAGACATCCCGTGGTCTGTACGATCATATCGCCTGCACACCGGTCTTCGGCGGTGCCGGTGTCGCAAAACTGAAGAGTATCAAGAACAGCACCATGCTCAGCAATCTGGCCATAGCTATGGAGAAAGATGGTGTGGCGCTGACACGATTCTTCATGATGATCGAGCGTGAATATCCGGAGGGTAAGCTCACGGAGGTGGAGCTGGCCAAGCGCCTTCGCGCACTGCGTCTTACCGATCCGAGCTGTGTGGATGAGTCATTTGCAGCAATCGTAGGCTGGCAGGGACATGGTGCTATCGTCCACTATGAGCCGACCGAAGAGACAGATGTACCTGTCACGGGACAAGGTCTGCTGCTCGTCGACAGCGGCGGTCAGTACACCTTCGGTACTACAGATATCACACGTACGATAGCACTAGGAGGCGCGACTGCCGAAGAGCGACACGACTTCACACTGGTGATGAAGGGACATATCGCCCTGGCACGCCAGATATTCCCCGAGGGGACAACCGGTCACCAACTTGATGCGTTGGCACGTCAGTATCTATGGCAGGAGGGTAAAGCCTACTTCCATGGCACAGGCCATGGCGTCGGCTTCTTCATCAACTGTCACGAAGGACCTCAGAACATACGTCTCAATATCAATCCGACACCCCTTGAGCCCGGCATGATCACCAGCAACGAACCGGGACTCTATCTCACTGACAAATACGGCATACGCTGCGAAAATCTGATCGTGACCGAGGAACGGATGTCTACCGAATTCGGCAAGTTCCTCGGCTTTAAGGTTATGACCCTCTTCCCGTTTGACCGCAGCCTTTTTGAGACTGAGATCATGACACCCGAGGAGATAGAATGGGTAAATGACTATCACTCAGAGGTGCGTCGCCGTCTGACTCCGCTTTTGACAGCCGAAGAGGCCAAATGGATGGAGGAGAAAACAGAGCCTTTGAAATAAAAACCGAATAACAGAATACATAAAATATTGACTATATAATATGGCAATCATACAATCAGTCAGGGGCTTTACCCCAAAGATCGGTGAAGGGACCTTCTTGGCCGAAAATGCAGTGGTGGTAGGTGACGTAACAATGGGAGAACAGTGTAGCGTATGGTTTTCAACCGTATTGCGAGGCGACGTCAATACCATCACCATAGGTGATCGCGTCAATATCCAGGATGGCAGTGTCCTGCACACCCTGTATCAGAAATCCACCATCGAGATCGGCAATGATGTTTCTATCGGTCATAATGTGGTGATCCACGGAGCAAAGATCCACGACTATGCCCTCATTGGCATGGGAGCAATAGTGATGGATGACGCCGTAGTAGGTGAAGGAGCTCTGGTGGCGGCAGGATCGGTAGTATTGAGTCGCACACAGATCGGTCCTCACGAGATGTGGGCCGGAGCACCTGCCAAATTCATCAAGATGGTAGAGCCCGAAAAAGCTAAGGAGATGAATGTGAAGATCGCCAAGAACTATCTGATGTATTCGCGCTGGTATGACAGCGCAGAGGGTCAAGCAGCCATGAATCAGGCAGTACCCGGCGTTGAGGAAGATAACGAATAATAGTCTTCGGACTAATAAGAACGCGTTCCTTAAAAATTTTAAGGAACGCGTTCTTTTGCTTTAAACTTATTGTGACTTCGTCATCCCGGTCTGAGAGACAGTATTATTCAGGGAATAAGAAATTTATGAGTTTTTTCTGCATTCCGCCATAAGTAAAGTCCCGGGGTCAAACAATCCCATTTTCCATATTCCACATCAGTCTTAACCGGCTGACCCTGCAGATTATAGATTGTTCCTAAATAAGACGACTCTTGAGTTATGACCTCGCCGATCCCGGAATCATTATTTTCTTGCGACTGAGGAAATATCGGAAGTGACGGGAACCAATAGTTCATTATCATCTCATAATCACGGATCTTCTCTCCCTCAGGGGAATAGCGACGTGTGATGTAAGTAGGTGTGCCGAATTCATGATACAGAGCCATATAAAGCTCGTCTGTCTCCGGGTGTACACCGAGCGCACATCCATACAGTTTCCAGTCGGCGCCCTCCTCTTCAAGGTCTATGAAGAGTGTCTGTCTATGGGTGTCACAGTCGAATTTATATATTTTTGTACCTGAGAACCATCTATTCGGTCCCCCTTTCCAATACAGGCAATTCTGAACGGTTGATGCCACAAAGGCATCCGGTGTCCAGGCATACCATGAATTGGAGGGTGGATACATCCCTTCGGGAATGCCAATGATTTCATATTCCATAGATTTCGGGTCTACCTTTACAATATAATTGAGAAAGGCTCCCGTGCCCTGAAGATTTTTTGCTACCGAAAGCCACAGATACCCGTCTTTAGATTTCACGACCGAGCCGATACCCGCTCCCTTCTGAACAATATCCATCGACAGAGTCTGTGTAACCTTGTCGGATGTCGGATCAATAACCAGAAGTCCGTATTGCTGATGGGCAACAAATATTTTTCCTTCGGCAGCGACCATCATTCCCGACTGTCCGTGATACAGAGAGCCGGTCGGGTCAGTATTCGGTTTATCGTTATCACCACCGGCATTCGGATTGGCCGACCCCTCCACCTGTCCTGTTACGGTATAGGTGTCGAGGTCAAAAATCCATACCCCGTTACTGGAGGATATGTAGCCTTTATGCTCGTCCACACCGATAAATCCGCGTCCGTCACATTGCGCTCCGGATGGATCAATCAGACTCTGCTGATGCAGGATTTTCATTGTTTTGGCATCACAGACAGTGATACGGCCTCCTGTAATGTCGGCTCCGGGATCCTTATCCTGTTTTGCAATAAGATAGAGCCGACCATGCCATAAAGCTCCGTATTGGTTTGTGCATCCGAGTTCCATACCCGGATTCTCCATCTGAATGATGCGATATTTCCAGAATTGGCCATCCGGGTCATCCGGTAAAAGATAATTGACCGTGGAGTTCTGATGTCCGTACCAGTCTTCGTTTACCCAGATGATACCCTGAGTGTAATCCGGATCCTGTGCGGCGATGACCGGAGTCATCGCCGACAGGAAAGCGGATACTATAATAGCTTTAAGTTTCATTATCTGATAATAACCTTGGTGCTGTAGTTGGAATCTGATTTGAGGAGATACATACCGGTATGACCTCCGAAATCGAAGATATAGTTGTCCTCATCTACGCTGAACGAATTGAGTGTCTGTCCGTCTATAGTATAAACGGTAATGTTCTCGCCGTTGAAGCCGTTGATGTACAGACGGTGTCCGTCGCAGTGTATGGATTTTGAAGCAACTGTGTTATTATCTATTCCCGTGGTTACTCCGACTTTGGCATGAACTGTCTTAGTTACGGCTCGACCGTTTGACTGAGCCACAAGAGTAAAGTAGTGATCACCTTCGGAAACAGGCGTAATCTGCAACTTCTTGCCATCAAGTTTTACCACCGCATGAGCTTCCTCCTGATCAACGGCTGCAAGTCGCATAGGTTGCTCAAGTAGTGATATCCTGATATTGCTGTCGATATTATCACGGTCTGTGACAAGCTCCGACAGGTCAATCTCCTTGGTGTCATCCGTAGGCTTCATCTCAATAGTCTCAAGGTCTATCACGACATCATGCTTGTCGGGCAGGATGGGGAGTGACTGGAACCAATAATAGGGATTAAGCTTGAAGGTACGCGATATCTGTGCTGTATTACCATCGACGAAATGCACCCAATGGTCACGATACTGTCCGCTGGCAGCTCCCTTGCGTCCCGTCATTACAATGAGTCGGTTATTGATCGGGTCAAAGATTGAGGTACCGTAGTTCATCTGCTCAACCTCTTCACCGAATCCGTTTACACCTGTAACACCTGCAAGTGAGAAGAAGGGCTCGATGGAAGCGGGGGCGTCGGTCTTAGGATTGAAGCGGTAGTAGTAAGTGCCACCGCCGACAATCGAGCCGGCACCGGTAGTAAACCAGAGGTTGCCCGTTGTGTGGTCTCCCTTGAATGCAGTGGAGCGCCATGCTCCCCATCCGCAGGCAACAGTACCGATCTCAGCTGGCATATCTATGCGGTCTGTCTCTTCAAGAGTTTCCGGGTCGATGCCAACAAAAACGGAGTGTCCGTCGGTAATCGTCGCATACCATACCTTGCCGTCAGCTGTCTGGGTTACACCCTGAGCATTGACATCCTCTATAGTCTTTACAATCTTATCGGTAAGAGGGTCGATACAAAGTATACCGGTGCTCTGCATCACTGCATATACATATTTTCCACCATTGATGATATCTCCAACCTGACCTGAATACAGGTCATCGCCTGTTCCTCCGGCAAGACAACCTGTCACAACAGGATTCTCCACATCGGTGATATCCAAGATATATATACCGCTACTCGTGGTCACATAGATTTTGTCAGGGGTAGCACCGGCCACGGCTCGTCCGTCGCCGGATTTGCCTTCAAATGTGGGACGATTATAATAGCCGCCGATTCGCTTGAGGGTCTTTGCATCGGCAATCACGACGCAACCGCCACCACGAAGCACGTCTCCACCGTCATCCGGCTGTTTGGACACTACAATCAGTTTGTCATTCCATATAGTACCATACTGCGATGTACATCCGAACGACATTCCCGGATTTTCACGCTCGTATGCCTGATAGATAACTTGATTATCAGGGGTGATATAGTTCAGTCCACCGTTGGTGTGACCAAACCACTCCTCGTTCAGAATAATAGTGCCGTCAGTATAACCACCCTCCAGAGGAGTGCGGTCGCTCTCGAGTACATTTACGATAAAATCTTTTTCGTATGCTCCGTCAGCCGAAACTACATGGACTTTAGCCGGGTGATCACCGGTAGGACGATGACCGGAGAGCTCGAAAAACGGTACACGAGTGCCGTCGTTATCCCACCAGTTCACTTTATATGTCGAGCAGGTGAAGTCATCGCGGGTCGTACCGTTGTCAGTGACAGTGATCGTTACATCCTTGATGTCCGCATTCTCAGGCAGCACAACGGGACGAAGACCGATAAGCTGTTTTACATATACGTTGATTACGCCATCCTCTGTGCCGGGACCGAAATTGACACTTTTGACCGGGTTTTCCAAATCGCAGGTCAGCGTGAATTCAGTTGAAACCGACTTGTCATTGGCAGTGTAAACGGTCACCTTTGTGGAGCCTTTCTTTGTTTGGGTTTTAAGCCCTGTCGTAGCGGAAAAAGATGCAATAGATGTATCCTCAACCTCTGCTGCCACGGCAGTATATGTGGCGTTGGCCGGTTCATAGTCAAACAGCAACTTCACCTCCTTATTGAGACCCGAAGTCACCTCAGACTGCTTCATCGTAATTGATGTTACAGGAACTTCCGGAGCTTCCACATTCAGAGTCATGTAGTTACTATCATAATAACTGTATACCCCGTAGGGCCGATACCGCAGATATGTGCTTCCTGTTGTTCCTGTAAATGTGAGACGCGCATTATATGTATCATCGACCAATGTGTACGGAGTGATGATAATCGAGCGGTCAAGACGGTAGCTCTCATTGCTCGAAGATGCCTGCCAGTTGGTAGTAGAGCTCAGTTTTCCGTCAGGAACCTGCACGAAACATGGTATCACCGACGCATTATCACTCAGCTTCACAGTCATTTCCTCCGGAAGCCATACACCCTCTTCATCCGGGCCGGGAATATAGAAGTAGTATGCACTTGCCGATGCGTCATCGCCATCCTGAGAAAGTGTCAGCACAGGGGTTGTCCCATCAGTTGCGACCTCCGTTGTGGTGGCTGCCGTCGACAGCTTTACATCTTTGATATCTGCTTTGTCGATCTGTGAGTCGCCGTTCAGGTCAATCGAGACCGTCGGTTCTCCATCCTGCATCTCTACTTTCAGACGGCTGTCAATGCCTGATACAAGATCGAGCGCATCCAACGGGGTAAGAGCGGTATTGTCCGATTTTACGGCATAAACAAAGTTGTCCATCCGTTCCGGGACATTAAATCTCAGGACCAACAGATAGGTGTCAGATCCTTCACCCACTGTATAGCGGGCTTTCGCGAGGTCAGGCGCAGCGGCCATGACTCCGGCTGTGCCGAGCAGAGTGCCGGCAAGCATTAAAAGGATTTTTTTCATTGTAAGAAATGGTTTTTAATGTATTATGGGATTAATATTTTTTTCGCAGTGTTTCCTGTCCGGATAATGTAAATGCCCGGAACGAGAGCGTTAGCATCAACGCGAACTCCAGTCAGAGTATAGTATTCCTCCGGCTCGTTTTCAGCAACATTAACCTCGTCAACTCCCGTTATTATTTTAGGTTCACAGTATATATACATGTCGGGATTGTCTGACGGTGGAGTGCCTTCGCCAACTCCACCTACCTTCGGGCTCTCAAACATGGTTAACGACCATCCGTCCACACATCCGTCTGAGAGAATTCGTCCGGTGAAGCCGGTGCCGCTATACATCCACTCGTCGGAATGTCCTGTAATTGTCCAGTAGCTCCAGTATCCGCTATACCAAGCCGATGTCCACCAACCGTATTTCCATCCTTGGTCGGTCATATCCCAGCAGTCATAGTCGTATGCAGGATAGCCGTAAGTCGGCTGGTCTAGAGGATGCTGTATGTAATGACATTCGGAAGTAATGGCCTTTTTAACAGCTTCGGCACATATTTCGGGTGTTCGGTCGCCCGGAGCTTCCGACTGTCCGAAAAATGAATTGGTATTGTAGTAATCGAAGTTGATAAATTCGTAATTGAGTGCCTTCTCGAAATCGAAATAGATATTTTCGAGCAGCTTTTCGGCATTACCCACGCCGATACCGCAGACTGTCGAGCCATACTGGCCTGTAGTCTGGGTCAGAAGTACCAGATTGTCCGTATTGGCGCAGATGGCTTTAAACATATCCTCTCCTGTGGGTCTCTGGCCGTCCGCCCAGCGAAATCCCCATACATAAACTTTAGGGTCTGAGGCTGCGTCATCGTTTGTCACTGCGAGGGCGGCTCGGTTTGGTCCTTCGCCTGTCCAAGACTTGATTTTGTCGAAATCTATCGCATGAGGCATTGCTGACATTGCCGTCAATCCGATAGCTAACGAGAGTAGTACTTTTCTCATGATTGTTTTATTTAAATGGTTAGTAAAAGAATCTCCTTATGGATTGGGTAAGGTGGGGAGTAGAATGTGCAAATCCTGCGCACGGCTTATTTCTGTAGATGTCTCACCCAACCATCCGCAGTACTGGTTGAGTCCCGTATAGACCCTGATGAAATCAACACCCGGCAGTTCGACATGCCGACCGTCGGAATCTACCGCCCACGATATGTCAAATGAGTTTAAATCCTCATACTCGTTAGGATGATTGTCCACATATCCCCATGGGAAACTGTATAAGACATAGTAGCTTCCGTTACCGCTTATATCCTCTGCGTTATTGGCCAGCAATGTGCCTGAGAATGTAATCATATCATCATCTATCCACTTGGGGAAATATTCCTGATTGTGAAAGATATTTTTGGGCATATATCCGTTTTGTCCGGTATTGTCGCTCCAGCCTATATAATATATATCATCGAGACTGTTATCCTCATCAGCGACTATTTCCCGTTGCGGGTCAGGGCGTCGGTATGTTATGGAATATCCGTGACGTGTTCCGGCTGAATTATATTCACTCCCCGCCAGTTCATACCATTCGTCGTCGGGGAGACCGTTGCAGTTGGTATCATAGCTTACCATGACTATCCCCGGTTCGGCCGAGCCACCTTTTTTATCCGGCTGTAACAATTCGTAGAAACAGTTTCCCCATATTCGGAAATCCTTCTCACCGGGAACATTTATGACGGTGTGGTCAAAACCGAATGTCACATACCCTCCGTATCCTCCGAGTGAAATCATAATATCGTTAGTTCCCGATATTGACTCTTCAGCTTTCTGAAGGATGGATGCGTATGTATCACCCTCCTCATATCGGGGCATTTCGTTAATAAACTGTCCCGGAGCCGGGCAATAGTCGTATACCTTGGATATATAAGGGCTGTATTCTATCTCCTCGTGCAGGACGTTAATGACAAATGAGAAATCGTAGGGAGTGTATGAATCCAGAATCTTTAACTCCACATCATACGTACCCTCATCTTGCGCGAGAAATATATAATCGCGCGACCGGCTTACCAACGAGCCGTTCACATACCATTCGTACTCGCTCCCGGTCAATGCCGGGTGCAAGTCGAGTTTCTGCATCCGTGCGATGTAATATACATCGTCGATTCCGAGATTGACCATCGGAATGTCGTTGCTGCATCCCCATAGGAGCAACAGGGGTGATAAGAGATATGAGTGTTTCGGGATCTTCATTTTGTCAGGAATGTTATGTGTGCAGGAATATCACCCGTTCGGACGCTCCATTTTTTGTATCCGTCATTGGAGAAGCAGTAGAGTGTACCGGATGAAACGTAATTCTTTGCATCGGTCACGAAAATATCTCCCGTTTCAGGGTGAATGGCTATACCGTATGGTATGGTTATGTTTTTTTCAGTGCCATCCTTGATGAAGTTGTCTGAAATCTTTTCCTTAGTTCGTATATCTATAATGCCGTAGGTGATAGTGTTGGAGGCAGTATAGTTGTTCCATTCTGTGGCATAATAATACATATATTCTCCGTAGAACGCCATATTTGAACAGGCCAACGGGAGAGTATCCGTAACTTCCATCCGGTTAAATCCCGGGATCTTCTGCATCACATAGAGACGGGATGGACGATACTGATAGTCGCCGCGCGAAGTGACCCACAGTTTGTTATATTTATCCTTTTTCAACCGGTGGAGATTGATCCCGACCGGTATCTGCTGCACCTGCTTGAAATCTATCATCTGTATCACCGAGACTGTATTGTCATAATTGGGAGCGCGGTAGCCTCCGGAGTTGGCCACATACATATAGTCATCCACTATCTCCATCTCTTCGGGCTGATATCCGACGGAGACCTTACGCGTCACTGAGAGAGATAGCGTATCAACCTCGTAGACCGCACCTTTGGGAGCGTTCGGGTCAATAAGTACAGGCCCGACGTATGAGCTGACGTAGGCTTTGCCACGGTGGAACCGGACATATCGGCAATTGGGAATGTCCACCTGCCCGAGACGTATCCCGGTGTGAGCATCGAGGACCTCAACCTTATGAGAGCAATTGACCACGACGTATAGTTTACTGCCGTATATCCCGATATCGTTGCCCACATCGCCAAGTTCCTTTATGACATTAGGATTTTTCTCGGCATAGAAGTTTCTGGAATAAAGACCGGTGTAATAGTCGTAGTAGTCGAGAGTGCATTTGTTTGAACCCATATTACCCTCGTTCACCAGATAGAAGCCGCGTATATCGGCGCCCGGTCGCTCGTCACCGATGATGTCATACTCCGTGGGCACCACAAGTTCGTCCTCACGACAACTTGTGGCGACCAGAAGGAGCGAAAATATAAATATATATGAGAAAAACTGTCTGAGTTTCATATTTCCACTGTTACTGTGACTCTGTAGTTACGTTTCGGCATTGGATAGTTGAGAATGACGTCATAATCCTGACTGAGCAGGTTATTGACCTCAATCAATCCTCTGAGGCTGACTCTACCTAACCGGAAATCCTTGCTCAACGAGAGGTCGGAGGTGTACCATGGCTGGGTATAGTTGTATCTGATGTTCTCCTGCTGATTATATCTTGCACCTACATATATCCATGAATAGTTTAGTCCCCATCCACGCCACTGCGCATTTACGACCGCGGCACCTGAATGACGAGGGATATAGGGTATCTGGTGACGGTAATAATTGTCGGCAGGGTTGGTTACGTCGATTGCTCTCTGGAAGGTATATTGCCCGCGCACGGTCAGAAACAAGTCCTTACAGGGATTGACAGTCAGCAGGCCGGTCACATCGATACCCCGGATATCCACAAGTCCGAGATTGAGCATGGTCCAGCGAAACTGCTGTCCCTTGGGGTAGGCTACAATCTTATCCTTGACACGGTTGTAATAGGCATCGACGCTGACACGCGCGGTTGAGATAAATCCATAGGAGTGATGGTCATACAGCAGTCCGGCATTGTATTGTGTGACACGTTCCGGTGAGAGTTTGGAGTTACCCATATCTGCATAGTAGAGGTCGTTGAATGTCGGCATCCTGAACGACTGTTTGTAAAATATGCGTATGGAGAAATCCCTGTTGCGCAGCGGGTATCCGTTCATAAACACCGCCGGTGAGAATACATGTTTATCCGCAGGAGCCTCCTGACCTTTGATGCGGTCATGTATGAAAGTACCCAACACACTCCCCTGCATTTTAAATCTGTCGAGGTTAAGAGCAGTGGCAAGCGACAGATATTGTGATACCCGGTCAGGTTTCACAAACCCGTATACATCGGCATCGAGTGTGTTCCAGAGGAAGTCATAGCTTGCCGAAACATTCCATATATCGTTAATCTCGTAAGCGTTGGCTGATGATATATAGACCTCCTTCTGCTTGTAGAGATTGTCAATCTTCACCTGCTTGTCATCGTTATTGACATAGTGAGTACGGTAGAAGGCATATTTGATATTGTTCAGAGTGGAAAATCTCCCGAAATATCCGGTATAACGTCCCTGTGCAAATGAGTTGGTGTCCCATATTCTTTCCCCTCTGCGCCATACATTATTGACAATCGCTCCCGGCACTCCGCGTTCGGAGTTATAGTTGTAGACCTTGAAGGTCCAGGAACCATTATTCAGAGCACCGTGGGTGTTGAGTTCAATACGTGTGGCATTGATATCGCCATTCTCGCGGACAGCCGTCGTGTCGTAGGCTAACTCTCCGGCCGGATTGACGCGTCTGTATCTGAATTTATATTTTCCGCTTGAATTTACCCATTCCGCGCTCAATGAGGCTGAGATACTTCGGCTGAGTTTTAATTCCACAAGTACGGATGGATTGAGCAAATCGAACGAGCCCGTCCGGAGGGTTGCCCTCGCGTGATACCGTTCACCTTGGTTGAAGGTCGGTGTGCGAGTTCTCATATAGATTGTTCCGGCTGAGCCGAAATCCTTGGCCGGCTGCAGTATCTCGCTTTTCTGACCATTGTAGAGGGAGAGCGCCTCAATATTGTCAAGAGAAAACTGACCCAGATCTATCTGGCCGTTCTGGGCGTTGCCAAGCTCCACTCCGTCGTACACTACGCCTGTGTGGTTTGTTCCCATAGAACGTATATTGACGGTCTTGATACCGCCGACACCTCCGTAGTCCTTGACCTGAACGCCCGAAAAGTAGCGGAGCGCATCAGCCACACTGTTGCTGTTCAGCCTGTTCAGCTCCTCCCCCGACAGGACTTGCGCAGGGATTATGTCATCATCGTATTTGCGAGCCGTCACCACCACCTCCTCAAGTTGGCGGGTGATGGTATCGGGATATTCGTCAGCGAGAACCTCAACGGCGATGCAGAGAGTCATCACCAAAGGTAATATATATTTCATTCTTCAGGTCAGCAGGTTAAGACCCCATTCCACTAAAAATGTTAAAATTCAGGGCGGACTATTTTTGAGATAAATAGTTCATTCTCAGAAGGAGCAGCCTAAGG
>CAMWUY010000043.1 GCA_947177615.1 uncultured Porphyromonadaceae bacterium
GTCGCCGTTCACGCGGTCGAAGCCCGTGGATGCTCCGGAGAGGCCCCGGAAGATGTTGCCGCCGCCGAGGACGATGCCGACTTCCACTCCAGCCTGAGCTATCTCCTTGATCTGGCGGGCGTAAGCTTCCAGACGGTCACGGTCTATGCCATATCCCTGCGCTCCCATGAGCGACTCTCCGGAGAGCTTCAGCAGTATTCTTTTGTATTCCATGTCAGATTCGTTTTTAGGTTTTCACAAAGTTATTAAAAAATTCGCATCCACCCAAATGAACTATGGATTTTTTTTATTAACTTTGCAAAAAACATCCGGATATATCTCTCTAAGGAGATATCTTCTTTAATACCATCATTTATATGACACAGTTGACGATCAATATCGAGGATAAATCAATACTTCCTCACTTAAGAAAAATACTTAACGCTCTCGAAGGCGTTTCGATAGCCAAGTCGGGTAAGAAGAAAAAATGCGGTTTAGATGAGGCCCTGGAGGATGTCAAAGCCGGAAGAGTAAAACGATTCGAATCCATGGAAGACCTTTTTAAAGATCTCGGCATATGAAATACATCATAGATCGTACCAATAAATTCAAGAAATCGGTCAAGAAATGTCAGAAGAGGGGTTTGAATATGAATTCATTGAAGGAAGTGCTTCTTGAATTAGAAGATACCGGCACGGTTTCTGATAAATACAGACCACATAAGCTCACGGGAAAACATATTGGCAGATGGGAATGCCACATTGAGCCAAACTGGCTTTTAGTCTGGGAACAGAATGATTCTGAACTGATTTTGCTTTTAATTGATACTGGCACACATTCAGATATCTTCGGATAAAAACTCTATGGCCCAACTCAAAATATTGACAAGTAACCATATCAATCATCATGAAACTCAGAAACATCGCATTGTGCGCGTCAGTATGCGCATGGCTTACTGGACCTGCGGCTACCGTGAGCAGTCCTGACGGACGTCTGGTGCTGACCACATCGCTCTCCGCAGAGGGACAGCCTCTCTATTCAGTGACCTACGACGGGCAGCCGATCCTTCTCGACTCACCGCTCGGATTCGTGTCGAACATCGGAGACTTCTCCAAAGGACTCACCCTTACCGGAGAAAAGACCGGAAAGGTCGACAAATCGTATGATCAGGCAAAAATCAAGAAAAGCCATATCGACTGGAAGGCCAACACACTGACCGAAAGCTATTCGGCAGGTAAGAAACGCGACATGAGCATCGAATGGCAGGTGGGCGACAACGACATCGCTTTCCGCTACGTCATTCCCGTAGAAGGCGGAACCCGCAGCATGATAATCGAGAAGGAGGCCTCAGGTTTCCGTTTCCCGGACTTCACCACTACCTTCCTCACTCCGCAGAGCGACGCCATGATAGGCTGGAAACGTACCAAACCCTCTTATGAGGAGAACTACAAGGCCGACGCACCCCTCAACGAACCGTCGCAGTACGGACACGGCTTCACGTTCCCCGCACTCTTCCATGTGGGCGACAACGGCTGGGCCCTCCTGACGGAGACGGGAGTCGACGGTTACTTCTGCGGAAGCCGTCTCGGCGACTACAAGGACGGAGTGTTCGCCATAGAATACCCGATGCCGGAGGAAAACAACGGCAACGGCAGTGCCAATCCCGCCATCTCGCTGCCTGGCGCGACCCCATGGCGCACCATTACCATAGGCAAGACGCTCAAACCAATCGTGGAGACCACCATTCCCTGGAATCTCGTGGAACCCCTCTACCGGTCAGACTTCGAGGTTAAGCCGGGCAAAGGCACCTGGAGCTGGATACTCTGGCAGGACAATTCAATCAACTATGACGACCAGATAAAATTCATCGACTTCGCAGCCGACATGGGTTATCAGAACGTGCTCGTCGACAACTGGTGGGACACCAACATCGGCAAAGACGGAATCGCGAAACTTGCGAAGTACGCGCAATCGAAGGGAGTAAACCTCCTTATATGGTATTCATCCTCCGGCTGGTGGAACGACATCGAGCAGGGCCCGATCAACAAGATGTCGCGTCCCATCCCGCGCAAGGAGGAGATGAAATGGCTCGAGAGCCTCGGCATAAAGGGAATAAAGGTGGATTTCTTCGGCGGCGACAAGCAGGAGACGATGCGCCTCTACGAGGACATCCTCAGCGACGCCAACGACCACGGCATCAGCGTCATCTTCCATGGATGCACGATGCCGAGGGGCTGGGAAAGAATGTATCCCAACTATGTGGGCAGCGAGGCGGTGCTGGCATCCGAAAACCTTGTCTTCAGCCAGGATTTCTGCGACATTGAAGACTTCAACGCCACCCTTCATCCCTTCATCCGCAATGCGGCGGGAGTGATGGAATACGGGGGAACGGTGCTCAACAAGCGCCTCAACCGCAACAACGACGGAGGCACGACACGCCGCACCACCGACGCGTTCCAGCTCGCCACTTCCGTACTCTTCCAGAATCCGGTGCAGAACTTCGCCCTCGCCCCCAACAACCTGACGGACGCCCCGGCCGACGCCATCGAGTTCATGAAGGCCGTGCCTACCACATGGGACGATACAGTATTCATCGACGGCTATCCGGGCAAGTATGTAGTGCTGGCGCGCAAGAGCACTGACGGGAAATGGTATATCGCAGGCGTATCGGCAGAGGAAAAGCCGCTTAAGCTCACCCTCGACCTCCCGATGCTCACGAAAGGACAGGAAGTGACCCTCTACTCCGAAGACGGCAAAGGCCCGCTCAAGGCGAAGAGCCTTAAAGTGAAGGATCCCGCCAAGGTTCAGCTCACATTGAATAAGCGTGACGGCTTCGTGATCGTGGAGGAATAAGGCCTCCTGCCAATACTCTGAAAGTCCTTAAGGTCCTTAAAGTCGTTAAAGACCTTAAGGACTTTTTGTATTGCAATTATGCCTTATGACTTGCTTTAGCTTGAGCGTAGCTAATTATGAATTGAATAAAAAAAGTTGAGACCCGCGCCTCGGGGGAGGCAACGGGTCTCGGGGGATAGGATGGATTTGGGGAGTAGCCCATAGCAGAGTCGAACTGCTCTTTAGAGAATGAAAATCTCTCGTCCTAACCGATAGACGAATGGGCCATCATCAGCAGACCGAAATTACTTTGCGGCAGCTGTAAGCTTGTTGATGTGAATCTGAAGGCCGCTGCAGAGGTTGGCTGCTTTGTTCTTCGAGATCACGTTCTTGCGGCCAAGACGCTGGAGGAGTGCGCTTACCTTGTCGTAAGCAGCCTGTGCCTCAGCCGCATCTTCCATCTTGCGGACCTTACGCACGGCGTTGCGTGCGGTCTTAGCCCAGTAACGGTTCTCGAGTCTGCGCTTCTCAGCCTGACGGATTCTTTTAAGTGATGACTTATGATTTGCCATTTCTGTATTTTATGCTTTTAATATTATTAGTAGCCCATAGCAGAGTCGAACTGCTCTTTAGAGAATGAAAATCTCTCGTCCTAACCGATAGACGAATGGGCCCTGTGCGTGGTTAGCGCATTTGTGACTGCGAAGTTAGACAAAAAAGTTTGAATGACAAAAAAAAATGCGGGATTTTTTTGATTTTGCGCATATTTAGAGCGCGATTTAGAGCGCGTTCCTTAAAATTTAGGGGTCGTAGACCCGTTGAGAGGTGAAATCTGTCGCAATAGCGCGGGATATTGTGGTGTCGGATTATTTTTTGTAAATTTGCGTGCGAATTTATTCTATATAATATATATGAGTGATGGAATGGGGCTGTCGCCTCTCGATAACAACGATAAGACGCGTCCGGCAGGGCGTGGCGGACATCGATGGCTCGGACCGGTGGTACAGTTTATTGTGCCGGTTGCGCTGACCGTACTGCTGGTATGGTGGCTCTTTAAGAAGGTGAACTTCAGCGATATGGTGGCCATCATCCGTGACGGTTGCGATATATGGTGGATCATCCTGGCGATGTTGCTCTCGATCGTATCTCATATCATCCGCGCGGCGCGTTGGCGTCTGCAGCTTACATCAATGGATATACATGCACCGTTTATGGCTCTCTGCTGCTCTATATTCGGTTGCTATGCGTTAAATCTGGTATTTCCGCGGCTTGGCGAATTGTGGCGCTGCACGTATATCTCGTCACGTGAGAAGGCTCCGTTCACGAAGGTGTTCGGTTCGATGATGTCCGACCGCCTGTCGGATACACTCTCGGTGCTGACGTTGCTGCTGCTGACCTTTATCGTGGCCCATGACGCCATCATGGCCTTTCTGACGAAATATCCTGTGGGTATCGGCATACTGAATATCATCAGCAATCCGCTGGTCTGGGTATCTCTGGTCGGCGCAGTGATAATAGTGGCAGCCCTGATACGTATCTTCAGCGGGAGCCGGCTGGTGATCAAGTGTCGCGAATGGTGCGCGCAGTTATGGTATGGCTTCGCAACGGTGGCGCGTATGCGTGGCCGCGGTCTCTTCCTGCTCTATACCGTACTGTTGTGGGCATGCTACTACACACAGCTGTATGTCGCCTTTTTTGCATTTCCCTTCACTGCCGACCTGTGTCGCGAGAGTTCGCTGGCGTTCGGCCTGCAGCCCTGTCTTGTGGCCTTTGTGCTGTCGGCTATCGGTATGGCCATACCGTCCAACGGAGGACTGGGTCCGTGGAATATCGCCGTGATGTTCGGCCTGGCTCTGTACGGTATCTCCGACGCCGAGGGTACGGCATTCTCCATAATACAGTGGTCGGGTCAGACAGTGATGCTCATACTGCTGGGAATCTTTACTATGGGATATATTGCAAAAAGCAAATTAAGAATTAAGGATTGATGATAATAAAACCGAAAAATACGGACTACGAGCATCCGGTGGATGACTTTGACGACTTTGAGGATGTACGCCCGGAGCCAGTGAAGGAGAAGAAACCCAAGGAGCCGGTACTCTCACCGGAGGATCCGGCCTATTGGGATCGTGAGGAGAGCGAATTCGAGCATCTCAAGCCGGCCCGCTCTACGCGTATATGGATATGGGTGGCCGTGACGGGCATCTGTTTCGGTCTGCTCTATGCGCTATATATCAGGACGTTCACTCCATACAGCGAGGGGACGATCCAGTATGGATATGTCGAGACAATCGATCACCGCGGCGAGATATTCAAGACCTTTGAGGGTGTTCTGCTCCCCTATAAGTCATTGGCCGATACGGTGACCCCCTACGAGGGTGATATACGTTTCAGTGTGCAGGATGATCACATCGCGGCGGAATTGCGTCGGTTGATGCTGGCCAATCTCCCGGCACGCGTCGAGCTGAAACAGTATCGGACGGCGATGCCGTGGCGCGGTGACTCCAGGATCATTGTCACGCATGTGGACACGGCTGATCCTCACAAGATCTATCCTCCGGGCAGAGGGAATCTGATACCGGTAAAGCCGTGATGGTATGGACGCTATGATGGACGCTATAAATAGCGTCCGCACTGACAAAAAACAGTAAGAAACAGGAGAGCGTATATGACTATATATATTGATAATATAGAGGGGATCGATGATGCGGCCCGGTCGTTTGCCGAGCGTGTCGGATTAATGCCTGCCACGGATAGGGAGGGGGTCGGATTAGTGCCTGCCACGGATATGGTGGGTGCGGGAGGGTCACCGCGTGTCGTGGCCTTTCGTGCCGGGATGGGAGCGGGAAAGACTACCTTTATCTCCGCGTTGTGCCGCGTGTTGGGCGTGGAGAGCGATGAGATATCCTCTCCGACCTTTGCTATTATTAATGTGTATGAGCGGGTGCCCTCGGGTGAAGAGATCTATCACTTCGACTGCTACCGTCTGGAGGATCTCGGCGAGGCTCTCGACATGGGGGCGGAGGATTACCTCTACTCGGGTTCACTCTGCCTGATAGAGTGGCCTGACGTCATCGAAGGGATTTTGCCCGACGACACACTCTATGTGGATATCACTCAGTCGCCGATTGCCGGGGCACCAGAGCGCCGGCAGTTGTCGTGGAACTTCCCGGCGTGAGCCGCGAGGTGCCGTACATGTCGCGCTCGAAGAAGGGGCGGACAAATGAGGCCAGTCCGGCATTTACGGCCGGTGAATCATCAGCCACCATATAATTGAAGTAGTACTCCTCGCGATTGGTGAGGAAGAGCGGATCTGTATCCCAAAGACAGTCGATGAAGTGGTCGTCGTTGCTACCCTCACTCTTGAACAGGGTGTTGTAGATGTATACGCCGGAGTCAGTGAGATCGCCGGGGGTGATATCCGTACCGAGACCGTATATGATGGAATTGGCGAAGGTGGCCGTCATATAGGGGAGTGCGGAGCCGCTGTCATCGTCGTTATCGCTCGCGGCGCCGGTATGCAGGAGGGTGAGGAGCGGTTGTGAGATGGCGCTGAAGAGGTAATTGTTGGCGATGGTGCATTGTACGAAGTCGTGGACACCTCCATTGAGCAGGACGACGGCATCGGCAGCCTCGGAGAATATGCAACCGTAGGCATTGATCTGCGCGTGCTCAGAACGCAGGGCATTGGCCTGCGAATTGTGGAGCCAGCTGTTGAGCAGGGTGAGTTTGACGCGGTCGGTAACCCCGCATGAGTCAGCTACGAGACCGTGAACCGTGCTGCGCATATCGACATATTCCAACTGATTGTCAAAGCTTTCGGGGAGCAGCCGGACACCTTGCCACTGGCCGGCGAGTATATCGTAACCGACATCCGGGAGGACATTGTCAAGCCGGTCTCCGCGCATATCTATCATCCTGTCCGGTGCTCCGACAGCCTGCAGCGTACCGGCGACAGTGAGCGACGCCTTGTCATGGAAGAGAAGCTGAGCCCCGGGTTCGATGCGCAGTGTCGCTCCCTTGGCGACACGGAGTGAGTCGAAGATGACGTATGGCATTTCGTCGGTGAGGGTCATATCCTCGGTGATGTTGAGATTGCGCAGACGGATGACGTTTTGTCCCCACGCCTCGACAACCACGGTGCGGTCACGACCGTTGACGGTGAAGATGAGCTTGTCCTCGACGAGGCGGGGCCGCTTGTCGCTATTCTCCGGAATATAACACTCGAGGAAAATATATATGCTGTCGTTGCCGCGTATCTCTACGTCCGAGAAGGTCTTGCCGCTGACTCCATCGACGTTGATGGTGAAGGGTGTGTTTTCGTCAGCGAAGCGGATGCGGCTGATATTCAACCCCTTCTTGTTGCGATTGAAGACCTGGAGTCGTGCTGTGGGGGTACCCAGGTCGGTGAAGACAGTGTCGAATGACACGGTGTCTCTCGAGAAAGTGATGGTCGCGGCCGGGTCGCTGGTGATATCGTCACTGATGCAGGATGAGATAACGATGGTGGCGACAGCGGCCAATATGAGGTAAAGAATGCTGCGCATCGGAAAAGTTTTATTAATTTTGTATATACTCCTTAAGTTTTTGCGTAGGCTGAAGCCTACACTCCATAGGTTTATGCGTAGGCTAAAGCCTACACTCCATAATAATGGTTATAACGTGGGAATGTAAAGATTTATTGCTATGAGATATATAATAGTGGCCGGGGAGGCGTCCGGGGATGTGCATGCGGCACGGCTGATGGAGTCTCTGCGTCGTGTGGATGCGTCAGCGGAGTTTCGCTACTTCGGCGGCGACCGTATGCAGGCCGTGGCGGGTGTCGCTCCCGTGATCCATATCTCGGAGATGAATGTGATGGGTTTTTCGGCGGTGCTGAGGGCGTTGCCGCGGATACGCCGTCAGCTGCGCACGGCCCGTCAGATGATCGCCGACTTCCGTCCTGACCGTGTGATCCTGGTGGACTATCCGTCGTTCAATCTCCGTCTGGCCCGCTATGCGCACGGCCTGGGAGTGCGGGTCGATTATTATATCTCGCCCAAACTGTGGGCGTGGAAGTCGTGGCGTGTCAGGACGATGCGCCGGTGTGTGGACAACTGCTGCTGCATCCTGCCGTTTGAGCCCGACTTCTATCGTCGTCACGGTTATGACCGGGCACGGTATGTGGGCAATCCATCGGTCGATGAGATCGGTCATTTCCTGGGTCATATATCGCCGTTGCGCCACTTCAAGGAGCGAAACGGCATCAATGACGAGCGCCCGATCATAGCGTTGCTCCCGGGGTCGCGCTATTCCGAGATCGCGGCCAATCTGCCGGTCATGATCGCGGCCGCCAAACGCTACGGCGAATTTCAATATGTCGTGGCGGCGGCTCCGAACATCGCGGAGAAATTCTATCGCGAGACGGCTCAGGATCCGGGTCTGCAGCTGGTCTTTGATGACACGCTGACGCTGGTGAAGTATGCCCGGGCGGCGCTTGTGGTGTCGGGGACGGCCACTCTGGAGACGGCGCTGACAGGGACTCCTCAGGTGGTGCTATATCGTGCCAACGGCCGTAAATGGACATACGACATCATGTCACGGATACTTAAGGTGAAGTATGTGTCGCTCCCCAACCTGATCACAGGGAGCCGTGTGGTGCCGGAGATGCTGTTGCACAGGTGTACGGTGGAGGGTGTGGCACGCGAGTTGATGCCGCTGTTGCAGAGCTCTCCCCAGCGCGACTGGCAGCTGCGCGGATATAAGATGATGCGGGCGAAGTTAGGGACTGAATCAGCGCCCTCGACAGCTGCGGAGGTGATATATCAGGGAGCGGAGAGTGCACTCTCCTAATAAGATCATGAAACGCATATTATTGATATCTATTCTATTATTGAGTCTCGCGGCGATGGCCGAGCGTCGTCGGCCGGAGGTTGTGGACTCGGTTCTGACGATACCGGCATGGGTGCGTCAGTTGCCGGAGTATGGCTATGCGTGGCGTCAGGATATACGCGAGGTGCGATTGGAGGAGGGGAGTCAGCTGCGTGCTGTCGGCGACTATGCCTTCACGGGGTGTGATAATCTGCGTGTGGTGAGCGGTCTGCCCGCTACCCTGGCATATATCGGTGAGGGTGCGTTTCGCGAATGCGGATCGCTGGAGAGGTTTGAGATACCGGCGGGCGTTCGGGAGGTACCACGGGAATGTTTCATACGCTGCGGATCATTGCGTGAGGTTATTCTGCATGAACGGATCTACGATATAGGGGCGTTTGCGTTTACGGAGTGCCGGTCATTGGAGGCAATTCAGTTGCCACCTCAGCTTAAGAGTATCGGACTGAATGCGTTCACGTTATGTGTCGGACTCAGGGATGTTGTTATGCCTGAGAGTGTTGTGGAGCTGGAGTCATACGCCTTTGCTGAGTGTACGGGTCTGGAGCGGATAGTGCTCCCTGCCAATCCGTCGCGATTGGGGGAATTGATATTGGAGGGATGCACGGGATTGCGCGAGATAGTGGAGATGTCGGGGGCGGCTCCGGCATTTGAGTGCGGGAGTTATTTGTGTGATCCGTCGGGAGATACCGGTTTTTATGAGCGTGTACGGCTGGTGATACCGGAGACGGAGTCCGCGTTGCGGAGCTATGGCCGCGCCCACTGCTGGCAGCTGTTTTTCCGTCGCTAATTTGCGCGCAGGCGACATGGAGTGTAGGCTTTAGCCTACGCTGATTTTTGCTCGCGCAAAGCACGCAGAGCTCGCAAAGTTTTGTTCCGCCGGATCTCTCCTTTGCGCGCTCTGCGGACTTTGCGCGAGATATAATTATGCCTCGCGCAGAGTACGCTAAGCTCGCAAAGTTTCTTTGGCTGGATGAACCTTTGCGCGCTCTGCGGACTTTGCGCGTGATATATTGGCTCGCGCAGAGAGCGCAAAGCTCGCAGAGTTTTGTTCCGCCGGATCTCTCCTTTGCGCACTCTGCGGGCTTTGCGCGAGATATAATTATGCCTCGCGCAGAGAGCGCAAAGCTCGCAAAGTTTCTTTGGCTGGATGAACCTTTGCGCGCTCTGCGGACTTCGCGCGTGATATATTGGCTCGCGCAGAGTACGCTAAGCTCGCAAAGGTTTGCTTGACGGATGTACCTCTGCGCACTCTGCGGACTTTGCGCGAGCATAAATGCGTAGGCTAAAGCCTACACTCCATGTCGCCTGCTGTGAAATGTTAAAAAGGGTTGATTTTTTGGTGGTTATTGTAGAAAAGTATTATATTTGCGATATGGAAAATGTATGGGGAAAAATCGGCATCCGGAGTCAAGTAAAGCAGACGGTTGCCGTGGTCACACCCATATAGCTGAAAACACTGAAAAACAATCAGATAACAACAATACTAAAACTTAACAACACAATCATGAAAAAATTATTACTTTCATTCCTGTGTCTGTTGTCAGTGGCGATAACGTCATTAGCGGCAGACGAGGTCGTCGCAACCTTGCAGTTCGGCTCGGCCTACAACTCGAATATCGGTTCCTACACGACAACTTGGACCGCCACAGTTAAAAATATTACTTGGGACATCTATGGCTTTAACAACAACAACAACGGTTGGTCCGGTCAAATTAAGTGTGGCAACAAAAATGATGCTTCTGTCTGTACTATCATCAATCAAGAGCCATTTGCTGATGCTATAAGTAAGGTATCTGTCAATATCAATAGCATCACTACTTCAAATGTAAATTCAATCACATTGTATGTCTCTACGGATAAGACGTTCCCGGCAAATTGTGACACCTACAGTATTAACAAAGCTACAGGTCTGCAGAATGTGGAAATCACAAATCCCGTTGCAAATGCATATTACAAGATAGCTTTTGACTGTAAGAAGGGTTCAGGTAATGGTTTTGTTGCAATAGACAAAGTATACTATTACAAGAATGCGAGCGCAGTTGTCATTACAGGCCTGCAGGATTCATACACTATGGCAGTGGGCGGAACAAAAAATCTCGGCGCTGAGATGACATTATCTCCCGCAACAGCTGATGTGACTTACGATATCGTTCCCGCTACAGGTCTTACTATCGAGAACGGTGTAATGACCGCAGAGACTCCCGGCACATACACAGTGACCGCAACTGCAACAGCCGAGGGTCAGGACACAACGACTAAAGAATTTACCGTGACCGTAACCAAGAAAGTGGCAAAGATGCACTTTGCCGACCAGATCGTTTGGGGTAAACTCGGTGTAGGTGTAGTATGGCAGCAGGTGATCGTGGACTCTGAGGATGCCAACGGTGCCATCACATACTCTACAGACTCAGAAAACTTAGTGATCGAATCAGAGTCGGGTCAGATCTGGTCAAACGAGCTTGCGGCTCAGAACGGCAAGGAACCCGGCGTAAAGGCTGCCGGCGAATATATCGTGACCGCCACTATGGCAGAGAACGGCGACTACAATGAGAGCAAAGCGACATACCGTGTTATCATCATCGACCAGAATGCTGTTATCATCGACAACGGCTACGATATGTTTGACTTTACGACCAATGAAGATAATAAGTACTTTTATGGCTTGAGACAAACTGATACAAATGATAATACCAATAACGATGAAACAAAATATGTGACAGAAGTCAGGGCTATGGATAATGATGCTATCAATTATGTTTCCATAAAATTTGACTCTGAAGGCAGTAGGAATAGGTATTGTGTATGGAAGAATGGTAACACTTATGAATTAAGAGCCTATGAGGGCAATAAAATGACATTTGAGGTACCCGAAGGCTATACCATCTCTCAGATAGGTCTTACCGGTAATGCTGTAAGCGGCACTTTTGATCCCGCAGAAGAGGGAGAACACAAAGTTATTGAAGGTCTTGAGACTCAACCCACTCTCAAATCACACTGGCACGCCGGTGAAAATCAGAAACTGAATAAGGTGACGCTTAATATTACAGGCTCCTCCAAAATCAATCAGATATACGTGCTGTATGAGGCAGACAATTCATCGCTGAAGCCTGCAAATCTCTCTTTTGATCAGACATACTATCCTATCTATGCCGGTGAGAAGATCACGCTCCCCGCTGTTGAGAACCCGCATAATCTCCCTGTAACCTATACAATCCAGAACCTTGCAGAGGAGTCATATACCATCACACCCTCGGCTGACGGTAAGACTATCGATGTGCTGCTCGACGAGACCGGCAGCTATACTCTCGAGGCATCCTCAAAGCAGACAGACGAGTATCGCACAGGTTATGCTATCATGCGTCTCAACGCATACAATCACCTCGACGTAAAGGTAGCGGATTACTTTACCGATGAGGAGATTGAGCTGCAGAAGACCGAAGATGGCGAAGAATACTTTGTCATTAGTCAGGACAACGATGATATGTACAAACTGACTATGGATGTACCGGAAGATGCAGAGCTTTGGTTCCGCGTTATCATCCCCGGACTGGGAGACTTGTATGATCAGTTTGGTGGCATATTTGCCGATGATACTCCCACAAAGGATAAGAATGAGGATGGCTATCGCAACTATGCGGCATACGGCAACTCTATAATGACAATGGGTGGTGCATTCGGTGACATAGATTTCTATATCGAGTCTTACGGCTATCGCTCACCGGTACGCTCAATCGGCATGAATCCTCAGTATCCGGCAATGTTCCTGCTCAGCGCAATGGATTTCGACACATTCGAGCAGAAGGGTGAGACTCTGAAACACGTATATGAGGACCACAGCGTCAAGAACAGCAATACACACACATTTGCTCTCAGCACGCTTGCAGCCAAGAATGTCAAGGCAGCCGATCCTACAGTGGATAATGATATGCTTTGCATGATCGAGGCTCCGGGTATGGTCAATCTGAAGGCCGAGCCTATGTTTACTCCCGTTACAGCTGATGATCTGGAAGACTACGACAAGGATAACACAGACCTTATCTATGAGGAGCCGACATTTGATATTGACTATGTCAATAATATCGTATATATGACCTGTAAGCATGCCGGCCTCTACAAGGTGACTGCAACACTGGGCAAATATACATTCATGCCGGGTCTTAAGTCAGTAGGCTATGTAGAGGTGACACCCAACATGGCAGTATCTGATTCCCAGGATAAGTCAGACGTATACTTCCATGGTATCACTCTGAATGATGCGGGCAATGGCGTATTTACCCTGAATATCTCACCGGATAATCCTAAGGGTCATATCCACTACATCTATACCGGTCATCCGACATACGGAAGCGACAACGGCCTGTGGTATCAGCTGCACTACGATAACGGCGGCACTACAATACCGACTCCGGCTAACATGCCACAGTTTGCGGCAACTCCCGATGAGGATAAGTGGATTAAGGCAGATCATGGTTTTGACCTGGTGAATGAGGAAGGCAAAGCTCCGTCAGATATCCACCTGAAGCTTACTACCAATGGTGTGACCAAAGTGCATTCATACGCTATTGGCGATATCGCTACCAAGGTAGAGGGTATCGAGTCTATGGGTGAGGACGAGGTAATCTATGTGGACCTGAACGGTAACCGCGTAGCAGAACCTGCCAACGGCATCTTCATCCGTATCCGCGGTGGCAAGGCCGACAAGGTGGTTGTTAAGTAATAATATATCTATCATACATGATGACGCTCGGCGGGTTCTCTCGCCGAGCGTTTTTTTGCGGTCGTTATCGCGCAAAGAATTTATCGGGATGGTTCACCCGCAGGCGACAGGGAGTGTAGGCTTTAGCCTACGCAATTTTTCTCGCGCAGAGTACGCTAAGCTCGCAAAGGTTTCTTTTGCCGGATGTCCCCTTTGCGCGCTCTGCGGACTTTGCGCGTGATATATTGGCTCGCGCAGAGTACGCTAAGCTCGCAGAGGATTCCTTTACCGGATCGACCTTTGCGCGCTCTGCGGACTTTGCGCGTGATATATTGGCTCGCGCAGAGTACGCTAAGCTCGCAGAGGATTCCTTTACCGGATCGACCTTTGCGCGCTCTGCGGACTTTGCGCGTGATATATTGGCTCGCGCAGAGTACGCTAAGCTCGCAGAGGATTCCTTTACCGGATCGACCTTTGCGCGCTCTGCGGACTTTGCGCGTGATATATTGGCTCGCGCAGAGTACGCTAAGCTCGCAGAGGATTCCTTTACCGGATCGACCTTTGCGCGCTCTGCGGA
>CAMWUY010000044.1 GCA_947177615.1 uncultured Porphyromonadaceae bacterium
ATCTACACCCCACCCCGCCGCCACCTCCCCCCGCTCTAACAACAATCAATAAGGAGTGTAGGCTTCAGCCTACGCAAAAACCGCTATGGAGTGTAGGCTTCAGCCTACGCAAACAAATCAGTCCCGGAGGTGCAAATCAACTTGCACAGTCCGGGACTTCGGGTATTAAGAGGACGGTAAAAAAGGGTAATTTTATTATTTCAAAAGTCCGCCTGACGCGGCTTGTTCAGAATGAAAAGTCGAGATAGATGCGCGTCTCGCCAAATTTGCGGCTATACCACTCATTCTCATTAGACGTGCCATTGATATTTATATTTTCATATCTGACGTACCCACCGGAGGAATTACCATAATAATATCCCGGGTAGTAGTCGGCACCATGCAGTTTGCCGGAGCCCCATCTCCCCTCAATACCGATACCGAAATTGCGCCACTGTATTCTGCCGCCGAAATCCATCATGCTCACATATCCCATCTCCATTACCGTATCGTGATTGCCGGCCAGTCAGGCATTGCGCCGTTGCCGGAGATCACGAGTGTGCCGTCAGGAGTAAAGTCCCACTTCAGAGTGGAGGTCAGTTTGCGTGGTTTTGCCGATATGACCATGCAGATCAGCAGGATAGAACTGAAGACTAAGAAAAAGCGTCTCATAATGGTCTGACGCTGCGGGATTCCCCTCCGGAGCTTATAGCGATATGTATAATGCGAAAACGTGGGAGTCTGTATCAGTTGCCATCCTTCTGTTAGAGGCTTCTCGCATTGCCTGTGGAGTTGGATGGCAACGCAGAAGCCCACGCTTGTATATGTAATCATAACATCCGGCTCTATTTCTTACGAAATATCATGCCGAAAGCAAGATAATCACATATCCACGGGCATCTACCATTGCTCAATCCTTGACTCCATTATGAATTTTGCGAGAATTCCTAACAATCAAGAATTTGCGCTGATAAACGCTTTCAAAATCTATATTTTCTCCCTCCCACATACCCGGACCGGGCTTCTGTGGTCGGTCTACACCGGCAAAGGTACTAATTTCTTTCCAAACCCACAACCCCACCCGCAATTTCGCAGCTGCACCCTTTCCGCCTCCGCGACCAAAAACATATCTCGCGCAAAGGCCGCAGAGTACGCAAAGGTATATCCGGCAAGAAAACTCTGCGAGCTTTGCGCTCTTTGCGCGAGCAAAATTGCGTAGGCTAAAGCCTACACTCCATATCGCCTGCGCGCAAAGGTACATCCTGTAAAAGAAAAACTCTGCGAGCTTTGCGCTCTTTGCGCGAGCAAAATTTATCACGCGCAAAGGCCGCAGAGTACGCAAAGGTATATCCGGCAAGAAAACTCTGCGAGCTTTGCGCTCTTTGCGCGAGCAAAATTGCGTAGGCTAAAGCCTACACTCCATATCGCCTGCGCGCAAAGGTACATCCTGTAAAAGAAAAACTTTGCGGGCTTGGCGTGCTCTGCGCGTGCTAAAGTAGCGTAGGCTAAAGCCTACACTCCATGTTGGCTGCCGGGGGGGTGTGGGCGTAGTTTTTGGATTAACATTTATTAACATATATCATTGATCCGATTCTTGCAATTTTTTATATTTTTGTGGCCAAATACCCTATTTGTCTGTAATCAGGCTTTTTAAGAGCCTGTCTCATGGCTGTCAAATTGATGAAACGATACATAGAGACTCTTTCTCCCGCAAAAAAACGGGTCCTGATGATTGCAACGCGGACATTGCTCACTACCGCGTTAGCGCTAATTCTGTCTCTGTTGCTCGCTGAGCCGTTCTCTATGTCTACATCCTCAATCTTCTCGTCACCGGAGAAAAATGACTTCCAGATGACCGATATGTTCGCGCAGATTGCCGACCAGCGGCCGGTGCGCGTACTCGATGACAGGCTCGTCATCGTAAATATCGGGCTCGCCGATAGGCAGAAGATCGGTGAGGCGCTGCAACTCATCTCACTTTGCGCTCCGCGTGCCGTCGCCCTCGATATCAATTTCAAGGATACACTTAATGCAGAGGCCGACAATGCTCTGCTCGAGGGTCTTGCCGCCAACCCCGGCATCATACTCCCGCTTGCCCTCGCTGATGATGGCCGCGGGATTTTCAGTATCGCTGCATCACCATTCTTCTACGATGATATCAAGGAGCCCGCAGTCAGGTATGGCGCGGCCAATCTGCCGGCCAAGTCTGCGAAAGCGACTATCCGGGAGTATGTCGTGGATTATAAGACCGACGGGGGTAAAATCCCCTCATTTGTGACACAGATAGCGCAGGCATACGACCCCGTGGCTGCCCGCAAACTGCGCGACCGCAAAGAAAATCTCGGCGTCACTGCCTATCATTCTCGCGAATATAAGATAATAGGTATTGATGATATAGAGGATAATGCCGAACAATTGAGTGATAAGATCGTGATGTTGGGAGCGCTCGATGATGCCTCCGATATGCACGCCACACCCGTCAATGCATATATGGCCGGCGTGCTGATACACGCCCATGCGCTCTCCACGATACTTGACGGAATATGGTACAGGCGGACACCGCCGGCATTCGACTATATGATCGCCATTGTGATATGCCTGGTCATAACATGTCTCTCCTTTACGCTGCATGCCAAGTTTAAGGGACTTATCCTCAGATTGCTGCAGGTGCTGATGGTCATCATCGCCGTCCGTATAGGATATGGGATCTTCATCGACTCGAATATACTCTTTAACTTCACATATACTTTCCTGATAATTGCATTCGGACTCTTCGCGGTCGATATTTACAATGGTCTGGAAGAGATCGTGAAAATTATAAATCGCAAAATTTCCAATAGAAAATCAAAAAATAATCAATATGCGTAATATTCTACTTATAGCGTTTCTGACAGTTGCGGCGCTTACAACCTACGCTCACTTCTCAATCCACTCCACGACATCGGGTGTCAAGGTGGAGAGTGGCGGAAAGCAGTCTGCGGCCGCCAGGGGTAACGCAGTTAAAGCTACTGATTATCTTATCATTCCCGCCGGAGGAGAGGTGGAGATATACAATGATCTCGACAAGCGTATATATCGTTCGGTCAATACCGGTAAGATGTCGGTGACCCGTCTGATGATGGATGCCAAAAAGATAGCTTCCAACAATAATCAGAGTGTCGGCTCACGTCTCAACATCGGCGGTGGCAAGAAGTCGGCAGGTGCGCGTGTATATGATGAGACCGGTATGGTGACGCGCGATATCGTATATGCCGATAATATGCCGCTCCCCAATGTCGCTCATGGAGATATCGATGGCAAAGGATTGTATTATAAGGTGACCGATGATGTCGAAGGCCCCCTCTATTTCAATGCCTTCAAGTATGCTGTAAATGAGGAGGGGCAATATGTCGCAGCTATTTCACCTCTCGGACAGCAGGAGGGATGCTATACTCTTCTCCCCGGGCAGACCCTCACTCGTGAAAGTCTCAATGACCTGCCGGCCGGTGAGACTCACTATCTCGTAGTCTCCTATGCCCCGTTCGACAACGAAGAGATGGTATCGCAACTCAACGAGGTCATCAAGGCCGGCAAGGAGCTGGAGAAAGCCGGTCCCGAACTCTCAATATTCATTATAAAACTCTGACAGAATGAAACATATAACCCTTCCACTCTTATTGACCGTGTGCTCGATGATGGCACCCGGATCTTCATCGGCCGCCAACAGGTCCAAGGCTCACACCAACAAGACAGTCACCGAGTCCGGTGTATATATCTTCCCCCGTACGGAGGCGCCGGAGAATATTGAGATGTTCTCGGCGACGGCTTATACCACCGGTCTGCACCAACTGCAGACACTCTCCGGCCACGAACTCTTCCTCTTTAACGACACTATCCGCAATATGGCTGTCAATCCTACCGGTATCAATATCGCGGTGGTACATGATAAGAAGAATAAGGCTCAGATAGATATCATCAATACCGTTAACGGTACCAAGGGTGCCAAGGGGTTCAAATATAATGCCAAGGAACTCGGACGGCCGGTGTCGTCCTGTTATCTTGATGACGGACGTATGTTGGCCATCGCCACCGACAAGGTGATATATCTTTTTGAGACAAAACAATATACGATTGCCGGCAAAATAGAAAATCCCGGCCTGACACCACGTTATATGGTCGGTAGCCCCAATGGATATTATCTCGCAGCCGTAGAGGGCGACAAGGTCAATGTCTACAATCTGGAGACACGCGCGCTGCGCAAGGCATTCCAATTTGATGATCCCGTCAATGATATAGCTTTCTCCCCCAACAATACCGATTTCGGTATACTGACCGCTGACGGTCTGTTGGCTTTATACAACACCCGTTCGTTCGAGATACGCAAGATGATTGACAATCTCGGTCAGGGTGAGGCCTTCGCCTTCAACTTTGACGGCAAATATGTCGCTGTAGTCACCGGTCCGGATCAGATACAGGTCGTCAACCTGGTGCGCGACAGCGAACGCGACTATTTCGATATTTCTGTAGGCGACTTCAAGGATCTCACCTTCCTCTATGATGCCAATCGCAACACTCTGATGGCTGCCATCGAGGGACCGGCTGTCACCGTGCGCCGTATGCCCGGACTTGAACCGTTCTACAGCAAACTCATTGCCGAGGAGGTAGATAAGAAGATGGACGAGTGGCTCAAGATGATGCCCGGTGAGTCAATGGAGGAGTGACACGCGATATCGTATATGCCGATAATATGCCGCTCCCCAATGTCGCTCATGGAGATATCGATGGCAAAGGATTGTATTATAAGGTGACCGATGATGTCGAAGGCCCCCTCTATTTCAATGCCTTCAAGTATGCTGTAAATGAGGAGGGGCAATATGTCGCAGCTATTTCACCTCTCGGACAGCAGGAGGGATGCTATACTCTTCTCCCCGGGCAGACCCTCACTCGTGAAAGTCTCAATGACCTGCCGGCCGGTGAGACTCACTATCTCGTAGTCTCCTATGCCCCGTTCGACAACGAAGAGATGGTATCGCAACTCAACGAGGTCATCAAGGCCGGCAAGGAGCTGGAGAAAGCCGGTCCCGAACTCTCAATATTCATTATAAAACTCTGACAGAATGAAACATATAACCCTTCCACTCTTATTGACCGTGTGCTCGATGATGGCACCCGGATCTTCATCGGCCGCCAACAGGTCCAAGGCTCACACCAACAAGACAGTCACCGAGTCCGGTGTATATATCTTCCCCCGTACGGAGGCGCCGGAGAATATTGAGATGTTCTCGGCGACGGCTTATACCACCGGTCTGCACCAACTGCAGACACTCTCCGGCCACGAACTCTTCCTCTTTAACGACACTATCCGCAATATGGCTGTCAATCCTACCGGTATCAATATCGCGGTGGTACATGATAAGAAGAATAAGGCTCAGATAGATATCATCAATACCGTTAACGGTACCAAGGGTGCCAAGGGGTTCAAATATAATGCCAAGGAACTCGGACGGCCGGTGTCGTCCTGTTATCTTGATGACGGACGTATGTTGGCCATCGCCACCGACAAGGTGATATATCTTTTTGAGACAAAACAATATACGATTGCCGGCAAAATAGAAAATCCCGGCCTGACACCACGTTATATGGTCGGTAGCCCCAATGGATATTATCTCGCAGCCGTAGAGGGCGACAAGGTCAATGTCTACAATCTGGAGACACGCGCGCTGCGCAAGGCATTCCAATTTGATGATCCCGTCAATGATATAGCTTTCTCCCCCAACAATACCGATTTCGGTATACTGACCGCTGACGGTCTGTTGGCTTTATACAACACCCGTTCGTTCGAGATACGCAAGATGATTGACAATCTCGGTCAGGGTGAGGCCTTCGCCTTCAACTTTGACGGCAAATATGTCGCTGTAGTCACCGGTCCGGATCAGATACAGGTCGTCAACCTGGTGCGCGACAGCGAACGCGACTATTTCGATATTTCTGTAGGCGACTTCAAGGATCTCACCTTCCTCTATGATGCCAATCGCAACACTCTGATGGCTGCCATCGAGGGACCGGCTGTCACCGTGCGCCGTATGCCCGGACTTGAACCGTTCTACAGCAAACTCATTGCCGAGGAGGTAGATAAGAAGATGGACGAGTGGCTCAAGATGATGCCCGGTGAGTCAATGGAGGAGTATAAGGCCCGTGTCACCGAGGAGTCCATCAATCGTCGTCGCCGACTCTTTGAGGATGAAATCTCGACCAACTTTGCCGGCGATCTGCTCGATGGCGCAAAGATGTCTTTCGGCTCGTATGACCGTAACAATAACGTGCTGGCACTCAACTTTGACACCATGCCGACCATATATCTGCCGGTTCCCGAAAATGAGGCCACAGAGTTTACCGATCCGAGCAAGATCCGTATGACGGAGGTGCAGTACGGCATTCTCCCCGACGATACATTCGAGATCGTGTATGCGCGGGTGCACAATGATGCTTCCGGCAAATCATACGTCTATGACAATCTGATGCGCTCCGTCATGGACTTCATGAACAATGATGACGCCATCTCACTCGAACTCCTGCAACAGCAACAGATGGAGGAGATCAAGCTCCAGGAGATACGTGAGAAGGTAATGGAGGAGGCCAAGAGCCGCAATGTCCTCTCCGACCATACCAATATCACGGTCGACACCAAAGTGGTGCCCGACTATGACGCCAACGGTGACAAGATACTCAACTATCAGGTCAAGTTCTCTTATCAGGTGGAGCCGGAATATTCCGCTACCGAGGACTTCGCTCCCGGCAAGTATCATGTCTCAGAGTCCGGCGCAGCCTCTGCGATGGTCAATATCATAAGCCAGGCACTCAAGGGGGATCTGCAGCAATATATCAAGGCCGGCAAAAAGTTGCGCGTCAATCTGCTCGGCACGGCCGATGCCACTCCCATCGTCAACGGTATCGCCTACGACGGTGCTTACGGTGACGTCGAGGATGAGCCGGTATACGTCGATGGTCAGCTCACGGCACTTACCGTCACACCGGCGACCGGTATCAAGAGCAATCCACAGCTCGCACTCGTGCGTGCCCTCGGACTCCATGACTATCTGATCAAAAATATTCCCGAACTGCAACAGATGAATCAGGATTACCGTTATGACGTCGAGGTAAGTGAAGGCAAAGGTGGCGAATTCCGCCGTATAACAGCCACACTGACCTTCATCGACGCTTTCTAATCCCCCCTTCCGATTAATTGATAATGAGAAGATCAATCCCTGTAATACTGCTGGCCGCAGCCGCCACATCCGCTCTATGGCTGACGGCTCAGACCGCTCCCGCCGATATCGTCGTCACCGGTGCGGACGATATTGAAGCTGCGCGCATAGACTCCATCTCACAGGCTCTCGTCGATAAGGCCTCGGAGAGATACAAGCATTTTAAATTCGTACAGTATGACGGCATAGCCGAGGAGCAGCTCTATCCGATGGCTCTGGAGACATACACCGCGATCCGCACAGCCTTTGACGCGCCGGGTCTCTCCGAGGATAACCGTCAGCGTTGCCGCAACATGATACTCGACATCGGCGACCTCTTCAGCCGGGGTGCCGCGTTCTATTCCGCCGCCGGCAATCAGCCCGGTATGACCGAGTGTGCGACGGTATATGCCGACATACACCTTGATGACGCCGTCAATGCCCCGGCACCCTCCTCCAACCTCTACGCGCCACTGCTATATGCGGCGGCATCGGGAGCCTACAATACCGATGACTATCCCCGTGCCATCAAGTATCTCAACGGTTATATAGAGACAGGCACAGTCGATCGTCGTGAGCAGGTCAGTATGTTCCTCGCTCAGGCGTGTCTCAAGAACGGTACCCCCGAACTCGGCGTGGACAATCTGCTGGCCTCTGTCGATCTCTATCCCGGCAACTTCAATCTGCTGATGCTCACCCTTCAGAATTGTCTCGATGCGGGATATACCGAGCGTATGCAGCAGCTCCTCGACAAGGCGCTACTTATGGCACCCAATGATGAACGCATCATCAGTGCACAGGCACGTATCTACGAGTCGGAGAGCAACTTTGCCGAAGCTCTCCCCCTCTATCTGCAGCTCTACGAGATGAAGCCCAATTCACTGCCGGTCAATCAGCACCTTGCCCTCTGTTACTATAATCTCGGTGCGGAGTATCACAACAAGTCGCTGATGGAGACCGATGCCAAGGTGGCCAAACGATATGAGCGTCAGGCCGAGGCCTATTTTACCTCCGCTATCAGCAATCTCGGGGCTATCGTCAGCAACAACCCCACCGACACCAAGTATCTGCACGCCCTCGCGGTCTCGTACGCCTGTCTCGGTATGCAGGATAAGCTCGACCCGCTCAATATGCGCCTTGAGGCTCTCGGTTTGCCCCCGGTCACGACCAATCAGATGCCTGATGCCATCGTATATGACGATCAGCAGTCCGCACGTACGGAACAGAGCTCGAGCGCTATACCCGACTTCCAGACATTTGCCCGTGCATACGTCGAGAAAGACCTCGCCGAGTGGACCAAGCGGCGGGAGTTTGAGAAAGTTGAAGATTTCGAGGCAAGGGTCTCCGAGGATAATGTATATAAGGAGTACCAGCGTCTCTGTAAGGATGCCGAGGCTGCCTATCTCAGGAAATATGCCTCCCGTCTGCGTATCGCTGACCTGAAATTGCAACCTTACGACGTTGATAATGAGACCTATCTCATATCTTCAGCTATGGGGCCGATGGTTATATCGGTGCCACTCAAGAATAAGGAGGCTGAGAATTTCAAGGCATCATGGAATTCCATACAGCTGCGCCATCCCAAGTATTATATCAAGGATAATCATGTCGCCATAGCATCTGTAGACTTTGTCACTCCCGCCGGCAAGACATATAAATACAGTTCTGACCGGGCGGCCGATTATGACTTCACTGATGTCAAGGTCGATATCAACTCCTTCATAGCGCAGGGTCAGAACAGGAATGGCCGTCAGCAGGACAAGCTTGCCGCTGACAATTCCCGGAACAGCACGCGTGTCATCCGCGCCAAAAGTGATGTCGATGTCAATATACCGGTGACTTCGCGCAAAGCGGAGAACAGTATCGCTCTCATTATTGCCAATGAGGACTACAAGAATGTCACTCCCGTCAAGTGTGCGCTGAATGACGGTGAGACATTTGCCGAATATTGCATCAAGACACTCGGCATACCCGAGAGCCGGGTCATCCTCCGTGAGAATGTTACATTCGCGGAGATGCTTAGCGCCGTCAATCAGCTCAGACAGTATGTCAATACTATGGGTGATGACGCTGACGTTATCGTCTACTATGCCGGTCACGGTTTCCCGGACGAGGGCTCGAAGGATGCATATCTGCTCCCCGTCGATGGAGATGGCTTCAGCACGGTCACAGCTTATCCTCTAAAGCAACTGTACAGTGACCTCTCCGCTATGGGTGCCGGCAATGTGATGGTATTCCTAGACGCCTGCTTCAGTGGCTCCACACGCGATGGCGGTATGCTCGCCGAGGCACGCGGTGTCGCCCTCAAGCCTAAGGCGGTCAATCCCCAAGGCAATATGTTTGTCCTATCTGCAGCCTCCGACCAGGAGACGGCACTCCCCTACACTGAGAAAAACCATGGTCTCTTCACATACTTCCTCCTCAAGAAGATACAGGACACCAAGGGTAATGTCTCCCTGCGCGACCTGAGCCAATATGTCGAGGAGAATGTCAAGAAAAACTCCCTCTCTGTCAATCGCAAATTGCAGACACCGCGCACCAGCGTCTCAGGACGTCTGGCCGGCGAATGGGATAAAAAGAAACTGCGCCCATGATACGTATGACTGATATTCACGTCGGCCGGATGTCCCGGAAAGGACGCTCACGTGTCCCTATGGTATTGGCTCTCTTGGTATGGTGTATGGGGCTGATCCCTGTATCGCTCTCCGCCAAGGGGATTGTCACCGTACAGGGTGAGTCAACCTATTATGACAACGGGACCCACTCGAAGGTGGAGTGTATGAAGTTTGCCCTCGAGCAGGCACGCATCGACGCATTGGCCCGTGAATTCGGCACGCTTGTCTCTCAGGATATCATGCAGTCTGACCGTGTCACCGGCTCGCGCGAGAAGAATGATTTCCTCGCACTGTCATCCACTCAGGTCAAGGGTGAATGGATAGCTGATGAGGGTGAACCGGTATATACATTCGACCATGACAAGGATGCCAATCTCATAGTCACCTGCCGTGTGCGCGGCAAGGCCAAAGAGATCAGCAACGAAAGTGCCGAATTTGAGGCCGTGGTCTTGCGCAACGGCACCGATAAGGTCCACACCGACAATCGTTTCCGCCACGGCGACTCGCTCTATCTCTATTTCAAGGGGAGCACCAACGGATATCTGACAGTCTTTCTGCAGGATGAGGCCGACAATGTCATACAGCTGCTCCCTTATTACAACGACTCCAAGACCCGTATTCCGGTCAAGGGGGGATGGGAATATGTATATTTCGATCCCGATCGTGCCGATAATACCACCGATTTTGAAGGACTTGTGATGACCGCTCCCAACAATTTGGAATACAACAGACTGTATGTCATCTTCTCGCCCAACGCATTCTCGGCTCCGGTCATGACACGCAATCCGGGTGAATTGCCCTATATGGCAGCAGGCGAATTCTCCAAGTGGCTCGTCAAGAGCCGCCGCAATGACAGCGCTATGGGGGTCAAAATCATCAATATAGAAATCAACCCTATAAATTAATCAATTAATATTTTACATCATGAAAAAGGTAATTTTTGCCCTATTGGCTATCGCCTTCCTTCTGCCTACTTATGCCGGTGCAGAGAACAAACAGCTTGAAAAAGCACGTAAGAAAGAACTCACCGCCAAGCTCAAGGAGTTTAAGAAAGGCAAGTGGCAGGCTCTGGGCAGCCGTACACTCGAGTACTCTCTCGCCAATCACTACGATCGTCTCAACACCTTGGGTGAGGATGGACATGAGGTGGAAGGTATCGCTACTTCCAAGAGTAAGAATGTCGGCAAGCAGGCCGCTATCAACAATGCCGTGATCACATACGCACAGGAGGCCGGCAGCACTCTGCAGGGTCGCGTCGTGTCTGACATCAACTCCAATGCCAACGACACCGCCGCCGAGTTTGACAACCTCTATGCTGCATACGAGCGCCTTGTGGAGAAGGAGATCCGCAATGAGATGGATCCTTCGTTCACCATTTTCCGTGAGAACCCCGACGGCACTATCGAGACACGTACATACTTCATCATTGCTGAAAGTGCTGCGGCCAAAGCCCGTCAGCGTGCTCTCGAGGCTGCCATGAAGGAGAGCGGTGTCGCACAGAAATATGCCGACCAGCTCTCAGGCTTCGTCAAAGAGGGTTTCAACAACTAATAATCCATCAATGCAATGAACAAGAAGATCACTCTGCTCACCATAGCCCTGGCACTCGGCGCGTCAGCCGTATCTGCTCAGAGCAATCATAAATCTTTTGAGGAATTCCGTAGCGGAATAAAGGGCAATTTCAATGCCTTCCGCAAGACAATTCTGGATAACTATGCCGACTTTCTGGAGGGTGAATGGCATCCATACAAGAGTCTGAACGGTGAGCTGCGTGATCGCACACCCAAACCTTCGGAGGCCCCGCAAGTCCCGGGGACTCCGAAGGCTCTCCCTCAAACCACTCCCACTCCTCAAACCACTCCCACTCCTCAAACCACTCCCACTCCTCCCATTCCTCCCATTCCTCCCATTATCCCCGACACCCCTGAAAGTGACGGTAGTTTCGCATTCTCGTGGTACAATATCCCGACTCAGTTGCCGGCTATTGACTACCATATATCCCACCGACTCTCCGAGCCGGCAGATTTCGCAAGACAATGGCGCGAACTCGATGGCGCCCGTGTCGCTGATCGGCTGCTACCGGGTATCAAGAGTGCCGTCAAGGAACTCGGTCTCAATGACTACCTGACATACAAGTATATAGAGAGCTATATCAATGCAAGATTTCCGGAAGCCACCCCCTCCTCACGTATGGCTGCCGTACATTATCTCCTCGCCAATTTGGGATATGATGCCAGAATTGCTGTCACATCTTCCGGCATCCCCCTCCTGCTTCTCCCCTGTCAGCAGACGATGTATGCACGCAACTATCTGACTATCGGTGACGGTAAATATTATATCTTCGCACCGGAAGATTACGATATGTCCCGACTCGGATCGGAACGCATCCTGACCTGCAACCTCCCTGCCGATGCCGCCAAGGCCGCCAAGTTTGACCTTGTACTCGGCCAACTGAATATCCCTGTGGCCGAACATCCATTTGATCTCAATTATGGCGATCTGCACCTCACGGGCAGTGTAAACGCCAACCTCATACCTATCCTCTACAAGTATCCTCAGATGCCAGTCAGCGACTATGCCCGCTCCAATATAGCGCCTCAACTGCGTAATGACCTCATACGTCAGGTCAGACAGCAACTCGGACAGATGAACAGCGATGATGCCGTAGAGGCACTGCTCACCTTCATGCACGGGGCTTTCGAGTATGCCACCGACGAGGAGAACCACGGCTTTGAGAAACCTTACTTTCTCGAGGAAACACTCTATTATCCCAAGAATGACTGCGAGGATCGCGCCATCTTCTATACCTGGCTGGTATGGAACGCCTTAGGTCACGAGGCTCAGCTGATATCATTCCCGGGTCACGAGGCGGCTGCTGTCCGGCTCGATCATCCTCTCAACGGTGCGTCATACGTCGATGACAATACGGTCTACTATATCTCCGATCCGACCTATATCGGCTCTCGCACAGGCATGGTGATGCCGGTCTACAACGGCACTTCACCCCGTATAGATTATACATATAAAAACAACGATTGAACAATCCTGAAGATGATGACGATCGAGGATGCCCAGCGACGTGTACACGAATGGATCGAGGGGATCGGCAAGGGCTATTTCTCAGAACTGACCAACATGGCCCTGCTCACTGAGGAGGTCGGTGAACTGGCTCGTGTAATGGCGCGGACCTACGGTGACCAGCGTCCCAAGAAGGGTGAAACTGACAGCCGTACCCCTCGGGAAAAGATGGCCGAGGAGATGGCCGATGTGTTATGGGTGCTGATCTGTCTGGCCAATCAGACCGGCATTGACTTGACGGATGCCCTCGAAGCATCCTTCCGGAAAAAGACTCTGCGCGACAGTGGACGATGGGATATTTGATTTTTGGGGTGAGAATGTGTGGCGGATTGCTCGAAAAAAGTTAAATTTGTAGAATATTGGCTCAGTAGGCTCATCCTGCTGATACCCCTTATTCTGCAATAACTATGACTCAACTCAATATATATTGTCGCAATACTGAGGAGTATCTCCCTGTCGAGGGGGGAACAACATTGGCGCAACTCTACGCGCTCATGCATGACAAGCTCACATTCAAGCCCATCTGTGCGCGTGTCAATAACAAGACCGAGGGACTGACATTCCCCCTCTTCACCCCCAAGCAGGTGGAATTTCTTGATGCCGACACACCGTCGGGCAGACGTGTCTATGTCCGCTCGCTATGCATGATGCTCTATCGCGCGCTCATAGCCGTCGCGCCTGAACTCTCCCTGCGTATCGAACTCTCTATTGCCGGCGGATACTTCTGCCGGCTCTTTGACAGCAACGATAAGGTTGTGATCCCTTCGGCCGAGATCATAGATCAGCTGAGCCAGATCCTCTATGGAATAAATATCATGAT
>CAMWUY010000045.1 GCA_947177615.1 uncultured Porphyromonadaceae bacterium
GAGCTGCCGCAATCGAGTATGCATTGCAACATTTGCCACTGGAGACAATGGTCGGTGTGGACTCGGTGTTGCGTAACGGATTGTTACGCAGTGGCGGTCGGATGGTGGATAAATCTCCTGGTGACTTTTATTCAGCATACAATTATTCGATGCTGTGTCAGCACCTCGGTCGGCCGGAAGAGGCGATGCGCGTACTGGAGCGTTTTCGAAATATAAATCCCGGTCATGCCGGTGCTATGGAGGTGTTGAATGATTTATATATCGATGAGAGAGAATTTGATAAAGCATTGGATATCCTCAATCAGTACGAGCGCATCAAGGGTCAGGATATCAAGTTGATACTCCGTAAGTCTGCTGTTCATATAGCCAAGGGGGATAGTGTCGGTGCGCTTAATGAGGCCAATGCATATCTCTCTGCTCATCGGTCAGATCCACAGTCGTGGGTGCTGAAGGGACAGATAGAGCAATATCTCCAGAGAAATGACTCCGCAATAGCCAGTTATACCCGTGCCGAGGATTTGAGCGAGCCCGGTTATGGAGGTCCGGCCAAGATACAGCTCGCTCAACTGTACAGGCAGATGGGTGATAGTGTGTCCTACGACCGCAAGACGTATGAAGCGCTGATGGCTGAGGATCTGAATATAGAAATCAAGAAGGACTTGCTCCAATATTATATCTCGGCTCAGCTGATGGACAGTGTGGACAACGGTCGCAGTGAACGTCTGATGGAGGTCTTGGTGAGTCAATATCCTCATGAGCCCGAAATCTTATCTCTATCTTCTGACTACAGCGCTTTTCGAAAGAATTATAATAAGGCTCTCGAAGAGATACGTTACTGTACAGATCTGGAGCCTACCAACATGGATTATAGACGTAAAGCACTGGTGTTGGCCTATATGGCAGAAAATGATACAGCGTTGGATAGTGTCTACAATGATGCAGTGCGGTTTATGCATCCTCTCCCGGTCGATTATACCATTGAGTATTGTCGTATACTCTCTGCTACGGGGAGGGAGTCTGAGGCAGTGGAAAAACTGAGGAAATTGCTGTCAGATGAATATAATGGCCTGCAACTGACGGAGACCCTTGATACCTCCGCATTAAATAAAAACCTGAGTGTGGAAGGTCTTGAAAATCTGATAGATATATATCAGGTAAGCGCTGATGCCTTCAGTCAGATGAAACGTTATCCCCGCGAGACCGAGGTGTGCTATGAAAATGTATTGAAGCTGAATCCCGATGATCCGTTGGTATTGAACAATTACGCTTATTATCTGGTCAGAGATGATTTGTCACCGAGTGAGGAATCGCTCTCCAAGGCTATGGATATGAGTGAACGGGCTGTTGCCGGTGATCCCGGTAATGCGACGTATATGGATACGCGGGCGTGGGTGCTGTACCGTGCAGGTGAATATGAGTCAGCGCGGTCGCTACAGGAACAGGCAATAGAGAGGTCTCGAGGTGATCGCGGTGAGGATGAGGCTGACGGTGAAGAGATGACAGAGTATTATGACCACTACGGAGATATCCTGCAAGCACTCGGAGAGACGGACGAAGCAATCAAGTATTGGCGTAAGGCACTTGACATAAATCCGGATAATACTGATATCAAATCAAAATTGAAAGGTAAATGAAACTCCTGCGTAATATAAGTAATAGTGTTAAGGCAAATGGTCTCGTCGTTATATGCGTGCTGCTGAGCATGATCTCTATATGTCCGGCTGCATTTGCGGCCAATGACGCAAACGAGCAGGAACGGCTGTTGTCCAAGCGCGAGTGTAAGGACCTGGCCGGAGAGTTGAATGAAGGATACAAACCGTGGAGCAGAGTAGCGATAAACGGTAAATTACGTACTGAGATGTTACCGGTCTCACTGACACTTCGCGTAGCGATGGAGAGGGACAAGCGATTGGCACTTTCAATACGTGCGCCGTTTCTCGGTGAGGTGATGCGTGTTGAGATGACTCCCGGTGAATTGTATATCATAAACAGGAAGAAGAAAACGTATCATCAGATGGAATATGACGCTGACCGGCCTCTGCTGCAATATGCGCAGGATCTATTGTTGGGTAGGGTAGTAGTGGTCGGATCCGGTGTTCTGTCAAAATCGAATGTCGGTAAGTGTAAGATATACGAACTGTCATCAACGACCGCTGCCGGCGATACGGTATGTGATGGATATGGCATCATTCCAGAGGCCTTTGCTGACGGACTATCATACGGATACACCATTTCCCCGGATTATAAAATGACCGGTATCTCTGTTGCTGTGGTTGAGAAATTGATAGAGGCAATCAAGGGTGGTACATACTCCTCAGAAACGGATATAGAAGAGTATGTTCCTGTAGCCAATGTTGATGTCGCGTATCGAAACTCCGGTAAGGCGCAGGCATCAATATATGTCAATTTTGATAAGTATTCGATCAGTGCGACATTGGAATGTGACGAGCCCGAATATGGTGCAAAGTTGTTAGAGCCCTTCGAATTAACCTCCGCATATCGCTCTGTAGGCTTAAGGGATGTAATAAGATTTTGAAAAAGGATATAACATTGAGACAAGATAAAGATTTTCTGAGTACGATCGTTAAGTTGCCACGGTTATTAATGGTAATCGTGACCATGTTGTGTATGTCTGTGGGGGAGGTGGTCTCTCCAATATCAGTAGCCGTGGCTGCCGGACAGAGCACATCAAAATCAAGTGGAAAAGGAACGAAGAAGGGAACTGCCGGTAAAGGAAGTTCGAATAAAAGCAACTCAAAGGGTAGTAGCGCAAAATCGACCGCCAAGAGTGGCAGGAAATCATCGAAGAAGGGTACAAACAAGAGTGCCGGGAGTAAGAATGTAAGTTCCGCAGAACTGCAACGTCAGCAGGAGGCTGCTCAGCAAGAGATAGCCAAGACCAGGGAGGAGATACGTCAGAATGAAGCCTCGATCAAGCGTAATCTAAGCGAACTGAGTAAGATAGAGGAGGATATAAGTGTAAGTACCAGGGAGGTCGGTAAATTAAAATCAGAGGTGGCGGCTCTGCAAAAACAGATAGACACACTGACTGCACAGATACATGAACAGACGGCCAAATTGGAGAAATTGCGTTCGGAATATCTTAAGGCTGTCAAGAAGATGCGTGGCAGCCGACGCCGCAACTCCCAGTTGGCTTTTATATTTTCGGCCGACAATCTCAGTCAGGCAGAGCGTCGCATGAGATATCTGAAGGAATTCTCGGATTGGCGGCAAAATCAGACCGAGGAGATCAATAAGACTGTGGCCAAGCTGAAGACTCAGAATGAGAAATTAGCTCAGTCGAAGAAGGATTATGACGTGATGCTGGGTCGTCAGATGAAGGTTCAGGAGAGGCTGGTGAGTCAGCAAGCGATTCAAAATCGAATCGTTGCGGATCTTCGTGCCAATGGTACGGCTCTTAATAATCATCTGGCGAAGAAACAGGCGGAAGTCAATGAGTTGCGTAATCGGGTCGCTGCTCTGATAGCTGAGGAACAACGCCGTGCTGCCGAGGAGCAACGTAAACGAGAGGCCGCCGAGGCCGCTAAGCGCGAGGCGGAAAGGAAACGTGTTGAGGAACAGCGTCTGGCTGAGGAACGTCGAGCCAAGGAGCAGGCCGAGGCCGAAAAGGCGACGGCATCCAAGGGTGATGCATCCGGACAGAACAAGGATAAAAACGTTGACAAGAAACAGGATAAGAAACAGCAAAATAAGCCGGATAAAGCTGTGGCTAAGAAGGATAATAAGTCTCAGAGCAAGGATTATGCCTCGGCTCGTAAACGTAAGCCACGCAATGAGTCGTCTGTTTCTGAGAAATCAACAGCAAACAACAAGGATAATTCCAATAAGCCGTCAGCGGCACCGGCTTCGGGGGGATTTGCCGCGATGAAGGGACAATTACCACGTCCGGTAAGCGGTGCATTCCGTATAACAAGTCAGTTTGGTCGTCACGCATTGCCGGAGCTCCCGGATGTAGTCTATGACAATCCCGGTATCGATGCGGAGGTATCAGCCGGGGCAACAGCAACTGCCGTCTATGCCGGGAAAGTGTCAGGTGTATATATGATACCCGGATTTGCAACGGTCGTGATAGTCAATCACGGCGATTATTACACCGTATACGGCAATATAGACTCCTCGTCGGTCAAGGTCGGCGATACGGTCAAGCAAGGAGATGCGGTAGGTAAAGTAGCATCAGATCCCGACAATCCCGGCCATAGCTCAATACATTTTGAGGTATGGAAGAATAGAGACAAACTCAATCCGGCTGCATGGATCAGGTAATAGGGAATGTATATGGACATGGAGCTATGTCAATAATTGAATATAAGGAATTAAGAAATTCTAAATAGCAATGGAGTGATGATAACTGTAGAGCGATATTCGTCTGAGCGGACTACGGAATGGAATGACTTTGTGCGTGAGTCTCGCAACGCTACATTCCTGTTCAATCGCGGCTTTATGGATTATCACAGTGATCGATATACAGATCATTCTTTAATGTTCAGAAAGAATGGTCGTCTGATAGGAGTGTTACCTGCCAATCTTACGTCAGAGGAAGGAGTTCGGGTGTTACATTCCCATAGCGGCTTGACATACGGCGGAATAATCCTCAGCCCCCGTCATTGCGGTGCTGATGATATAATAGGGATATTCAATCTTTTGAAAGAGTATTGCAAGGATAGGGGGATATCCGAATTGGACTACAAGCCCATACCCTATATTTACACGGCCATGCCCAGCCAGGAAGATATCTACTCGTTATGGAGATTAGGCGCCGAAATGAGGGAGTGTAATCTGTCGGTAGCAATTGATCTGGAGCATAATGTCGGATTTGACAGCCGTCAGCGTCGTAACTGTAAGCGTGCAGAACGAGCAGGCGGAGAGGTAATGAAGATAGGTGCTGATGATGAGATTGATGCCTTTCATCAGATGTTGAGCAGCTGTCTTGAGGATCGTCATGATGTCGCACCTGTGCACACGGCGGATGAGTTGAAACTGCTTCATAGCCGTTTCCCCTCGGAGATAGAGTTTTATGTCATGATGTCAGGGTCGGAAATGCATGCCGGCGTGTGTATCTTTAGATGTGGTATGGCCGTTCATGCCCAGTATATATGTACGACCGGGTATGGGAGGGAGCATGGTATGATGGCGTTGCTTATGGATAGTGTTATCAGAGCGTCGTCAGCATCAGGAGCGCGTTATTTCGACTTCGGTACCTGTAATGAGGATGCGGGCCGATATCTGAATGTAGGGTTGGCTGCGCAGAAATATGGTCTGGGTGGTACGGGGGTGTGTTATCCCCGTCTCAGTCTGAAGATCTGAACCTTTGGCTGTAGCAATGTTTCATTGACAAAAGGTAAGCGTAAAAATACCATGAAAGAGCATAATACCACGTCCAAGGTGCTGAAGGTGATGAGCATATTCACCGGTGTGGAGGGTGTGGGTATATTGTGTTCGATCATAAAAAACAAGCTTGTCGCTATATGGCTCTCGGCGGTCGGTATAGGTCTTTTCACCATCTTCAATCAAGTGATCGATACGACATCCTACCTGACGAGTCTCGGATTGCGTCAGAGCAGTGTGCGTGACATATCCCGTTGTCGTGGTGATGAGTCACTGTTGAAACGTATGATAATGGCAGTGCGCCAGTGGAGCCTGTTGGCCGGTCTGGGGGGCGGACTTCTATTGGCGGCGTTGTCATGGCCTCTGGCAGAGGTAATAATGGGCTCCGGGAAGTATTGGTGGAATTTTGTTCTGTTAGGTGGTGTCATGCTGTTCAATGCTCTGTATGCAGGTGAGAATGCTATATTTCAGGGTACGGAGAATTACAGTAGGCTGGCGCGTACGGGTCTGGAGACAGCAATAACGGGTCTGCTGGTATCCATCCCGATGTATAGATGGCTGGGTGATAACAGTGTGGTTTATTCGATAATAACCTACTCGGTGTTAGGGTGTGTCTTTGCTGTAATCAACAGGGATCGCAGGTATCCGTATCATCTGTCGCGACGCTTGTCTCTCAATGAGGGGCGTGAGTTTGTCAGACTTGGAGCCTACATGTCGGTGGCGGCCTTTGTAAGCACACTTTTGCAGTTGATCTTTATATCATGGCTTAACGTCGAGGTGTCGACCTACGAAGCCGGTCTGTATGGTGCCGGTATCACTCTTGTGGTCCGATACACCGGGTTGATATTCAATTCGGTAGGTATGGAGTTTTATCCCCGTATATCAGCCCATGCGGAGAGTAGTCACCGTGTGTCCGTGTTTGTCAATCATGAATCGGTACTTTTGCTGCTGATCTTCACACCGTTGGTATTGGTGCTGTATATGATACTGCCGTTATTGATCCGCCTGCTATATTCATCAGACTTCTTACCGATAGAGCCGATGGTCTCGATAGGTATTTTGTCTGTATTATTTCGTTCGGTATCAGTAATAATGAGTTATACGTTGGTAGCCAAAGGTCGTGGGCGGCTGTATATGATGACCGAGATTGCAGACTCTGCGATAGGTCTGATATTACTGATCTCTCTTTATAAAGTATGGGGATTGCCGGGTATAGGTATCGGTCTGATGGCTACGCATCTGATATATATGTTGATGCAGTTGTATATATATATCAAGGTATTCCGACTGGATATAGGTATATCATTGGTCAATAATATCATACTCTCAGTCGTGATATGTGTCGGAGCATTATTTATGCGCCTGATGTTGCCTATGGCAATATGGTTGCCGGTAATGCTCGTGGCGGTGATATGGTATTTACGTCAATTCAGCAGGTTGTTGCGTCGCCGGGGTGTCTTAGGTCTGAAACGCAGTAAAGGGAGGGTGATGAAATGAATAACAAAATAGAGCGGACATCTGACTATCCGTCAGTATCTGTAATCATGACCGTATATAACGGTGAGCAGTATCTGGAGGAGGCTGTTAAATCAGTGCTGTCTCAGACATATTCTCATCTCGAGCTGGTGATCACGGATGATGGTTCAACTGACCGTACTCCGGAGATATTAACTCAATTGGCAAGTGCAGATTCCCGTATCAAGGTCATATCGACAGCCAATAATGGTGTCTCCTCCGCACGCAATCGCGCGCTTGCGGAGATGATGGGGGATATAGTGACCTTCATAGACAGTGATGATGTGTTGCATCCCGGGGCGCTCGAATGTATGGTGCAATTGATGCAGGCCAATGATGCGGACGTTGTGTCAGGTCGGATGATAATGACCGGAACCGAGCCAAAGGGGTGGCGTCAGTCCGATTTGCAGGTCACTGATGTGAGAGTGATGAATGGCAAGGAGGCATTGGAGTGTTCATTGTATCAGAGGCCTGCTATGAATAGCGTATGTCAATTGATCATGAGAAGCGGATTGTTCAGAGGGGAAGGGACGTTATCCTTTGTTTCCGGTCGTTATGAGGATCTCGAACTGACGACCAGATTGTTTCTGCGTGCGGGCAAGGTCGTATGTGTTGATATGTTCCATTACTTTTATCGACAGGTTGACGATAGTTTTATACATAAATTCAGTGAGAAACGCCTGGATGCACTTACGGTCACAGCCGGTATCGAGCGACAAATGTCAGAACAGTCGGAGGCATTACGTCGCGCTGCGTATGACAGACGGTTTAGCGCCTGTTTTAATATATTTCTATTGCTTGCTGCCGAAGATGATGTGAAATATCAGGATGTTGCGACCGAATGTTGGAGAGAGATCTGTCGGCGTAGATGTCGCACTCTACTCAATCCCAAGGTCAGATTAAAGAATAAATTGGGGGCTATATTATCTTACTCGGGTCAAAAGATAACAAAATTAGTGAGTCGCAATATTTAACATTTTTTGAGGCTCGGTCTTAAGTCAGAAATTGCAGATATGAAAGAGGGACTGACAATAGTAATACCCGTATACAACAGGGGAGCGATAGTGGGGCGGACTTTAGAGAGTATAGCCAATCAGCGGCGCATGCCTTCGGAAATAATATTGGTTGATAACGCATCCACTGATAATACAATGGAGGTGCTTAAGAGGTGGCAGGGAGAGATGTGTGCACGTGGTCTGAGGGTGCGGGTGCTCACGGAAAAGCGACCCGGAGGAGCATCGGCACGACAGAGAGGGTTGGATAGCGTTGAGACTGATAAGGTGCTCTTTTTTGATTCCGACGATGTCATGTTGCCCGGACATATTGGGAATGTTATGTCAGAATTCGAGTCTCATCCCGAAACGGATATTGTAGTCTGGCAGACGGCGACAATCCTTCCGGACGGAAGCAGACGGCTGAAGCCGTTGTTGCCGGGTCATCCTATGGAGAGTCACCAGTTGCATGCGATGTTGGCTACGCAGGCGTATGCCGTGCGTACGGAATTTATACGGGGAGTCGGCGGATGGGATACGACCCTGATGGGGTGGGATGATTTGGAGTTGGGTCACCGTTTACTGTTGGCCGACCCTAAAATAACAGTCAGCAATGAGTGTAATGTCCTGATATATCCGCAAGGTGAGGCATCTATAACGGGTGCGGACTATACCCACCGTCGTGGAGAGTGGGAGCATGTCATAGACCTTATGGAGGAGAATACAATCCGTTCCGGCCGATCGGACATCCCACACATCATGCGTCTGTTGGCTTACCGCCGGGCTATTCTCGCGGCACTGTATGCCCGTGAGGGAAATCGAAAGGCTGCCGAGGAACAACTCTCCACAGCACTGTGCAAGCCGTATCTCAATCTTCTGCAGCGTCTTTACCTCCGCACTGCATACGCTGTGACTTCGCGAGGTGTCCGCGGCGCATCACGCCCCGCTCCCTATATATTGTAAACCTGCTTATAGATATGATGTGCGCGAAGTCGGTGGTGTTGATGCTCCGGGGACTTCGTAAAAGCATAAAAGTGAGGTGTATTATTGCCGTATCGGATGAATTTATTATATTTGCATCAGTAGACTGTATCGCAGAAACCCGGTCATGGGTCATGCGGGCGGGACACCGGACGTACAAAGGTGTGTCCGAAATGTTTTTTGAATAGCGTTTACTCGACGCTCTTTCTTGACGTTCTGAAACTTCGCAACTTTCAAATCTCGGTCAGGACAGAAGCAAACGGTAGATGCCTTATGGATATGTATATATTGCCGGATGTATGCGTGTAAACACGCTATGTCGGCTTATATCGGCATATTCAGCGTGAGGTTTCTGCACTTGTTTGCTCGTTCTACCGAGATGGGCAATGCGAAGGCCTCAGAACGTGGGACGAGCAAGAAAGTATGTGACTCTCACGCTCTTTTTTTCATATTGATATAACTGCTTCTCGGGGAGTCAGAAGCGAAATTGTTTAATTATTCATCAATTAATAGTTTATCAACATGAAGAAAAGAATCTTAGCGATTTCTGCTCTTGTATTCCCGGTTATGGCGGTGTACGCGCAGTCATATTGGGATGGTTCGGTTGATACGGAATGGACAGGTTCCGGTACTCCCGACTCTCCTTATATGATTACTTCAGCCGAGGAACTGGCAGGACTTGCCGAACGCACCAACAAAGGTGAGACCTTCGAGGGTAAATATTTTCTGCTCACATCTGACATCAGTCTGAGCAATCCGGCCGATAAGGATGATGACAAGCCCCTTTGGAAACCTATCGGTATGACTGAGCTGGTAAACGGGGATGTCGAGGAAAATCCCGGTGGTTTTTACAAGAAAGAATCCTTCTTTAAAGGAGTATTCGATGGTGGCGGTCATACCATCCGGAATCTCTGGTACGCACACGACTCCGAATTTAAAGATAATTTTGACGATCCGTTCAACGACGGAACGTACGACTTTGATGGATGGAGCATAGCCTTGTTCGGTAATCTTGAGAATGCGGAAGTAAAGAATCTGACATTATCCAATGTCAGTGTTCAAGCGACATATATGGGAGCCGGTCTGGCTTGCACTGCTACAAACTCAACTTTATCAGATGTAAGTGTAGACGGCTTCATATTATGCGGTTCGAGCGAGGACGCCGGTGGTTCGGCGGCCGGACTTGTCACAGAGGCTGAGGGATGCACATTTATAAGATGTATATCTTCAGCTTCGGTAAAATCCGTTTCAGTCGCGGGAGGTATTGCCGGTAAGATGACGGCATGTAAGGTAACAGACTGTACCTCACAAGGTCGTGTCGCAGCTCTGAGGTGTGCCGGTGGTCTGGCCGGTTATATCGTTTCCGGCAGCGAGGTGAGAGGTTGCAAATCAGCGGCCGACGTGACACAACTTGCAGCCAAGCGGCAGGGTAATTACATAGGAGGATTTGCCGGTGTTGTCAGTGGCGGAACCGTAAGAGACTCATATTCGACGGGAAATCTGTATATCGATAATAATGGTGCAGGATTCGTCGGTACGGTGACTGATGACGGTCTTGTGGAGTCTTGCTATGCCATCAGCAGGATATCCAAGGATGGCTACGGATGCTGGATGAGTTCGTTTGCCGGTACAATCGGAGACACGCATTTGGTAGGTGAAGACCCAATATATGGATATGTCAGAAATTGTTTCGGTGTCGCGACATACAAATATGATGAGACTCCTGACGATGTCATTTCCACAGGTAATCATATAGGAGGATTTGCCAACTATATCATTGACGGTTCGCAAGCGACGAATTGTTTCTATAATTCGGATACCGCCACCGGTATAAATTCGATAGTAAACGAAGGTGTGAATCAGCCACTCGAATATGAATTCGGTGTTTCGACAGCATTCATGCAATCTCAGGCATTCGCAGACCGGCTCAATGAAATGGCAGGTGTCCTTGGAGCTTCTCTCTGGGAATATATACCTGAATCCTATCCTGTTATTACATCAACTGTCGCTCCGGTGACGCGGGCACCATTCGGAGGTGGAGCGGGTACATCAGCTGACCCTTGGCGTATCACAAACAAAGAGGAATTGTATAAGTTTGCTGACATAACTAATCATGGTTGGGATTTTAGAAATCAATACATACAGCAGACAACCGATATCGAACTCAACGCACCCTTTGAGGAGTGGGGAGAGAAGATGCCCGAACTTTGGACTCCGATAGGTAAAGCTTTCGGGACGAGTCGTGCATTTACTTTTGCCGGTAATTATGACGGTGGTCTCCATGCTGTAGCCAATATGTATATGGAGGATAATGTTCAGAATTATGCCGGATTCTTCGGAGTAATCGCAGACGGAGCAAATATTTGTAATCTCGGTGTGACGGATGCATTCATACGCTTTGAGAACATACCTGTCAAGGGTGGTATACTGGTTGGGTCGGCTGCCTTATGGAATGATGACAGTACCGGCGAACGCCGGATATTCAACTGTTGGACATCAGGCCATATAGAGGGTACTGACGTAAGCGGATTTATCGGTGGAGGCAGTCAGTGGGGCAAAACTGTAATTGACAATTGCTATACTACAGCTGAAATCTATAGCTACAGCGGTGGCGGAGGATTCTTTGCCACGGAGATAGTCGGAGATATGCCCGTATATGTAAATGCCTCTTACTTCAACGGGACATTCGTTAGAAACGGTTATGGCCGATACCCCTTGCTGTTTAATGAATGTAATGTCACCAATTCATATTTCTCCACAGATGCTTATCCTGTGACAGGTGATTATGAATATTACGCATACGGCAGGACATCGGAATATATGAATACTCCGGAGTTTGTCAATGAACTTTCATACGCATCTTCATACTCCGGTCTTGTCTCCCCCTGGCGATATACAGCCGGACAGACAGCCTCTTTCTCCGGCATTGCCCCGGATGTCGAGGTGACGTACAGTTTCGGGGATGATAAGAGTGTCAGCTTCAACGCATTCAAAGAGAGCTATCTAAAAGCTCCTGTTGTCACCGCGACATCAGAAAGTATGGTTTTAAACGGATGGTTTGACAGCGAAACTAAAGGAATTTTTGACTTTACGAAGGATAAGATTACTTCACGACTGCATCTTGTGGCTCAATGGAGTCAGATGTTGCAGCCGGATTACACACCGTTCAAGAACAAGTTTTCGAAGACCTACACCATAAAGACTCCGGAGCAATTGCTTGCATTGTCTTATATCGTCAATGGAGTGAGCGATGAAGTTGCTCAAACCGATTACGAAGGTTATACAATTCAGCTCGGCAACGACATTATGTGGAACGATATCGAGGATTATGATCTGTGGGGTGAGGCATGGACTCCGATGCCGTTCTGTACAATCGGTGGTTCAGACAAGCATTTTGCCGGCACTTTTGATGGACAGGGTCATAAGATAACCGGTCTCTTCATAAATAAATGTGGAGTCTACAGTGGCAGTAACACTCTGGGTTTGTTCCCGTATATTCCTGCCTCAGCAACAGTGAAAAATCTGATACTGGACAAGTCGTATATTGAGGTTGGTTTTACATACGATAAAGCATGGGCCGGATTATTGGCCGGTGTATCTTACGGTGAGGTTTTGCGATGCGGTGCTGAAGGTAAGATAGTGACGACGGATGCAGCTAATCCCGAAGGTTATGTCGGTGGTCTGATAGCCCTTACCTCGGGTAATATGGAGAAGACTACACTGAATGAGTGTTATGCGGTGGTAGAGTCAAAATTGAACCGTCACAATTTCGGAGGGCTTGTATTCAGTGCCTCGGGCAATATAAATGATTGTTACGCACGTTCCGTCGTGAATTGGAAAGACTATGGATGGTTCGGTGGCGTCGCATGTATACAGCAGGGAAGTGCACCGAATAATGCCACACTTCATAATGTATGGTGCGCTTCGGAAATATCCTGGCAGTTTACATTCGGCAGGGAAGATAATCCCGGTGGTGCAGTGTATGGCAGTGATTATACCGGAAACTCGGGTACTTATTATGACCGTAGCCTACTTGGAAATGTATTCGGCCCCGAAGCGGACTGGACGGGCAGCCGATATAATCCGTATCTGATGGGCACAGGTTTTACCACAGATCAGATGCAGCGTATGTCATCATTCACTGACTGGGATTTCAATAATGTCTGGGGTCGTCGGAATGACACCAACAGTGGCTATCCCTATCTGCGCTGGACGTCTCCGGATCTCGATAATGATGCGGACTCGGATTTGACCGGAATAGAAAATGTGATGCCGGATTCCGATACCGTCATAACGCTTTATGATATGTATGGCTTGCAGGTATATTCAGGCCGTATGTCTGAATGTAGTGTTTCTGCCGGTTTATATATAATGCGCACACCCGAGCGTTCCTACAAGATTATTATAAGGTAACTGTTAGTCAGAAACAACGTTACTTCTCAAGGGAGTCCGATGTCCAATTTTACGGAAATCGGACTTCCTGTTTTCATTTCGCTTCCGACAGTCAATGCAAGTGTCAGGATACGGCATAAGCTATATACGCAGTCCGTGGTACATCCCGGTGCTTTGTTTGTTCATTGAAATACGTTTGTTCAATATAATTGAACAAAACAAAAATATTGAACAAAATATTTGTAATATCAGTTTTGTGTAAAATAGTGCATTTTAGAGATGTGGTTTCATGTAAAATAGTGCATTGTGAGGTCAGTATTTCATGTAAAATAGTGAATTGTGAGGTCATTATCTTTCACTTATACACATCTGACGCTGC
>CAMWUY010000046.1 GCA_947177615.1 uncultured Porphyromonadaceae bacterium
GTCTGTTGCTTATGTCGGTATGTCAACGGTTCTTTCATTTGTAAAGGCAACCAACACTGAGTTTATGAGACATGGAATTTCTCTTCCTCTTGCAAGTCAGTCGACAACATCTCGTGCTGACCGACTTCAGAAAGGACAGGCCCTTATTGACTCAATATTCGGCAAAGGAATGGTTTCTGAGGAAAATGCTCCCGTGAATCAAAAGCACTTCCAGCGTTTTCTTGCCGATAATTGTTTTGGAGATTACCAGACAAGAACCGGATTGACACCTCAAATACGTGAACTTCTTACTTTCTCAATGCTTATCTCTCTCGGAGGTTGTGAGAACCAGGTAAAAGGACACATTCGTGGTAATCTAAATGTGGGAAATAACAAGGAGATCCTATTGGCTGTCGTAACACAGTTGCTTCCTTACAATGGCTACCCACGCACATTAAATGCGTTGGCGTGCCTTAACGAGATGATCCCTGAGAATTAAAAGAAATATCTTAGTCAATACAAAGCCGAGAACAATTTATAAAGTATAAATTGTTCTCGGCTAAATATATCAATATAACGGTTATATACCAAGTTCCCTTTTCCAATTCTCCAAGTCCTGACGAGAGACATGATTCAGGAGCTTGCCCTCTTTCCAATCAATATTGGGGTATTGCTTTTTCAGAGCCTCCACACAGGGTCCGATAGGACTTCCTCCTGAAGTGGCGAAACATATTACAGTTTTACCGTCGAGATTGTTATTCTCAATGAACGAAATAACGATTGTTGGTGCTATATACCACCAGATGGGAAAACCGATAAACACGGTTTCATACTCAGTCATATTATCAATCTTGTCGGAGATTGGTGGGCGGTATTCGAGATTGTGCATCTCTACATAGCAACGGCTCGTCGAGTCTGTCCAATCGAGGTCTGCGCTTGTATACGGTTTCTCGGGAGTGATTTCATGAAGAGTTGCTCCCATCACATCGGCAAGCTCTTTGGCTGCCTTACGAGTAGTACCTGTCGCAGAAAAATAGGCGACTATAGCCTTGTTGTTTTTACTGTCGGTCATGTCTGTTCCTTTCTTTTGGGCGCATGAGGTAAGAGAAAAGTATTACCATCAATGCACATAGTACTGATCTTATTCTCATTGATTATATATGTTTGATTACTCTCGCTGGATTACCGGCCACAATAGTATTTGGTTCAACATCGTGAGTGACTACGCTACCAGCTCCAACAACACTGTTCTCACCGACGGTCACGCCGGGTAATATGGTAGCACCTGCTCCAATCCATGCCCTAAGGCAAATATGCACAGGTTTACAAGTAATGACCATACGGTTATCAAGGTAATGATTATTGGAAATCAACTGTACATTGGCAGCAATTTGAGCGTCATCATCAATAGTAATTCCACCGGCTGACATCATAAGACAACCGGGCATGACAATAACTCTATGTCCAATTTTTACCATGTGGGAGCGTACAACGAACTATGATTGGGGATTTCCCATCTTTATTTGTATAATTGCCTCGGATATGGAAAAGAATATTAAAGGTGTTCTTTTTCATTTTCCTTTCGATTTTGTGTTATCAGTGAAGCCGGAATCACCGACTGCGCAATGATAACGTGTTAAACTTATGTTTCGATTGGACACCTTTAAGTCAAAAGCCAGACAAATCAGCGACTTAGCTTATTTTTAACATAGACGACATTATTCGGACAACGGATAATTCCTTGATAAAACAATCATATAACTCATAAATGCGGACACTTGTGCAGACATGGGGTTTAACATTGGCGATTATGGCCGTTAAAATGTCGCTTATTTTCCGAGTTACGTCTAAGTTGTGTCGTTGTAGATATTTAAGCACCAGTAAGTTATCTTGAATTTTGTCACCAACTTGTCACCATTTCTGTTTTCAAAATTTTGGCAACGATTTGGTGACTAATAGCGGTCCGAAAAGGTCTTTTCTTGGTCTGATTTCGGTCCTTAATCCGAAAGGATAAGACACGAAAAAACCTCGAAACTACTTGATAGTCCGAGGTTTGTCTTCTTTTGTCCGAAGAAGTTCGGTAGTACATAGTGGAGATGGAGGGGATTGAACCCTCGTCCAAACGTGGACCCAATGGGCTTTCTACATGCTTAGTCTGTGACTTGATTTTCGAGATATGACAAGCTCACGACAACCAATCATATCCTTAGTCTCTAAATCTCGGATATCCGTCAAGACTCCGGATATCCTATTTCCGATTTTCTTAGCACCACCTTATCCAAACGTCTCGGAACCGGGCAATGGGGTGATGTCTCGTTTGCAACTCTGTGTCGCAAATTAAGGGATCTTACTCTATTCGGATCACGCAGCGAGAGCGTAATTGTTATTTTCGCCAATTATAGGTTGATGCTGTTGCGATTATAGAGTTTCAACACCAAAACTCTGCATGCTTACCTACCGTTTCTACACGCTGTCAAAGCCAGTCATCCCCGGTATTGTAAGACCTATTTTGTCAATAGGACAACAAATATAATATATTAAATCGGATATGACAAATATCATACCCGATTTTAATAATTTTTAACTAAACCCATCGGACATCTTTATCAAAACCGATGGAGCTAATTAATAATAGGGGAGAGCATTACTTCTTCATCACCTTTGCCCATGTATCTTTAAGGCCGATAGTCTTATTGAATACAGGGTGGTCAGCCGTTGTATCCGGATCAACCGTATAATAGCCCAGACGTTGGAATTGGTAATGGTCACCGGCTTTAATACGTTCGGCGAGCCATGGTTCTATCATCACATTGTCTCGTATCTTCAATGAGACTGGATTCAAGAGGTCTCTGAAATCACCTTCTGCCGATGATGGGTCTTCAACTGCGAATAGTCGATCGTAATCACGGACCTCTGCTTTTACAGCAGTTGGCACGCTCACCCAGTGCAGAGTCCCCTTCACCTTACGGTCAGAACCGGGCATTCCACTCAGTGTATCAGGATCATATTCCGCATATATTTCCTCTATCTCACCGGCATCATTCTTTTTAACACCTGTACATTTGATGATGTATGCACCTTTGAGACGGACCTCTTTATCAGGTGATAGACGGAAGAATTTTTTTGGCGGATTCTCCATAAAGTCTTCACGCTCTATCCACAACTCGCGTGTGAAAGGCATATCATGCTTTCCCTCAGCCTGATTTTCGGGATTATTATCCATCTGCATCATCTCTGTCTTCCCTTCGGGGTAATTTGTCAAAATTAGTTTGACCGGATTCTGCACTGCGCTGACACGGGTTGCCGTCTTATTAAGATCCTCACGCACTGAATGCTCCAGAAGCTCAATATGGTTGAGGGCTTCGTATCGTGTATAACCTATACGATTAACAAAGTCCTTGATAGACGATGGGGTATAACCACGACGACGCAGACCGCATATAGTTGGCATCCGTGGATCATCCCAGCCCCTTACAAGTCCCTCCTTCACAAGTTGCAACAATTTGCGCTTTGACATCACCGTATAGGTGAGATTCAGACGGTTAAACTCTATCTGTCTCGGACAATATGTATCGTCTGCCAATTCCTTGACAAAGTATTCATATAAAGGGCGATGCGGTACAAACTCGAGCGTGCATATCGAATGTGTCACTCCTTCGAAATAGTCACTTTGACCATGAGCGAAGTCATACATAGGGTACACTTTCCACTTATCTCCGGTACGCCAGTGTGGAGTATGTATAATTCGATACATTATCGGATCACGGAAGTGCATATTACTGCTTGCCATATCGATCTTGGCACGAAGTACCATTGCTCCATCCGGGAACTCGCCGGCGTTCATTCGCTCGAACAGGTCGAGATTTTCTTCGATCGGCCTGTCGCGATACGGGCTTGCCGTACCAGGCTGGGTCGGAGTACCCTTCTGAGCTGCTATCTCCTCTGATGTCTGTTCATCAACGTATGCTTTGCCTTCACGGATCATTCTGACAGCCAGATCGTAAAGCTGTGGGAAATAATCACTGGCATAATATAATCTATCACCCCAATCATATCCTAACCAATGAATATCACGCTTGATAGCTTCTACATATTCTGTATCCTCTTTCTGTGGATTTGTATCATCAAATCTCAGATTACATGTCCCGCCAAATTTTTCCGCCGCCCCGAAATCCATAATAAATGCTTTGGCATGGCCTATATGCAGATACCCATTGGGCTCGGGAGGGAAACGGGTACTTAACCGACCTCCGTTTTTACCGGCGGCAAGATCTTCCTTTATCTCTTGTTCGATAAAGTTTAGTCCACCTTCCTCTACTATGATATCATCCTTAATTTCTGTCATAATCTGACTCTATATGATTATTAGCTTATTTATTATCTTCATTAATGATGACATCAAATTTGCCTGAACATATAATACGTATTAATCATTATCATATTTTGGAGCACACAGTCATCAATAAAGTACAAAGTTAATCATTTTTTGGACTTCTATATCTCTTGAGTATATACAAATTCCATTTTTTTTGTAAATTTGTAGTCTATGAGATGCTTATATTTTATTTCGTTGTTTGCAGTGTTCTGTTTTGCTGCTTTAAATGCAGCCGGAGCCATCGTGTGTGATGGACTGTTGTATGATATTACTTCATGGGAAGACAGAACTGTTGAGGTCGTTGGTATTGATGAAAATCTAAACACCAATAGTATAACAATACCCTCGAAAATAATCTGTAACGATGACACTTATATCGTTACCGGTATATCTCACCAGGCATTCAATAGCAATTTGGATCTTACTGATGTCAAAATAGAGGAGGGGATAAGCCATATCGGAGAGATGGCATTCTATAATTGTAAGAATATACTAAATATTGATATACCTTCCACAATCACGACTATAGGTATTGCCGCCTTTCAGAATTGCGAATCCCTGCGTCAAATTTCATTGCCTGATGATATCGAATTTATGGGTCGATATCTTTTCTATAATTGCAAATCAATGGAGAAAGTGAGTCTACCTTTAAATCTTACAGGCATTCCGGCCTTCACTTTCTATAATTGCACCTCACTCACAGAATTAAATCATCTGCCCGTTATCATCCACATTGGTGAATGTGCATTCTACGGATGCTCGTCCATAAAAAATCTGAGATCAACATTTCAGCCATATTATATTGAGGATAATGCATTTAGGAAGTGTTCCGCCCTTACAGAATTGCCGTTTGACAACACTGTTACCAATATCGGAAATAATGCATTTGAGGGATGTGCATCCCTTATTACATTAGATCTATCTGATATAGATGCTGTCTGGGGAGAGTCAGTATTTTCCAACTGTTCATCGCTAAAGCATGTCCGGTTACCCAATAATATAGATATTATTCCACAAGGGATGTTTGAGGATTGCGGTGCTCTTGAACAGATTGCATTACCGAACGGATTGATCACAATCGGGGAGAGAGCTTTTGCCAATGCTCAACATCTGATTGATATCACAATTCCGAAAAGCCTGAAGAACATCGGCAATCGAGCCTTCTCCGGCTCCGGACTGCAAGAGATCGATTTTCAAAATTTAAGCATGGTAATAGGTGATGGTGCATTCGAGAATAATTCAGCTCTTATCAACCTTAATATAACAGGGGTTACAGAGATCGGTCAAAGCGCATTTGCCAACTGCACTGCCTTGGAAACTGTCGAGATATCCAACTCTTTGCTTAACATAGGGACAGAGGCCTTCAGCAATTGTCCTTTGCTATTGGCGATATATGTCAATTCGACTATTCCTCCGACTATAACCATCAATACTTTCACAAATTATACCGAAACCTATGCCACGCTATATGTATTGACAGGTTATAGAAATACATTTGCATTAGCTACATACTGGGATCGTTTCATGAATATTCATGAAATTTACAATTTCCCGTCTTCCTCAAATGAAATTGCTGTCGGTTCTGTCACGATAACGCAGAAATACAATACTGTATGTATCGACAATTATAGGGGCGTTGTCAAAGTATATACTATATCCGGACAACTTGTGGCATCCGAATATTCCGATGGCCACGCATCATTCAGCCTTGATAACGGCACATATATAGTAGTGGGAGAGGACTTCACACAAAAAATCCTCTTGAACTGAGCGATACGATAGAACTCTCGTTTTATTGTATCAATTAACATTTTTTATTATAATTTCAAGTAAGATTATTTGCAAAATTCCATCTTTTGTATTAAATTTGCAAAAAGAAATAACCCTTATAACATAATTATAACTCACACATTTCATAATAATAAAAGGAGCCTGCCTATAGAAGAAATCTCTACTTAACTTTTAAATTAGAGCAAAATGGCAAAATATACAAGCATGACAGACGAGCAGTTAGTCAATGCTTATGAGAAGGGCAGTAACGAGGCATTCGATATGCTTCTCAAGCGTCATAAAGATCGTGTTTACAATTATATCCTCCGCATTGTCAAACAGGAGGATATCGCAAATGATATTTTTCAAGAAACATTTGTCAAGGCTATCATGACCATTAAACAGGGTCGATATACAGAAAACGGCAAGTTTCCTGCTTGGATTTCACGTATTGCCCATAATCTGATCATTGATTATTATCGTCAGGAAAAGTCTGAAAACTTACAGAGCACGGATATTGAGGATATCAACATTCTCAATAGAAAGGAACTTTGCGAATCAACCATTGAGGATAACATTATAACAGAACAGATCACTAATGATGTAAAGAGCCTTATTAAGGAACTCCCCGACCTGCAACGTGAGGTTCTCAATATGAGATATTATCAGAACCTGTCATTCAAAGAGATTGCGGAACAGACAGGCGTCAGCATTAATACAGCACTCGGACGTATGAGATATGCTATTATTAATCTGAGACGTCTCGCTGCTGAAAAGGAGGTCGTGCTCACCGTCTAAGAGCCCGGCATATCTCTCTACACGCTCTCTCATAATTATTCCGAGATATACTTTTTTGTAAAGTATATCTCATTTTTTTTATGTGCTGTTAAATATTTTTATAATTAATCCGTTATATCAGTGTAAATCTTATTATCTTTTGCCTATGACAAAAAAATCTACTTCGGATCTTAGTTCTTACACTGATTGCGACAAATGTCATACTCCCCGCAAGACTTCTGTGAATTTTATTAAACAGTTTGCACGTGTGTACAATGTAATAGCCGGTGCCGGTGTCGGTATAAATCAGTTTTTCCTTAACTAAATCAAGAACTATACAAAAATTTATCCGAGGATTTCAATTTTACTTGAAATCCTCGGATTTTTAAATCCTTTAATATCTCCTTTTTACTAAGATACTTTATCTAACCTTAACTTGACGGCTACCCAATCCTCATCACTCTCATATCTGTCAATGATATGAAGATGGTACATTTCAGCTAATTTTTCTATCATCGGAATATCCTTTGAATAAAAACCGCTGAGCAACATTACTCCTCCCGGTCTCAATGACTCAACATACCTGTTTAAGTCAGCCAATATTATATTGCGGTTGATGTTGGCTAAAAATACGTCTGCCGGCTCACAATCCTTGAGTCGTGCTGAGTCGCCTTCCAGTATGGTAACTGTTTGATGATTCAGCCTTACATTGTCTATAGCATTCTGACAAGCACCGGGATCTATTTCTATGCCAACGACTGTGCTGGCACCGCGCATCGCTGACAATATGGCTAAAATCCCCGTGCCGGTACCCATATCTATCACGTGCTTCCCCTTAACATTTAAGGATAATATACCCTTTATCATCATACATGTCGTCGCATGATGTCCTGTACCAAAGGCCATCTTGGGATCAATCACGATGTCATACTCAGCCGTTGGAACATCCTTATGGAATGTACTATGGATCACACATACATCCTGTATCAAAATAGGCTTGAAATAATTCTGTTCCCACTCTTCATTCCAATCCTTCCCTTCGATACATTCGATGCAATAATCAATATTGCACTCCATTGGAAAACCATCCACTATCTCCTTGATAACCGTTTCATTATATGATGACGAGTCAATGTATGCAGTAAGAGTGTCTTCATCCGCTACGAATGACTCATATCCTACATCGGATAAGAAACCGGCCATTAGATCTGTCGTATCTGAATTACAAGGTTGAAATTTCAGTTGCAGCGATATATAGTCTCTCATTTCCTGTTAACAATATTATTGAGCACCAAGTGTCTTGCACTATCTTACGGATTGTCTATCTCAGTTTCCTGACCAGATTGAAAACCTTCTTACCTATCTGAAAAAGAGACACACCCATCATGGCATAATCAACATAATTTAATTTGCCGGTCAGTTTTCCGACTATAGAGCCGAAACGTCCCATTTTGTTATTTTCTGATGCCTTATATCCCTTGCTGAACGGACTGCTGTTGGCAATTTTTTCCTTGTGCAATAGTACCTTACTTTTGCAAAATTCCTTCTTTAACGCGGCCAATGCCCTGCGATATCGTATTTCATCTATGGACATTCCTTTTACCTTAGGGACCTCTACCTGCGGAGATTCCTCTAATACTATCGGGGTCTTTTCTGTAGTACTCATAACGTTATCAAATATTAGGATTACCAACGATCAACTTGCTAATAAGACGCGCAATAGGATTAAGAAGCAACGGTTTGCGCAACAAGTAAACTATCACAATCAACACTATCAAGACCCCGGCAACAGATAAATACGCAAGACCGGGAGCCATCAATAGTTTGAAAACGTCTACTAATGCAAAGCTCAGCAGTATTAGAACCACCATAAACATCAGAAGACATACTGCACCAAGCACTAACGTCGAGAGAAGTATTGTAAACTTCTCCGCCATTGTAAGTTTGGCATACTCTATTTCAAGCTCAATCCATTCTTTACCATCAGAGAATAGAGAGCGAATTTCATCTGTTAATTTCATATTTATTATATTGCGGTCATAAAATATTGATTCAGAATTTCTAAACGACTATGAGGCTGCAGTTTAGAGGATCGCTTTATTAAAACGGAGGGACACAGGTATTACCACAGCCCCTCCATTATGAATTGTAATTTTACGATATTACAGTAAATATGCGAATGTTATAGATCTTCTCCGGCCAACTCAGCGACAAGAGCATCTACCTCCGTATCACTGATTTTATAGCCATTACGCTTCAGTATCTTTACGATACGACTGCGTAAATCTTCACCCTTCTCCGGAGCAAAAAGCAGTGCCGCACTGCATCCTACTATAGCCCCGCCGAGAAATGCATACAATATATTTAAGCCTTTCATCTCTTACTTGAAATTAGATGTGGTTTTCAATTTGATCCTCGATCTCATCTACAAGCTCCTCCAGCTTGTTCTTCTTAAGGCAGATACCTTTGTCTTTGAGGATCTTTATTATATTTTTACGGGTATCTTCTCCCTTTTCCGGAGCAAGAAGCAGACCTACAGTCGCACCGGCAATAGCTCCGCCGATAACAGCACAAATTACATGAATTGGTTTCATAATTGATATTATTTTTTTAATATTTACGTTTTTAAGATATCTTATATATCCTTCACTGCTTTTATAACGCACAATCACTATAAAATGTTTGGGTGCGAACATCATTTTCGTATGCCATCACTCCGGACTCCGTAAGATCCACTAATCTCATATCACCGCCGGGGGAGCACATTTTTACCGTATGTTCATCTATAAATGTCATTAACGGATAGGCTTCACCCTTATAATTAAGTTCCCAAGTCTGAGTTTCTTCTATAAAGTCCAATCTGTAACTCTGTCCGGATTCCTGATGAGTAACTTCATATCCCTTACCATCACATACTATATTATAACGGCCATGATCGGTGTCTATGACCTTGGTCGATGATGTCAATGGATTTCGCCCACTCCAGAACTCTATAGAGTTCAATACCAGTAAATCTGCCAACGATGTCACTTCATATACGGGAAGAACCCAAAACGCAAAGAAAACGAGTTCGTTAAGAAACTTGTTACCTACTCGCTTATTCCACTTCATTACACTGTTTGTCAGCCTGAAAGATCCTATACAACTCGTTAATGTCATAGAACTCAACACTGCACACACAATGGCAATCGTTAGATATCTTTTTTTCATTATTCTTAATAGTTTATTTGATGAATTATCTGAATATTTCATCGCTACCGGCAAAGTTAATAAAATCATCTTAAATATACACCTGTTCAGCCTATCTGTTTCAAATTATTTATGGGACTGACGCTTAGAGCGTGTTCCTTAAAATTTCGGGGTCGTAGGATTAAATGGGGCTCCAAAGGATGACGAATAACCATCATTGTGTCCGACATGACCCTTGGTAATTTGGGAAGCTAACTTCAAAACATTGTGACCTACAACACCATTGATCTTATCGACAGCTTGCATAAGCCGGGAATGTTCATGCTCCCGTACCTCATATTCTTCAAATAGGGAAGGAGTAGACGGCACATCGGCTATAATATCATTCAGCCATACACCGGCTCGCTTGAACATCACATCCGGCATCCATATTTTATCCAAAATCGCTAACGCTGCATCAGCAATTATATTGGTATCAGATGTATACGTCATTAACGACAGAGACCCCTGAGGTGCCTGGTATCCGGACTCAGTATGAAACCTATTAGTGCGGAGCATCACACCAACTTCTTTACACAATCCTCTCATACCACGCAGCTTCTTGGCACAATCTGCCGCATATATGGCTATTCGGGCACGCAAATAATCATAGTCGTCAATATCAATAGGGAAAGTTCGGGACTCGCTTATACTATCCTGCAACTGCCTCTCTACATGTTCGAGCTCTATACAGGAATATCCATGAAGTTCAAGCCACGATTTCTCTCCATTTATTCCAAGACGCGAACGCACCCAGCTCTTGTCTCTCCGTGCAAAATCAGCTATTGTATATATCCCGGCTTCGTAGAGTCGGCGCGTCAGACGTCTCCCTACACCCCACAACTCCGATATCGGAAGACCCTCCATAATACTCCAACGTTGATCGTCTGTCTCCATAACACCTATAGGCTCACACTGTTTCTTACAACGTTCTGTAACAAGCTTGGATAATGTTTTGCTCGGAGCAAACCCGATGGTCACCGGTATTCCGATCTCACTCTGACAGGCATTATAGATAGCCATTCCTATGCCATATAGCTCTCCTACCGGTATTCCCGTCATATCAAGAAAAGCCTCATCTATTGAATAATCTATAGTTTGCGGCACATAACGCCTGAACACATCATGGACTCTCAGACTTATCTCACGGTATAACAGATGATTGCCTGACAATGCGATTACCTGGCCGGAACGCGTCAAGTCTTTTATCTCAAACGCCGGTTGCCCCATACGAATACCCAAACGTTTGGCCTCATTACTTCTGGCGACTACACATCCGTCATTATTACTTAAAACTACAACAGGACGACCTATGAGATTACTGTTTAGAGTACGCTCACATGAAACAAAAAAATTATTGCAGTCAGCAAGTCCGGTCATATCTTGATATATCCTTCCGACTATTACATTATAATTAACTTAATATCTGGATTATAGTTTGGTTTTTAGTCTAATACTCGTGCCGTAAATCTCAGCAAGACCATCCTCACACAGCTGTCTTGCACACTGCACGGCCATTCTGCCATAAGCACCTAAGTGTCTCTCGATCATACTCACGGATAAACCATTAGAATACTGTTGCAACAATTCAACTACAGCAGCCCGCACTTCCCCCTCATTGATCTTAACCCCTTCATGGCGACCGCGACACACATCACATCCACCGCAATCAGCGGGAGACGGTTCGCCAAAATATTCCAACATACGATGCACACGACAGCTCTTATTATTGTCCGCATAATCTATCATAGCATCTATACGCCGTTTCAATCGGTTCATACGATCCTCATAGATAGACCGGCCGATTGACACATACTTTGGTTCTTCTCGAGAGGTCGAAACATAGATAGCAGGAGTGCGGCGACGCGGTATATAGTGCATCACCTTCAGACGCGACAATTCCAGCATCGTATTATAAATTTCCGTCTCCGGAATACCCGTATCACGCATGATACGGCGCTCATTGATGTAAACGTAGTCTGAGAATGTACCGGGATAAGTCCGTAATATATAATGCAGTGCTCTCTCCGCATAATTACTTATCGCAGGCATATTATACATCTCTTCACGTGTCAGTTGCATAATAACTCTCGATGCATTTTCAGATTCATCAAAGTATTCGAGATAACCGGCACGACCCAGAATCTTTAAGGCCGCCTTTACTTGCTCTTCTGATAATCTGAATGTCCGACAGAAGAGATCTACATCAAAATCCAACAACCGGCCGTATCCCTCTCCGATACCGAGTCCCAGAAAGTTACATACGCGTTCATATACCTTCAGAATATATTCACGTGATGGAAATTCCATACTGAGATGACGCCTTAGAACACTCTTATCAGCCGGATTATACAGCAATATCGCAAATGAATTTTGGCCGTCCCGTCCTGCTCTACCGGCCTCTTGATAATACTCCTCAAGCGAAGGTGGCATATCATAATGTATCACAGTTCTGACATCGGGTTTGTCTATACCCATGCCAAATGCATTGGTCGCGACAATCACACGAACCTCCCCGGATTTCCATTTATTCTGCCTTTCCGCCTTCAATTCAGGTTCAATCCCGGCATGATAGTAATCTGACGTGATCCCTAACGTGTTAAGATAATCGGATATAATTTTCGTACGCTTTCTACTCCTTACATAGACTATTGCGCATCCTTGAGTACGTCCCAATATTCTGCCGACATCCTGTATCTTACTCTCAGATGATTTAACGAGATAACCGATATTCCGACGTTCAAAGGACATCTGGAAAGTATGATGTCCAGGACGGAATAACAATCTCTTACGAATATCATCGGCAACCTCCGGGGTCGCGGTGGCAGTCAATGCAAGAACCGGAACATCCTTGAGAACAGCTCTTAGTTTTGCTATCTCTAAAAATGACGGTCGAAAATCATAACCCCACTGAGAGATACAATGAGCCTCGTCTACCACTATCAATGTTACATTCAGTCCCCTCAGCTCAGTTATAAAACGTTCACTTCGTAATCTTTCAGGTAACGTATATAGAAATCTCGCTCTATTATTAGTAAGATTCTCCCATCCTTGACGGGTTTCCGCAACAGTCATACCTGAGTGAAAATATACTGCCGGGATGTGCACTCTCTTTAGATTGTCTACCTGATCCTTCATCAACGATATCAATGGTGTCACGACCAGTGTCAATCCGCCACGCGCTAATCCGGCCGTTTGAAACACAATGGACTTACCACCACCGGTAGGCATAAGACCCAAAGTGTCATGACCCGCCACAACGTGAGTAGCGATCTCATGCTGCAACGGACGAAAGGAGTCATAACCCCAATATTGCTTTAGAATGTTGTGAAGACG
>CAMWUY010000047.1 GCA_947177615.1 uncultured Porphyromonadaceae bacterium
CGATAATATGATTACTTTTGCAAAAATACCATTAAAATCTAAACGTTACAAATGAGTATCCCTTTTATTACGGCAGAAGAAGCTGCCAGCTACATTAAAAATGGCGATAATGTGGGTTTTTCGGGCTTCACAGCGTCCGGTACCCCAAAGGTTGTAACAGTAGCTCTGGCCAAACGTGCCCGTGAGCTCCATGAAAAAGGCGAACCTTTCAAGATCAACCTGTTCACCGGTGCATCCACCAATGACCATGTCGACGGCGAGCTTGCCCGCGCAGATGCGATTGGTATCCGTACCCCGTATCAGAGTCATCCGGATGCGCGTAAATTGTGCAACAAGGGTGGCATGCACTATTTTGACACCCACTTGAGCCATGTCTCACAAGACCTGCGTTACGGCTTCTATGGCGACATAGATGTCGCCGTTATCGAGGTTACCGAGATGTCACCCAATGGTGAGTTTATCCTCGGCGCCGGTCTGGGTATGACACCGACTCTGGCTCAGATGGCCAAGAAGGTTATCATCGAGTACAGCAGTTACTATCGTACCTCCTTCCGTGGTTTCCATGACAACTATGTGCCTCTGGATCCCCCTCATCGTCGCGAAATACCTATCTATAAGCCGAGTGACCGTATCGGTTCGACAGTCATCAAGATAGACCCGGCCAAGATCATCGGTATCGTACCCTCCAATGCATCGGAGAGCATCAAACCCTTCACCGCAGCAGATGAGATCACCGAGCGTATCGGTGCCAACGTATGCCACTTCCTGGCACAGCAGTTGCGCGACGGCAAGATGCCCAAGGAGTTCCTGCCGATCCAGAGCGGTGTCGGCAATGTGGCCAACGCCGTGTTGTACGGTCTGGGCGAAAATCCCGAAATTCCTCAGTTTGAGATGTATACCGAGGTGATCCAGGATGCGGTGATGACACTTATGGAGGAGGGCAAGTGTAAGTTTGCCTCTACATGCGCATTGACATTCTCTGACGACGCTATGGTACGTTTCATGGACAATATCGACTTCTTCCGTGATAAGATCCTGATGCGTCCCGGTGAGATCTCCAACTCGCCCGAGGTCGTGCGCCGCTTAGGCCTTATAGCTATGAATACAGCTCTCGAAGCCGATATATATGGCAATGTAAACTCCACGCACGTGCTCGGCAGCAAGATGATGAACGGTATCGGTGGCTCAGCTGACTTCTGCCGCAACGCCTACCTCTCTATCTTCAGCTGTCCCTCTATCCAGAAGGATGGCAAGATCTCAGCTATCGTGCCGATGGTAAGCCATGTGGACCACAGCGAACACTCAGTCAAGGTTCTCGTTACAGAGCAGGGTGTAGCCGATCTTCGCGGTAAGGATCCCCGCCAGCGCGCTGAGACCATCATTGAGAACTGTGCTCACCCGATGTATCGTGAGATCCTGTGGGACTATGTGAAGTTAGCGAGCAAAAACGGTGGTCATACACCGCACGATCTGAGCGCATGCTTCGCATTGCACCGTGCTCTGATGGAACGTGGTGATATGCTGCAGGCTGACTTCGCACTCTGCGAGAAGTAATCGGACAGGAATAGTAATTATATAGTCGCGCTCCGTTATCGGGGCGCGATTTTTTATCTTAGCTATTATAGCTATTTTAGCTATTTTAGCTATAGTAGCTATTTTAGCTATCTTAGCTATCTTAGCTATCTTAGCTATTTTAGCTATTATAGCTATTATAGCTATTGTAGCTGTTAGGGCTTGCGGATATTCCGGTCGAGGAGGCGCCGCTTTACCTGCATGCGGGCAGCGGTGGGGAGCATGCCGATGAGGAGGATGGCGAGGCGGTTGGTCAGGCCGTTGATATATTGCATCTTGCCGTTGAGCAGGCGCCTGACGGCACGATGTACAAAGGTCTCGGGTCTTGCTATCGCACCGAGACGCAACGCCAGTCTCTTGAGATTGGCTGGGAGTCCGAACAGATCGGTGGCGATCCCTCCCGGACAGGCTGCCAAAATCCTCACACCACTGTCGCGCATCTCGTAGTGCAGGGCACGTGTGAAGGCGCGGATGTAGGCCTTGGTAGCCGAATACATGGCCAGTCCCGGCATAGGCATCCAGCATGACATACTGCTCATATTGAGGATATATCCTTCCTCCTCGTCACGCATTATCCCGGCAAAGTGCCGGCTCAGCATCGTGACCGAACGTACGTGCAGGTCGATAAAGGCGTTGATCTTACGCTCCGGGATCTCCGTGAGATAGTCGAATGAGAATATGCCGGCGTTATTGATCAGGATGTATGGTACAAGCTGCCGTTCCCTGAGAAAGAGGTCAATCTCAGCGGGAGCCTCCGGCCGGCATAGATCGATAGTGAGTGGAAAGGTGCGTACATCATATACACGTGCGATCTCGTCGGCAGCGCGTTTGAGAGGTTCATCATCGATGGAGATCATCACCAGGTCCGCACCGAGGGTCGCGAGTTCGCGGCAGAATTCGAGTCCGATACCTCCGCTTGCTCCGGTGATGATGGCTGTCTTATGTTTCAGTCGGGCCATTTCTCGGGTTATCATTCTCTGATAGGGAATGATGCTTTAAGGATTGTTCTTTTTAATCTTCTCAATCTCGGTGATGATCTTGCGCGGGAGCGGTTCTTGCAGATGTTTGTGGCATGCCATCTCACGCGAGTACATACGGGCGATGCAGTAGTTGACATGATCGCATCCGCAACGGTGGCATTTATCCTCCTTCATCTTATTGACAAAGTCGGGCTCGTTGAGCAGTGCGCGCCCCATCTGTATGAATTCAAATCCCTCGTCAATTACCTTCTCGGCACCCGGGCGGTCGATAACCCCTCCGACGTATATGAGCGGGAGACGGAGTGCGGCACGAAATCGTCGGGCATCTTCGAGGAAGTACAAGGGCTTGAACGGCTCTTTTTTGATCATATATTTGCCGGCGATACGGACACCATATTTTAGCCAGAGTTGCTTCATATAGTGAGTCATGGTGTATATCGGCATCTCTCCGCGCATGACATACATAGGTGCCTTGCTGACAAATCCGCCTGAGAGTACGATAGCGTGTACGCCGAGACGCTCGATCTCCTTGGCGACAGTGAGGCAGTCATCAATCTCGAGTCCACCTTTGAAACCGTCACGCATATTGGTCTTGACGATAACGCCCATGTCGGATCCGGCCTGTTTCATTACCTCTTCGAGACACATCTGCATGAAGAGCATACGATTCTGTAGCGAACCGCCAAACTCGTCGCGACGATGGTTGGTGTATGGTGAGAGGAATTGTGAGATGAGGTATCCGTGACCGGCATGGACCTCGACGCAGTCGAAACCGGCGTCACGGGCTGTATTGACAGCCTGTCCGAACTGTCGCGCGAGTGTCTTGATCTCATCCTTGCGCAGTCCTCGGCAGATGGTGGGTGAGTACAGGTTGAATCCGGTGCATGCAGCTACGGGAATACCACCGGAGGTGGCTATATGCGTCATATTGCCGCAGTGTCCTATCTGTATGGATGCTTTGGCACCGCGTTCGTGGATGCCGTCGGTTATCTCGCGCAGTGACGGGACAATCTCGGGTCTCAGCCATAGCTGTGTGTCAAATGAAAGGGCTGAGCGACATATACCGGCGTATGCTAATGTGGTCATGCCGACGCCGCCGTCAGCGACACTGTAGTGATAGTCCCGCAGCGCGGGTGTAGGATTGTTGTCGCGTCCCATACCCTCGAAGGCAGCGGAACGTATAGTCCTGTTTCTGAGAGTGACAGGTCCGATATTAGCCGGGGTAAAAAGCATTTGAGGTCAGTTTTAGTTAGTGAGGAGCGGGGTGAGGGAGAGGTCAATATATGAAGGGGATGATGTATCTGCGACGGAGACGGGCATATTCGTCACCGAACTCGCTGAGGTATCGTCTGTGTGTCGCCCGTGCTCGTGGCGCAAGGTTGGCGAATGTCCAGATAACGAATACTGCGGCTCCGGGGCTCCATGAGAGGATGGCATATCCGAGCCATTCGGTGATTTCTCCGAGGTAGTTGGCCGAAGTGACGTATCTGAAGAGGCCGCCGTGCGGTATATAGTGTTTGGTATCACCGGGCTTGCGCAGATGACGTATGATGTAGTCAGAGTTGAGGTTGATAGCCATACCGGCGATAAAGATGATACATCCGAGGATGAACAGAGGACTGTACAACCAACTGAGACGATAGAAGCCGGGATCGGCGACATAGAAGAGCCATCCACCGATGAGGTAAGCGTTGACAAGATTGAATATCACGCCGGCGATGATAATGACAAGTGGCATTCGGCTTTTCCCCTTGAGCATCATAGGGAAGATGAACGACCGCTGAAAATAGTGTATCAGAAATAGCGAGGTGATAACGATAAGCGTAGGCTCGCCGCGACGTGGAGAAGTGAGCCAGATGGCTAACATGGCGAAAAATACGGGTGCCTCCATGAGTATCCATCCGATGCGGTTGTTGATGGAGGGACCCCATTTTTTGTCGTAGGTGATGCCATATCCGGGTGTGATTTTCCCGAGCGCGATAAAGACTATCACCGCGAGAACCACCATGATGGAGAGTACTGTATAATACGTATCCGTGCCGAACATAATATGCAAAGATAATAAAAATTAATTAACAATAAGTCTCCTGTATTAACATTTAATAAGAAAGGGTGGCGAGACCGGAGTCTCACCACCCTTTTAGGGATAATATAATTATTATGATATCAGTTTACTTGACAACGACCTTGGTCTGGCGGTCAGCCACCTTGACAACGTAGATGCCGGGCTCGAGACCGAAGCGTGCTTGCTGAGCGCGTACTGTTGTGCTGTAAGCGATCTTACCGTCGGTAGTGTAGATATCAGCCTTCTGACCCTCGTATCCGATTAGGATGATCTCGCGTGAGCCTCCGATGATAGCGTTGTCATCTGTGATGTCAGCTACAGCAGAGCTTGCGATGAATACCTTGTTGGACTTGGGACCCTCCATGACGATGCCGTCGATTTCAGAAGCGCAAACGAGATAGTAGTTTGCGTTGGTGTCAGCGTAGGTGTCGTCAGTGTAGGTGTTGCCCACGATGTTGTCAGCTACCTTGTTGTATGCCTTGCCATTGTCGCTGCGATAGAGCGCATAGTGGTCGGCAGTACCGGTGAAGAGCTCGACGGGTGTGATGGAGATGTCGTCGATGAAGACGGCGAGACCATCGTATGCACAGTAGCGGATAGCTACATACTTGGCATTGTTGGGGATCTGATAAACTATCTGTTCCCAAGTGTCGTTACCGCTCTTTGAGTATGCCTTACGGCCCTTGAAGTCACCGCAGTCGTTGGGACGGAGCTGGCTGATAGTGCCGAGCTCGGTGCCGGTAGTTGAATACCATACCTCGAAGTATTCGGTATCAGTAGAGAGCGTATTCACCCAGAATGAGAGGATCGAACCACCCTGTACGCGGGGTGAGATGAGCCAGTCGCTGCTCTGATAATCTCTTGGATCGGCATTGTCAGGTATTTTGGCGGCGCGAGCCATGATATACTGCTTGCCGGAGTGAGTGTATGCGCGCGGATCGTTCTGGAGACCGAGAGCCTCAGCATCCACTACAGTCCATGCAGATGGAGCGTCGCAACCATCCCATGCGATGGTGATAGAGCCATTCTGGAACACAGCCGGTTCGTGACCGTCCAGATCGACGTTCTTCCAGCTGCCGATAGTCTCGGTATTGACAAATGCGGGATGATACTCGAAGTTGTCGAAGTCACCGTATTGACAAGTCGGAGTAGACCAGGTGAATGTCACACCCTTCTCGCCGGCGTTGCCCTTGAGGTCAGAGACTACGGGGATGAGAGCAGACTTGATATCGACAGATATCTCGCGCTGGTTATTGTTTTCGAGTTCGTCATTGTCAGCCTCGATAGTAGCACGGGCTGTGAGACGGGTCACGTCGTGGAACTCACCGGTGAGGTCGAATGTAGCGTTAAATTCGCTCACTGCGAGTGAGGGAAGGTTGGTGATGACGTGCTGTGAAGTGGCATATACCTTGCCATTCTCATCGACGAGGTCGACAGTGAGCTTACCGCTTGTGGGCTCTGTGCCGGAGGTTGTCACGAGACAGTTGTACTTGAGCTGATCGCCGAGAGCTGCTTCTGTGCTACCTGTGAATGAAGTGATACCGAGGTCATACTCACAATCGGGGTATACAGACCAGGTGTCAAATACGAGGTATTCAGTGTCAGCACCTATGAGAGATGCCTCAATAGAGAACTGTACCCACTGCTGGTTGAGCACCTCTGAGGGGAGATTGACGATAGCCTCGTTCCACATGCCGCGTGCAGGCTTGTTGGGAGTGATAGTTCCGATAAGCTTGCTCTCAAGCTGGCCGTAATAGCGAGCATAGATACGCAGTTCGGGAGCATACTTGTAGTCCCAGAAACGGAGTGAGAAGTTGGCACGATACAGACCCTGTGTGCTGATCTTGGGAAGGTTGAGCTTTGTCTCTGTATGACCGACCATGCTATAAGAGAAGAGGGCGCCCTGCTGACACTGTGCATTGGCGAAGTCGTCACCGAATGCCTGTGGATATGAGGTGTTTTCCCAAGTAGAGAGAGCGTACTCGTTGGTAGTTGCGTATGTGTAGGGGTTCATGGTGAAGCCGGTGCTGTTCCAGTACTCCTTGACGGGAGCGTTATAAGCCTTACCGAGCTGCTCCTGAACGAAACGTGAGCCTACAGACTCACCGGCCTCATTGGCAGCGGCGGGACCTACGTAATAGTCGTCGAGCTTTTCGTTGGTGGCGTTGAAGGTAGTGGACAGCGCCTTGGTAGAACCGACCTTATAATATGTCACACCTGAACGGGTGTAGATATTGTAAGTGAGTGCGTCAGTATCAACATAACCACCGTTCTCGCCGACATCGCCGGGCTTTTCCCATGTGATGAGCATGCTCATGTTGTCCTCAGAGGGGAAGCCTTGGATATTGACGGGTGCGAGGGGAGTGTCGATACCTACGTATGCACGACGTACGCGAGTGTATCCGCTGCCGTTCTCGTTAGAGGGAGTGATGCAGAAGTCAGCGTAGCCGTCCATACCGCTTGCAGCACAGTTGATGGTGATTGTCTCACCGGGCTTACCGCTACCTTTAGCGGCATCCTGAGTCTGTTCGCAGTATACGTCGTAAGTGATGGTCTTTTCGGGATCCAGAGGCTTGCCGGCCATATCAGTGTCGGCAACGAGAATCTGGATATCAGCAGACTGGTCACCATACTCACCGGGAATGATAGTGATCTTCTTAGAGTCACCGGGAGCGCCTGAAGTCTTACCCTCGACAGCCTTCACCTCGAAGTCGCGGAGGTACATACCTGCAGAATTATTCTCCTTGCTTGAGTAGCAGTGTATGCCGATGTAGTAGTCACCGGGCTCCTGAGCTACGAAGTTGAATGAGAGGTCATCCCACAGAGTCATAGTGCTCTTGGAATAGAGGTCACGCTTGTAGATGCAAGTACCGGCGAGTAGATCGTCCACTTTCGGTTTCTTGGCGAGGTAGATCTCAAATGACTCCTCAGATATATCGTTGCTGCCGGGAGAAGCGAATGAGAAGGCGAGGTTGTAGAGCTCGTCTGCACTGGGGAAGTTCATAGGCGGGAGGATCAACCAGTCGTCAGCATCAACAAAGTAACCGATATTGAATGCCGCTACGGGTCTGCCATCCTCGTTGATAATGGAGGCGAACCAAGTCTGTGTGTCATCGTTTGCATTGATGACGGTGAAGAGCTTGAACTGCTCCCTGGTGGGTCCGAATGACTGCGGCAGAGTGAGCGCACGACCGAGTACGTCCTCGATAGTGGCAGGCGCAGAGACTTTACCGTTGGCAGTAGCCTTGACTTCAATCTTACAACGCTTCAGGTCGCTATTGTTGCGGAGAGTGAACTCACACTCCTCGACAGGTGCGCTGTTCTGCTGTTTGCCGTCGATGAAGATATCGTATTCGAGAAGATCAACATCTACATAACCACCGTTTACACCGATGGAGGCGGGAGCGTCCCAGGTGAGCTTGTTGATATTAAGCTCGAGGTTGGTGGGAGCAAACGGGGTGTCGTTGCCGGCGTAGAAATAGACGGTTCTTGTCGGGCTCTCCTTGCCATCGATGGCTGTGACGAGAGTCAGAGTGTGCTTGCCCTCAGCCAGTGTAGCGTCAATAGTCTTGGTAGTATTGGGAGCCATCTTACCCTGATAGATCACCTTGTCATCAATGGAGACAGTCACGTCGAGTTCGGCAGAACCGATTGCGATACCGTAGTAGGTGAATTCAGGTGTAGTGAATGTGACAGAACCGGTGAGATTGTTCTTTTCGAAGTTTACCACAGGAGCGGCGGCCAGTTCGGGCGCGTCGTGGTCAGCCAATTCGTCAGTACAGATGAGAGATGCGAAATAGGGGTTGAGGTTGGAATTGATAGCTACACCCTCGTACACCTGCCAAGAGTCGGGTTCGATAAAGTAAACCACGTTCTTCTTGATGGAATTGTCGGGGTAAGTGCAGATAAACATCTCGTCTCTGGGGCTGTATACGAGAGGAGTGGTGACAACTTCCTCGCAGAGCTGTATGATGGTGTCGAGGTATCCCTCGGTGTGAGCCTCTCCAAATTCGCCTGTCACGTCAATATTGTAGACAGTGTTGTACTGGTCAAAGCCATACAGCTTGTCCTCAACGGGATAGTAAGCGATAGCTGAGAGATAGTTGCCGCTTACAGTCATGTCGCCCATATATGTGATGGCGTCATCACAGATGGTGCCGTCATATTTGAACTTGGAGGGATCATATTTGCAGAGCTGGTTGCCTACACCTGTTCCGAGAGCCAGACCGTAAAACACGTCATGGTTCTCATCGTAAGTCAGAGTATAGGGAGATCCCTCCAGGTTGGAACCGAAGTTTACCTCGGCTTCTACCTCGCCGGTCTCGATGTTGACAATCTTCCAGCTATATGTGGAAGTTTGGGTCACCATGTCGAGATTCTCGAAGGGACAATACACATATCCCTTGCGGTAACAGTTGGTCTGGAAAGTGAAGTCAGAGCCTGTGTAGGGGCAGAATGCGCTGCCGTAATGCACAGGAGTCAGCGTACCTGCGACAATGTCGAGCTTGCCGAGGAAGGACTCGAAGGTGTACTCCTGACCTGTGTAACGCGGCACAACAGTGTACAAATCGGCCTTGGGATTTTCGAAAGTGCGCAGCACGGAACGACCTTGGCGCATCTTTATCGGAGTGCGCTGTATGCCGTCGCCGAGCGGGCGAAGTTGCGTGTTGGAGTCAACTACCCCATGGGCGCGTTTGTACTGCATCCGGGGTGTGAGGACTTGCTTGACGTGTGTTTTGGCGCGTGGCGCTTCTCCCTGCTTCTGCCAGCCATCGGTAGTGGCAGCGGTAATAGCAAAGGAAAGGGTCATAGCCGACACGAGTGTCAGTAGTCCTGCCTTTAGGAAATTACGTCTCATAAGTAGATTAAAAAAATTATATTTAGGTTATTAATAAATATGTCTGTATCCGGTATAAATCGGTTGTGATATTGGTGTAATTATCTGAATGGTGAACGCCGGTGTGTCAGCGTTATTACATTCCAAATTCCAAAATTAATGATTTTTTTGAAAATACCAAATATTTTATGTATTTATAACATTTATAACTTTGTGCATCCTCTCCGGATGAGACTCCCGGATTTATTTTTGTTTATGGATTATTTCTGTTATATTTGCATCGATATATAATGAATGGAGATGTCCGCCACTATCTCTTACAGGCTTGTTTTAAGAAATGGTCTTAACTAATATAATTTTATGAAATTTAAATTTTTATCTATTCTCGCGTTCTTCATGATCGCAGCTTTGGCTCCGTCGTTGGCTAAGGCATTCACTATCTATTATGACAACTCGGTGACGGGTTGGGAGAGTGTCGGTATCCATTATTGGAGCAATCCCTCGACTGACTGGCCCGGTGTGGAGATCGATCATGTCGATGGTGATATATGGGCATATACATTCCCGTCATCCCCTGCCAAACTCGACGGTTTCCTGTTCAAGCATGCGACTAAGACCGGTAATGAATTTCAGACAGCCGACTATAAGGGTGTCCCGAAGGAAAATCATATCTACAAGGGTGCGGGAGGCTCCAAGGGTAAGGTGACTGATGAGGGGCTGTATGAGGGGACTCCCGCTCCTACGACAGCTACAGTGACAGCCTCTCCCCGTACAGGTGCACGCTTCAGCGACAAGATAACCGTCACCCTGACTGTTTCTCCTCAGGTAGCGATCTATTACACTACCGACGGCTCTCTTCCCACCAGGTCAGACGCTGTATATTCATCTCCGCTCACCTTTACCAAGACTACTGAGCTCCGTACGCTTACAGTGATGGCTGACGGCGCTGAGAAGACTCAGTCATTCGTGTACACCAAGCGTGAGATACTTCCGATGACCGACGGTATGCTCAACTCAGATTACTATCAGGTAAATCCGAACGGTAAGACCGGTTCCAACCGTACGGTGAATATGAAGTTTACCCGTCACCAGAATACCAATTATTCCACCCGTGCCGACAATGCCCTGAGCAACTGGACCGAGGATGATCTTATCTGTCAGGGTGTGGCCCGTGACATTGCTTCTGCTTTCAAAGGCAAGCATGAGTATCCTGTGATCGATTCGTACGCTATCTATGGTGCATACGATGCCGACAACCTGTATCTCGGTGTGCAATATGTATATGAGGTGTATGACGAGGGTGGTGACGGCAAGTCTGACAATGACCGTCATCGTCCCTGGATGATGGATGGTCGTATAATGATCGCGTTCGACCTTGATCCGGATAAGTCATTTGAGGGTATTCTGGCTAATGGTAATACTATCTGGGATGCTGATGGTCAATACAATGTGATGCGCAATGGTACAGACTGCATCTGGCTGGGCAACACAAAGCCCGGTGTAGGTGTCCCGGCTCTCTTCTTCCCGGATGCCAACGGCAAGGGGAGCTATGATGCCGCATATTGTGTGCAGGTGAGCAGTGAGCCTTATTACGGCAATGCGGATGGTCTGCTCCCTTCGATACAGCATATCTGGGGACAGGGCTCATTCGGTTATGATCCCGAGGAGCTCCGCACCAACGCGGGTTTTGTAGATCTGATCAATGAGGTGCCGCGCGACAAGCACACTTTCTATGAGTGGAAGTTCCCGTTGTCAAAGCTCGGTGTCACTGAGTCCTATATCAAGGAGCATGGTATCGGTGTGATGGTCATCGACACTTACGGTCAGGGTGCCATCGGTGCTACCCCATACGATCCTTGTGTATTTGACAATGCACTGGAGTCATACTCCAAGGATCCGTCATCCAGCAAGGAGAAGGAGGATATGGATGTCTTCACATCACGTCATGCGCAGATTGGCGGCAGTGTGTCAACCGGTGTTGAGATCTCAGTGGCAGAGGAGACGAATGCTCCTGTCGAGTATTACACCATCGATGGCATCAAGGTGTCCGCCCCCACCCACGGTCTGTACATCAAGGTGCAGGGTAACAAGGCATCCAAAGTCATACTCTGATAGCGAGTATAAGATAGAGATCATATAAATAATATAAGCAAAATGCCTCGGTGTGAAGTTCATTCATTGTCACCGGGGCATTTAATTTTATTTTTGTCAGTTGTGCAACTTCTCGCAATAACGATGCGTTGCTCTCCAATTTAGAGATTATTGTCAGATGTGACTATCAGAATTTAGGGATTATTGACATGTTCCCCTGTATTAAATTTGGGGATTATTGACAAAATTATTATCTTTACATCTGAATTAGAGTTACTGATTATGATATTCAAGCGCAAACTATACTCTGATATGCTGCATTGGAAGCAGGAAAGCAATGGAACCTCAGCCCTTTTAATCAAGGGAGCAAGACGTGTAGGTAAATCAACTATTGCCAAGGAATTTGCCAAAAATGAATACGAGAGTTTCATTGTCATAGATTTTGCAAAATGCAGTAAAGAGGTAAGGGATCTATTTGATGATATTTCAGACCTTGACTATATCTTCATGCGTCTTCAGATGATGTATAAGGTAACACTCAAGACTCGCGCGTCCGTAATTATATTTGATGAGATTCAGAAATGTCCGGCCGCTCGACAGGCTATAAAATATCTTATTGAGGATGGAAGATATGACTACATCGAGACGGGGTCATTACTATCTATAAAACAAAATGTTAAGGGAATCATTATCCCAAGTGAAGAAGATGAGCTCACATTAAATCCACTTGATTATGAGGAATTCAAGTGGGCTATAGGTGATGATGTCTCTATACCGATGCTTCAAAAATTTTTTGATAAACGAAAGGGGTTGGGTGATGAGGCAAATAGAAATCTTATGAGAGATTTTCGCCTATATGTGCTGGTTGGAGGAATGCCTCAAGCAATCAAGACCTATATCGAGACTAAAAATATGGGGAAGGTGGATCAGGTAAAAAGACGCATTATTCGGCTATATGAAAAAGATTTTATGAAAATTGATCCTACCGGGATGGCTTCTAAACTATTTATGGCAATACCATCGGAACTGACACGTAACGCATCTCGTTATACGGTCAATGGTCCAACAGATGGTGATGGGAGACACGACCGCCTGATGGAAATTATTTTTGACATGCAGGATTCCATGGTTGTTAATTTGGCATATCATGCCAATGATCCTAATGTAGGGATGGCTTTACATAAAGATACGAACAGATATAAGATGTTTATGGCAGATACAGGTCTATTCATTACTCTTGCGTTCTGGGATAAGAAGTTTACGGAAAATATCATTTATGAAAAGCTTTTGTCGGATAAACTGAGTGCTGATCTCGGCTACGTGTATGAGAATATGATTGCTCAGATGCTAAAGGCAAATGGTCATGAACTTTATTACTATACATGGCCGTCAGAGACAAGTAACCATCTTTACGAGGTTGATTTTCTTATTTCCAACGGAACAAAGATTGATCCGATTGAAGTAAAGTCTTCAGGGTATAAGACACACAGGTCTCTTGATCTTTTCTGTGAAAAATTTTCCTCACGTGTAAATAAGCGATACCTTATCTATACAAAAGATTTGCGCAAAGAAGAAAGCATAATCTATCTTCCGGCTTATATGACGATATTTCTGTAGAATATAAAATATATTATAAATATACTATTTTTCTCCAAAGATAATTAATATAAAAATCGAGTGGAGGTGAACGTTAGGGTTGGTGGATGTCCGTTGCGGGAGAATGATCAGAGGAGATTGCGGATTATGGTCCAAAGGATTATCACTGTGGTGATGATATATATGGAGGTGGGGGAGTTGAGGCGCGAGTGTATCT
>CAMWUY010000048.1 GCA_947177615.1 uncultured Porphyromonadaceae bacterium
GTGCTCCAGCACACCGGCAACTTCGGCGAGGAGACTCTCTGCCCGATGTTTGTCAAGGATTACACCAAGAACCTGAGCAACATCGACAAGTCCATGAAGCTCCACCCCAACTCAAAGCTCCCCTCCAACTATTACAGCCTTGAGCCGGGTGAACAATACAGTCACCGTCTCGGTCTTATGAAGAACACTCGTGGCGTCAACCAGGATACTCACAACTACTGGCACCACTACGCTCACTTCAACTGGGACGATCCCTCCCGCTGGTGGGGACAGATCGCCGGTGACTGCGTGGATCTAAATACCGAAAACCCCGCCACATCCAACTATATCGTGGACTGCTACAGCAAGTTTATCAAGATGGGTGTCGACGGTTTCCGTATCGATACATCAGGCCACATCGCACGTCTGACTTTCAACAAGGCTTTCATACCGCAGCTCCACAAGGCAGCCGAGTCTCCCGAAGCCATCGCCAAACGTGGCAACACCCCCTTCTACATGTTCGGTGAGGTATGTGCCCGCGCTGAGGAGGTCATCTATCGCGACGGCAACTACAACTGCTCTCCCTGCTTCTATACATGGAAGGAGGATAAGGACTACGCATGGGACTATAGCGAGACCTCTTGGGACAACCTCGTTGTCATGGAGGGTTCTACAGGTGACCATGTCAATGCCAAGTCCGTACTCCAGCAGGCTGACGACTATCTGGGTAAAGGAAAGATCAAACACAGCAACAATGCATGGCTGCAGGGCAACAATTACCATACGCCCGACTACTCGCAGCACTCCGGTTTCAACGTGATTGACTTCCCGATGCACTGGCGTTTCCACCACGCTGAAAACGCGTTCGGTGTTCGCTCACAGGATGATTACTACAACGACGCCACTTGGAACGTCGTTTACGTAGACGGACATGACTACGGCCCCAACAACTGGGACACAAAGAGTTTCGGCGGTTCACTCAACGAGTGGGCGGAAAACCTCTCTCTCATGTTCACATGGCGCGGCATACCCTGTATCTGGCAGGGATCAGAGACATATTTCCGCAAAGGCTCAATCATCGACAAGGGTGCTCTCGAACCCCTTAAGAATACTGCCCGCGCATACTACGGCGGCTACCTGACCGGCTCAGTCAAGACTACTGACTTCGGTGTCTACAGCGATGCCACCGGCAACCTCGCCGCCTCTCTCTCTCACCCGCTGGCTCTCCACCTGCAGCGTCTCAATAAGATTCGTGCCGCTGTGCCTGCTCTGCGTAAGGGTCAGTACTCTACCGACGGCTGCTCGGGCAAGATGGCCTTCAAGCGCCGTTACACCGACAGCAAAACCGACTCATACGTACTCGTAACCGTATCAGGTGACGCGACATTCACAGGCATACTCAACGGTAAATATGTGGATGCGGTGACAGGTGATGTACAGAATGTCACCAACGGCACTCTGACAGCCAAGTGCTCCGGTCAGGGCAACATCCGTGTTTACGTGCTCAACGGTCCCGGAAAGATCGGTGAGGATGGACAGTTCATCTATACATCTTCATCAGTCAAGAAGCCACAGGCTGCTTACGATGGCAATCAGGAGGCAGGCGACACCCGGACAGTGCGTGACACCGAGCCTTACGATCCCTCACAGACTCCGCGTGTGGAGTTCACACCCAACGGCGGTTCATTCACAAGCGAGACCCTTACGGTCACTGCTACGCTCGTAGATGCTCAGAAGGGCTCATATAAGGTTGGCAACGGCTCTGAAGTAACGATCAACGCCGGCGAGAAGAAGACCTTCACCATCGGTAATAATATGGCCTACGGTGAGACCGTCAGTGTGACATGGAAAGCTGACACATACTCAGGCACAGTCACCTACAAGAAGGCTGACCCCAATGCCACAATCACTATCAACGTGACCGGCATGAACGGTACAGACATCTCAGGTGCAAATATGTATGTATGGAACGGCAGTAATGAACTCAACGGTACATGGCCGGGCAAGCAGCTGAGCAAGACCAAGGATATCGACGGCAAGACATTCTACTACGAGACCTTTGATGCCGAGTCTGTAAGCTGTATCTTCAATAAGGGGGGTGCTCAGACCGACGATATCGACGGCATCACAGAGGATGTATACTTCGAGTATGACGGCGGCACACAATATAAGAAGATTACTGTCAATGAGGGTCCCAAGGCTCCCGTAGTGCGCGCTAATCCCGCTTCAGGCACCACATTCAGCTCACCCATCGACGTGACTCTCTCCGTTACCCCCGCTACTGATATTTACTACACTCTCGATGGCTCACACGCCTCTGCATCAAGCACCAGATACACCGGCGCTATCCATCTTACCAAGACCACGACTATCAATGTCTATGCCAAGAACGAAGTTGGTGAGACCCGTAGCAAGTTTGTCTATACTTACTCTGACTCTCCTGTAGTGGACGACAATGCATATTATGCATACTTTGACAACTCCGCAAGCAACTGGTCATCCGTATATGCATACTGCTGGGATAATAATAATAAGGAGGCCAACTCATTCTCCGGCGCATGGCCCGGCACTCAGCTGACTGAGAAGACTTCATACGAAGGCAAGAACCTCTACATATTCTCCTTCAAATATGACCAGCCCCTCTCAGGATGTCAGATCATCTTCAACAACGGCAGCGGTGGTAACGGCAACCAGACCGGTGACTTCGAGTTCAAGAACAACGGTATCTACAACTCCAATGGTTTGCAGTCCGAATATCTCACTTCAGCCGCTCCGGTAGTTGTGTCCAAGTATGAAGTAGCCGTAGTCAACGGTGCGCTTGTCATCATCTCCGACGTTGATACCAACGTAGCTATCTACGGTGTGGACGGCACAATGGTGATCCGCCACATATCACAAGGCGTGAACGTGATCGACGACCTCAGAAAGGGTCTGTACATCGTCAATGGTGTCAAAGTAATGCTCTAACATTCCTGACGCTCCGCAACGCTGTCGGAGCGCCCCAAAAACAACCGTCAGGGTGTGTCTCCAAACGCAGACACACCCTGACGTCCTTTAATGTATACCTCACCCTACGCAATCAATATGGAGTGTAGGCTTCAGCCTACGCAAACCCAAGCAGCTATATATTATCAAGGCCCGCATCGACACAAATTGTCGATGCGGGCCTGTTTAGTATTTGTTTGCGTAGGCTAAAGCCTACACTCCTTGTCGCCTGACGTTTCGTTAACCGTTTACTTTCTTCATGTAAGCGATAAGATCGAGAACCTTGTTTGAGTAACCGATCTCATTGTCATACCAAGAGATAACCTTAACGAACTTGTCGGTCAAATATACACCGGCGTTGGCGTCAAAGATAGAAGTGTGGGGATCACCGAGGAAGTCGGAAGATACGACAGCATCCTCAGTGTAAGCGAGCACACCCTTCAGTTCGCCCTCGGCAGCCTCCTTCATAGCGGCGCAGATGGCCTCCTTGGTAGCGGGCTTCTCAAGGTTGCAGGTCAGGTCGACAACAGAAACGTCGAGAGTAGGCACGCGCATTGAGATACCTGTGAGCTTACCGTTGAGCTCGGGGATAACTTTACCTACAGCCTTTGCAGCACCTGTTGATGAGGGGATGATGTTAGCTGAAGCAGCACGACCACCGCGCCAGTCCTTCATTGAGGGACCGTCTACAGTCTTCTGAGTAGCGGTAGTTGAGTGAACAGTAGTCATAAGACCCTCTACGATACCGAACTTGTCGTTCAATACCTTAGCGATAGGTGCAAGACAGTTGGTGGTGCAAGATGCGTTGGAAACGATCTTGGTACCCGGTACGTAAGTAGTCTGGTTGACACCGCATACGAACATAGGAGTGTCATCCTTGGAGGGAGCTGACATAACTACATACTTGGCGCCGGCCTCGAGGTGAGCCTCAGCCTTCTCCTTAGTCAGGAAGAGACCTGTTGACTCAACAACATACTCAGCACCTACCTCACCCCAGTTGATCTCTTTGGGGTCACGGCATGCAGTCACACGGATGGGCTTGCCGTTTACGATCAGAAGGCTCTTCTCCAGATCATAATCTACAGTGCCGTCGAAACGACCGTGCATTGTGTCATACTTCAGCATATAAGCCATGTAGTCTACGGGGAGAAGGTCATTGATTGCTACAACCTCCAGGTCGTCTCTCTTGGTAGAGGCACGGAAGACGAAACGTCCGATGCGGCCGAAGCCGTTGATACCGATTTTTGTCATTGTGATTTGATTAATATTTTGGGTTTGTTATATAAATTAATATTATAATGTTTCTTTTTAATACCGGATTTTAGACTTCTTGTATTTCGCAAGACAATTTATTATCCTTTATCTTACTTGCAATCAGCGCATTGTGATAATATCGCCAATTTACAAACACTGCTGATTAAGCAATTTGCCACTTTAGGTTGTTATATACCTGTAGAACTTACTGTAAAACTCGTTTTAACGGAGATTTTTACACATTTTCAACTGCAAAATTAGCAATTTTTTTTCAAATGTATGCCAAAAAGCAGATATTTTTAATCCATGCTCCGCACACATTTCGATTATATAACAATCTTCACTATAATTTGTATCTAATATGGGAAAATTTTTAACTGATTTTAAGGAATTTGCCATGAAGGGCAATGTCGTCGATATGGCTGTCGGTGTGATCATCGGCGGGGCTTTCGGCAAAATCGTATCTTCACTCGTCAATGATATAATCATGCCGGTCGTATCCATCTGCACCGGCGGGGCGGACTTCAAGAGCCTTAAATGGGTGCTCAAACCCGGACATGAAGCGGCTGCAGCCGGCATGGAGGCCGTAGAGGAGGTTGCCGTCAATTATGGTATGTTCATACAGAATGTCGTGGACTTCTTCATCATCGCACTCTCTATATTCGTTGCTCTGCGTGTCGTGATGAAACTCAAAAAGAAAGAGGAGGAACCTGCAGCTCCCGAACCCGCTCCCGAACCCACTAAGGAAGAGGTGCTCCTCACAGAGATCCGCGACCTGCTGAAAGCCAAAAACTAAGACTCCTTTTCACAAACACTCCAAAAACCTTTAGGATCTTACTCAAATAATAATGAGAGCGTGTCATCACCCGACGACACGCTCTCTATTTTATTCAGTTTGTTGGTATTACCCTTTACTTCAGTATCTTTTTGCCATTGATGATATAGAGACCGCGGGGCAGGGACGCTACTGCGGCAGCATCCGCATTGCGCATCACCACTGTACCATCGATTGCATATACAGTCACTGTTGTCAATGCCTCAACGGCCTCAACACCTGACTGACCGTTGATCAGCTTATAGCTGAGTTGGTATTCCGGATTGGGCTTGCTGTCGAGCAGGATGCTGCCGGCAGGGATAGTGACCATATATTCACCATCGACGTCAATCGCGGGATTGAAGTTCACCGTCAGACCGGCACGATCTTCTATATATGACAGAGTTACCTCGGTTGCGAGTGCTGTACCCTCGGAGTCAACCACCATCGGACGGACGGCATCCTCCGTAAGTTCTACAGTCTGAGCATGCTCAAAGTATATATCGAACGTGGAAATCTGTCCGATAAATTCGTGTCCCTCCTCATATTCGGGAGTCATCTCGGTGGCACGTGAGGGAACGATTGTGTAGCGGTAATATAACTCACTACTGTTAAATCCACTCTCGTATGGCAAACCCTCCGGCACATTCACCATAAAGGCTCCTTTATGCACTGTCAGAGCATAATTACCGGGAGTCGGCTCATAACCTTCCGGCGCATAGAATGTTATCGCTTCAGCATCCTTGACCGGCGTAGTGAGATCGCGTGACCAACGGTTGATTATTGCACCGACCTCTCCGTTGGCTGTGACATTGCGCAACTCGGGCTGCAGATAGAAGGCTGAATATGTCATGCCTTCAGTCAGAGTCAATGTCACCTCGCCAAGAGTCTCATACTCGCCGGGAGCCGGAGTAGCAACGGGAGCCGGGAAACGGTTGATCGTATAACTAACCAACAGACCGGTAAACGTGACTTCATTACCCTTGGCGGTCTTGAGTGTCAGGGCGCCGAAAGGAATTTCGAACAGATAAGTTTCTCTATATGAATAAGTCTGGGCGAATGTAAATGTTATCTTGTTACCGTCGATACTGACTGTCGGGAAATCAGGCTCGATAGAGTTGGACATCAACGAGATGGCGCCATCGCCATTCTCATCGGGTGTCAGCTCGTTGTTTATGATCTCGGTCACGTTGTCAAATGTGATGGTGACCTCTGAGAGCGAGTCCACATTACCGGGAGCGGGATTGATAGTGTATACCGGGATATCCTGGATGATGTATTGCAGTGACAATGCGTCTGAGTAAGATACATAGTCACCCTCACCGAATTTCATAAATCCTTCGGGCACCTCTATACGATATACGCCGGGAGCACGCAGGAAGTCACTTACTGAACCACCGAATGTATAGCATACCAGGTTGGGATCGTCATTGTCGAGAGCATACTGGACACGCACGCTTGTGTTATTATATTCTATGATCACCTCGTCGTCAAGATATACCTTCAGCGACTCTGTGCATTCGGGATTTCTCCCGGGTCGCTGAGTGTAATATACTGACACACCGGCCAACAGCTCTACGACACCCTGCTCGGGAGAGATATTCTTGACCTCACCCTTCAGATTACCGACACACTCGAAGGAAAATGAGATGGCGGGATTGATCTGTTCTCCCAATTCCTCGTTGGCTGCAAGGGTGATCGAACCGGCAGAAAGATTGAATTGATAATTGCTTGGGTCTGAACAGGGACCGCCGGCCAGAGGTATTATCAATACGTTCTCGATAGCCGTAGGTTCACCCAGAGGTATGATGACACCATTCTGATCGCGGAGCGTCGCGTCAAACTCATTATTGACGATCATCTCACCATACTCGGGGAATTGCAGTTTGATCTGGTCAAATTCAGCGATCTTCTCATCAGGAGTGGGAGTAGCGGTATAAGAAACCTGACGCAACAGGTCGTATGAGAGCGTGATCAAGTCATTGGTATACTCCTCGCCGGTTGCGGAGGTCACCTTGAGAGCGCCTTCCGGGATAGTGATGACATACTGGCCGGGATCTGTGACAGGCCATTTGCCTGCATCCTGCAGCTCGCCGGCAGCATCGGCGGTAAACTGTATCGAGATATCTCCACTCTTGGTCTTGACAGCCTCCAGAGGATATCCGGGAGTCACAGTCTCATCTGCGCCAAAAGCCTTGACTACATAGCTGATCTCGCCGGTCTGCTCGACAGAGGCTACATCCATCGGCTCGGAGAGAGTAAGTCGGGTGTAGTTGAACTGTGTGATGATAGACCCGGGCATCGGATTGGCTGACGATATGACTATCTTATCAGTATCCACCGCGTATGCGCCTACTATACAGGAGGCGGCCAGAGTCAGAAGTGAGGTTCTTAGAATACTCATATTCGTATTATGATGTTTATAAATGATTATTGGCGATTTAATGCTTGATTATCTTCTTACCGTTGACGATATAGAGTCCGGCGGGAAGTGATTTGAGTGTCTCTGAGTCAAGTCCGCGACCGACGCACAGACCGGCTGCGGTATACACATCGTAGCTCTCGGCTGCAGCAGATACCTCATTGACACCGGAGATACGTCCGGTCACCTCATAATTGAAATCATACGGGCAACCGTTCCAGATACTTGTACCATCGGGGTTGTTCATCCAGAAGGCGCTCTTGCCGATTATGACAGTGTATTGACCGGCCTCACGGATCGGAGTGGCGAGTTTGAAATTAGCGGTACGCTGATCCTTGATGGACGCACCGTCGAGAACGAATTTCGCTACCTGTGTCATGGTTCCGAACACATCTACTGAGTACACGCGGGGTGTCTCTATGGGTGACCACATACGGTAAGTGCCTTCACCCGGAAGGGTAACGCTGAATTCTGAAATCTCATCCAGCTCACCGGGTGCCGGTGAGACTGTCGGACACTCTACTGCCGGAACATACCAACTCAATATGGTCAGATAGTTATTGCGACGGGTGCCGTCGGGCATCACGAAGGTCAGGTTATTTGCATTAAATGTCAGTGTGTACTCACCTATCCATGTCATGTAGTCTTCACTTACCACCTCTTTGGCTATATAGGCTATATCATCCTCCTCATCGGGAACCTGAGCATCTTCGGGAGCCTCCTCGTTGGGACCGAAATACAGAGACATGACGTTACCCTCGATGGTAATCTGAGGATAGCAGAAACCCTCGGGATTGTCAAAACGGATAGCGCCGTCACCATTACCGGTCGGTTTTTTCTTATTGTCGATAACCTCGGCGACACCCTCGAATGTGAGAGTAACATAGCGGGGCATCTCTTTAAGGAAACCCGCAGCAGGCTCGGCCACTATCTTGACTGGCGGAAGGATTGTAAACTCATATTCAGCGGCGGCATTGATATTCTCGGTATCCTTATATGTCACAAATCCCTCGGGCACTGTCACACGATACTGACCGGGGGTTTTATATGGCTTGCTTGAAAAATTGAGGGTGAAACACTCGTCAGCCTGCATGATAAAGCGCTGCACACGCGTGGACGTAGATTCGATCTCATCAACCAACACATCGTTGATGTACAGGCGGGCAGGTGTAGTACATTCCGGATTGGGAACAGGCACTCCGGGATTATAGATACGCAGCGAACCGAATTGTTCGACCTCACCGATTGCAGGCTCGGTGGAACCCATTTTCAATGCTTCTGCATTTGCGGTCAATGTAACGGTCGCGAATACCGCAGTCATTGCACTAAGTAAAATTTTGTTCATATTGGTACTATTAGTTAAAGATTTTCATTTTGTCTGCAATTTACACATTTTAATTTACATTAACAATAAAAATCACCATAATATCGTCATATTAGATAAAACCCGTACCGGCGACCGGCTACGCCGGCACATCGGTACGGGTCTGTTATGTCATCCCTCAGGTGGGATTATTCACATCGGAGCAATTCTCGATGCGGGTATTACGATTGGATCAGAGGACTACTTTGACACTCTTTCTGCCGGTCACTACGATGTAGAGACCATGAGCCAGACCGGTAGTGCCACAGGCTACACCGTTGATGCTGTACACCTGAGCGTCGGCAGGAGCGATGATGTTGTTGCCGTCTACGTATACACCTTCGAGCACGTTGATAGTCTCAACACCGTCACCACCCTCTGCGTTTACGAAGAAGTTCTTGACCTCCCATGTGTCAGCTTCATTGGAAGTGGATACATACTTCAGACCGAGTTCGATAGCCTTGCCTACATAGTCCTTCAGGTCGATCGCGCCGGAATTTACCCAAGTCCATGAACCGGGTGTCGGCCATGTCGGTATATCAAGCTCTTTCCAGTCCTTGCTGCCGGCCTCGCGTACCACGAGCTTGCAGTCCTTGGTAAGATTGGTCTGGAATTTCGCGGCATGGTCAAATGACACAGTGGCAGCTGTCACCATAGTCAGGTCGATGACGGGAGATACAGCGTAAGACTCTGCCTCGAAACGAGAGTCGTTTAAGTAAGCACTGCCGTTCAGGTATGCACCGTAGTCACCGCTCTTCCATTTCCATACATAGTTAAGACCCTCGGCCATCTTGACATTGTCGAATGTCCAGCCTTCATCGCTTGATACAAGACCTGCATAGAGAGCATCGGCACCGGGAGTCGGCTCAACGGGAGTCACGATCTCTTCGTCACCGAAAGCGTAGGCGGAGACCTCCTTGAGACCGGTCTGACCGAAGTAGGGAGTGTGTACGCCAACGAGAGTGATGGTCTTGCCAAGGTTGCCGGGGTTGTCCTTAAGGTTGATCGCGTCACGTACGGCACCTGAGGGGAGCTGGATAGGAACGCACTCGTCAAGAGAAGCGGGCTCTGCGTCTGCGGCTACGAGAATATTGGTGGCGGATACATCCTCACCGATCTTGCCGATGACACCCCCGTCAAATTCCATACCGGGCACGTAACCTACGACAACACCTCTGAGGTATGTGTTGGGGATAGAGGTGCCATACTGTACTGCAGCCTGAAACTCTGATACAGTCAGAGGTTTCTGTGCCGAACCGGTAGCTTCGAGAGGATAGTTCTTCTCCTCTGCAACGGGAGCTTCACCTACCCACTCGTACTTGCTGATAGATTTCAGGGCATTTACGCCGAAATATTTCTCGTTTGAGCCACACAGGATCACCTCATGACCGAGATTTTCGGGATGGTCCACGAGGTTCAGGGCTGAACGGACATCACCGTTGGGGAGCTGAACGGGAATAACGTATGCTACATCTGTCTCCGAGCTTGAACCGGCAAGAAGCAGGTTGCTCGCTACAGTGCAAGGCACTGAGAATTTTGCACCCTCGGCGAGTTTTGCACCGTCTACCCATCCTACGATGTAACCCTTGACGTAAGTATCGGCAACAGCTGATGCAGGCACACCCTGCTCGATAAGTTCATCAACTGAGAGAGGATTCTCAGCACTGCCTGTTGCGGCCGTAGCCATACCGGTGATACCGATAAGAGCTAAGAGAGAAAGTAATGTTTTCTTCATTATAATAATATTTAGGTTGTGTAAATCTCAATTTCTTTATCCGCATCATCGGCGCTCCCCCCGGACACGGACTATCAAATGCAAAAATACCAATAAAATTAATATTCCCCCACAAAAAAAGGATTTTTTTCACTATATTTGTGGAATATGAACCAGTTTATACCCGATTATGAATAAGCCTATTCTTGTGGTGTCTACCGGAGCGGGCATCTCGGCCGAGAGCGGCATCAAGACCTTCAGGGATGCAGACGGACTGTGGGAAAACTATCCTGTCATGCAAGTGGCGTCGGCAGACGGTTTCCGCCGCGATCCGGAGCTTGTGCACCATTTCTACAACGAACGACGCAAGGCGTTGATCCACGCGCTACCCAACGATGCTCACCGCGCACTTGTGGATCTCGAGAAGGATTATGACGTATATGTCATCACTCAAAATGTCGATGACCTCCACGAACGTGCCGGACAGAAGAATGTCCTCCATCTGCACGGAGAGCTGATGAAGATACGCTCCGTTTACGACCCCGACTATATCGAGGACCTCGATATCGATCACCTGGAGACCACACCGGCGACACGCGGCCGCAACGGCGACCCGATGCGTCCGCATATAGTGTTCTTTCAAGAACCGGTGCCCAATATAGAGAAGGCTGTCGAGCTCGTGCAACGCGCCGACATATTTGTCGTCATAGGCACGTCGCTTGTAGTCTATCCGGCTGCCGGTCTGTTACATTATGTCCGTCCGGGAGTGCCGGTATATTATATCGACCCCAATCCGGCCGATATCCCGTCATCAGCAGGGGTACACATCATCAGGGCGACAGCCACCGAGGGGATGAAAATCTTGCAGCGGGAACTCGCCTGAGACGACTGATTTGTCGTGAGCAATGGTCCTGAGAAATGCTTTTATCGACAATTCATGTTGTAAAACATATCACAATATAATCCGTGAGCCACATTTATATGTAATTTTGTGGTGTCGGCGACCCGAGCGGCGCCACCCTACCATGAAACGAAACATAAAACAATCCAATACACAACAACAATGGCAAAAGTAAGAGGAGCAATCACCGTCAACGTAGAACGTTGCAAGGGTTGTGACCTGTGTGTCGTGGCGTGTCCCACCGACACATTGTCTCTGCAACCCAATGAGGTTAATGACCGCGGATATCACTACGCGTATATGGCAAATCCGGACAACTGCACCGGTTGCTGCTCATGCGCATGGGTGTGTCCCGACGCATGCATTGAGGTTTATCGCGTTAAAGTAGACTAAAAACAGAACAAAGATATGAAAGAAGAGGTAAGACTAATGAAGGGCAACGAGGCCATCGCTCACGCAGCTATCCGCTACGGTTGCGACGGCTATTTCGGCTATCCTATCACCCCTCAGTCAGAGGTGCTTGAGACTCTCGAAGAGCTTATGCCCTGGGAGACCACCGGCATGGTGGTCCTGCAGGCTGAGTCTGAGGTGGCAGCTATCAATATGGTATACGGCGGAGCCGCTTCCGGCAAGGCTGTCATGACATCATCCTCATCGCCGGGCGTCAGCCTTAAGCAGGAGGGTATCTCATATATCGCGGCTGCCTCGCTCCCCGCACTGATCCTGAACGTAATGCGTGGCGGACCGGGTCTGGGCACCATCCAGCCCTCACAGGCTGACTATTTCCAGGCTACAAAGGGTGGCGGTCATGGTGACTATCACCTCATCGTTCTCGCCCCCTCCACAGTACAGGAGATGGTCGACTTCGTAGGTCTCGGCTTTGACCTGGCATTCAAATATACCAATCCGGCCATGATCCTGGCTGACGGTATCGTCGGACAGATGATGGAGAAGGTGATCCTCCCCGAGCAGCGCCCGCGCCGCACCGAGGAGCAGATCCGCGAACAATGCCCCTGGGCGGCAGATGGTCGCAAGAATGGCCGCAAACGCAACGTCATCACATCTCTCGAGCTCGAGAGCTCACGTATGGAGGTCATCAACCATGAGCTGCAGGCTCGCTATCGTGAGATTGAAAAGAATGAGACTCGCTGGGAGGAGATCGACGTCGAGGGCGCAGACTACCTGATCGTAGCATTCGGCTCTATCGCACGTATATGCGCCAAGGCTAAAGAGATGGCTGCCGAAAAGGGTATCAAGGTCGGCATCGTCCGCCCGATCACTCTCTGGCCCTTCCCCACAGAGGCTGTCAACCGTGCGGCTCAGGGCAAGAAGGGTATCCTTTGCGTCGAGCTCAACGCCGGACAGATGATTGAGGATGTACGCCTCGCCGTACATGATGCAATCCCCGTAGAGCACTTCGGACGTCTGGGCGGTATCATCCCCAGTCCCGATGAGGTACTCGAAGCACTCGAGCAGAAGATCATAAAGTAATTCCCATACATCTTAATCTCTAAACATGAGTAATCAATGGTTATGAGTGATATAATAAGTCGCGAGATCAATGTCTAGAGCAAGCCTGGGCGTCTCGAGGGGGT
>CAMWUY010000049.1 GCA_947177615.1 uncultured Porphyromonadaceae bacterium
CTGTTATCTACCCTCACAGGTGCTCCGACGATTATAAGTGCGTCGATATCCCCGGTATGCTCAGCGAGGTGCATCAGAGCGCGATCTGATTCATCAAGCAGCAGAGACTGATGGAACAGGTCTCCGCAAGTATAGCCTGTGATGGAAAGCTCCGGGAAGAGATAGAGGTCAGCGCCGGGGTTGGTTCTAATGGCAGCTATGATATTATCAACATTCTTATGCGGGTCAGCGACAGCGACCACGGGTGCGCATGCGGCTGCTCTGAAATATCCGAAACGGTTCATATACCAGAAAATCTAAAATTGACCATAAAGATACAAAAATTTTCCGAAACCGACAGAGCACACAAATCGCCAATAATGAATAGATGTGTATGAAAAAAACCAAAAGATAAGGGTCTTCGCGATTTTCGCGAAGACCCTTAGATGTATAAATGGGCTGAATTGATCTCTTACTTAAGAGCTGCTTGTACAGCGTCATTGGGCACCATCTCCTCCTTGAAGACATAAGCGCCTGTCTTGGGAGACTTCTCCATTTTGATGACTTTGCTATATGTGCGTCCTTCACCTTTCTGAAGAGACGCGACGGTTTTCTTTGCCATAGTTCAGATGCTTATTTAATTTCTTTGTGGATGGTCATTTTTTTCAGGATCGGGTTGTATTTCTTCAACTCCATGCGACCCGGGGTATTTTTACGGTTTTTGGTGGTTATGTAACGAGACATACCGGGCATACCGCTTGCCTTGTGTTCGGTGCATTCGAGAATCACTTGCACTCGATTGCCTTTTGCTTTCTTTGCCATAGTTGGTAAGTTTTTAAGAATTAGAGTGAAAGGATTACGATATCTTTAAAATCGAGGATGCCCTCTTTCTCAGCTCTTTTGAGTGCTGCATTGAGGCCAATCTTGTTGATGGTGCGCAATGCGTGAGCAGACACGGTCAGTTCGATCCACATATCCTGCTCTACCCAATAGAATTTCTTCTTGTGAAGGTTTACCTCAAATTTGCGCTTGGTGCGACGCTTGGAGTGAGACACATTGTTGCCCACTTGCGTCTTTTTGCCTGTTATCTGACAAATCTTTGACATGGCTGTTTCTTTTTCTTTTACTTTGAAAATCTCGTTTTCGTCTCGTGGTCGATACGGGGCCGCCATCTCAGTTCTCATATCATCACTAAATGCATCTTTTTAGTGACTTTACAGGATGTGCCACATATCTTTTGCAAAATTAGATAAAATTTTCGTTACCACCAAACTTTTTCAACTTTTTATTGTCCGAAATTTCATTTGATTATTTACAATTCCGGCTGTCTATCGGATTTTTTACGCTTTTTACGTGGTAGGAGCTCGTCAAAGTCACGCTTGAAGATGATGCCGAGCCCCTGAGTCGTCAAGGCGCTCTTCAGGTAATAATTCTGATCGTTGAAATGGTTGTATGCCTTCAATCGCAGATTGCCGTTGGAGGTGAGCAGATACTCAATGTCAAAGTCACCGATGAAGGTGGTGGATGAGGTCGCCGGGTCGCGATAACCCAGATTGCCGTTGATAAGCAGGCGGTTGTTGAAGAGGCGTGATGAGAGGGCGACATCAACTTCAAGATCAGAGAAATCACCCTTGTCGCTATGTAGGGATGGGGCGACTGTAAATTTATCAGTGAGTTGTCCCAAAATGTTCTGCAACTGTGACGAGATGGTCGAAGATGCCACCGAGGCCCATTCACCACCGGTATTGGTATTGCCCATATAGTCGGAGGGATAGAAGCGATTTAGAGCAAGCAGATATAGAATCTGTCGTGTCATCATATCATCAGAGGATATGATGCTGCGCACCTTCTGCGCAACTTCCTCATTGAGTGTCGGAAATTCTATATCGAAGCTGATATCCGGATCGGTCATATCACCGGAGACTATCAGCATGGCGTCGACCGGAACATTTGTGCGGTTGAGGTCTCGGTCATTCGCAAAACTGCGGTCGAGATCAGTGATGTTGGTATTGACACGATAGGCCGCCCTTATATTAAGCACGGCTGCCATCGGATCGCCGTTGAAGGCCACGCTGCTTCCCTCCTTGATGATAAAATCCTTGATTATCAGGTCTTGGAGAGTAAAGTTGTAACGCCCTTCATTGAGGATATACTTGCCGAGCATTCTCATCTCGTCGTTGACGGAGGAGTAGCTGATATTCAGAGGACCGCTGCCTCGTGCCACGATTTTATCGCCCGAGGCGGGATCCATCACCAGGGTCATATTGACATCGGGAGTGATGGAGGCGCGTATATCCATGGCAAACCCCATCGAGGATGTATTATTGTGCTGCAACTCCTTGTTGAATTTGGCCACGATAGCATCCTCTTCGTCTCTCTCCGTGATACTCAGGGCCTCCATCTGACGTTTGTGCGTATCGGTAAAGGTCAGAAATGTATAGTCGGCGGCATCCATTGAGTCGTCGAGCACAAAGGTAAAGTCGGAGCCTCGTTCTGTTGCCATGTCAGCGATAATCTCCACCATATCCGTAGTACCGTTGATCATGCCCGAGCCTGTGCCGAAGATTTTGCCATACCATACGGGATTCATATTGGCATTCGTATCGTAGACGAGGAGTCTGTCTGCATTACGGATATCAAAGTGGAAGGTGGGATTGTGAAAAAATCTGTGGTGTAATTCTCCGCTCAGTTTGACGGTATTCTTATATGAGTCATATAGTGTAATAGGTGGGATGGAGACAAGCCCGGGAGTGAGAAATACGGAATCACCTCCGGCTGAGTATGCGACATTGGTATAATCGACCTTTACACTTAACGTGTCGGCATAAAATCGTCCGATCATGTCTATATCCTTGAATGTACCGTACAGTTTGCCATGGCCGGACGCCCTTCCATCGACTTGTGATGAGAAGGCCTGCATGAAGGTCTGCAGGAAACCGACTCGTACTTTATCGGCCGATATATCAAAGGATAAGGAGTCCTTTCCTGCGAGCCATATTCCTCCATCGACGTCTGCTACATGTCGATCACCCTCATCAATATTAGCTGAGATGCCGACACGGCTCTGCTTGATATCAAAGTCACCGTATAGTCTGGCATCTCCCAATATGCAATGATTATAGCTCAAATCCTTGACATATAGCCCCCTGGTGTTGGCGACCGGGGATCCGGAGAACGCCCCACCGGCTATAGCTTGTCCTGTTGCTATACCTCCGAATGATACATAATTGATGTTCAGGGTGTCAAATATGTAGTCGAGGTTTATTCCGGATAGGTTGACCACCATCAGATCATCCGCAGATTGTGATGCTGTGCCGTTGATAGTTATAAATTGATTGTCATGAGTGATGGTGAAGTTGTCGATAGAGATCTTGGAGTCAGCGTATTGTATATCGCTACTACCTACGAGCCATTCGGCTCCGTTTAGGTATAGTGAGGAGGGTATGAACTGCAGTGACGCACGTCGTCCGGTCGCGTTGAGGTCGGTAAAGTATGAGGCGCGCATCTGCATATCTCCATAGAATCCTCCTTTAGTGACAGGGTTGAAGTGTAGTGCGATATCGGCCGAATCATGAGCCGCTCTGATATCGCCATATAAGTCCAATATTCCTTTCTTTGTGGGTATGGTGGAATGAAAATCCACATTGGCGGTGCGGTCGGATATGTCAAGGTCCAGACGTGTTCCTCTGATCAGTTTGTCACGACCTTGTTGCAGGTAGGGCGCGTCAAAACTGAGCCGTGCAGTCTGAGCTGAATAGTCAATTGAGCCATCAAGAGTAATGTTATATAGCGGAGTGACAGGTAATTTTATAAACTGTTGATTGGCAATAGACTTGTCAATAGTGAAGGCAAACTTGACCGAGCCGGTGGAGTATGTACGGACTGGAGTCTTGTAGTATTGGGCCAGTAGCCCCGGCGCAATATTTTTGACCATATCGAAAGTGCACGGTATAAAATCTCGGACACATACGTCGGAATATATTGTGCCGTTGATCCAGTCGGAGGATAGGGTAGTGGAGCGTAGATTTTGCTCAGCGTCGTTATCTATGTAGGATGAGAGGGTAAGGTTATCAAGGTGCAAATGCTTATCATTTCTGTCATTGATAAAATCGAATGATGACAGGTCGATAGTACCCTGTAGTGTCTCCGGAGAACTGCCGGAGAAATCGGTTTTGAGACTTCCGCTGAGAAGGGTCTGATCAAGGGAGGGAGAATGGATGAAAAGTCCCGGGCGGAGATCGCGCATATCGGTCTCGAGATGTCCGGAGAATTGCCCGTCGTCACGTATGATATCTGCATTCAGGCCTATTCCCAATATGGTGTGGAGCGCATCCACTGCGATAGTCAGTTGATCCGGACTTTTATCGATATTTACCGTCATATCATTTAGAGAGTTGTCGTCAATGGCTGCGTGGACGATATCAGTCTGCAAATTGATATGAGGGAATATTGCCCATAGTTCATCAGGAGTGACATGTCTCATGTTTTTGAGACGGGTTTCATTCATCGTTATCTCGGCTACGGTATGGACGGTAAGATGGTCAAGATGCTCCGCCGGTAGAATAGATGATAATTCAAGATCATGAGTATCAACGCTCAACTTGACGTCGCGAAAATCCTTAGCATTGGAATGAACAGTCGTAAGATCCGCCTGTATCAGACCCATTCCCGTGTCAGCAAGCAATGACAGATCCGCGCTTAGGTCTGACAGATCGGCATATCCCGATATTTCAGCCTTAATATGCCCGATTCCGGATAGTATATCGTGTGCATGTTTTGGAGTCTTGATATGTAACATATCAGATAATTGTGTGCCGGCGGGTGTTGGGACGAGAAGTTCGATCTTTCCTATATCAATACGGCTGTGACCTAAATTGTTGATGTCTTTGAAATCTTCATCAGGTGCAGGAACAATGTTAAGATCCGCAATGTCACAAAGCAGTCCCGACTGTTTTGAAAATAGTGTAAAGTCTACCATAGATAATCCCTTTACATTATATTCCAATGACGTTGACAGATCATAGCTGTCAGTTAGTGCGGATAGCGGTGTAAAGAAGCACTTGAAGTCAGCCGGTACGATTTTAGAACCGGTGATGCTGAGCTTGACTGGATTGTCAGGTGTACGTGTGGAGAGCAGTTGATTGATTGATGAAAATGAGAGGTCAATATCTTCGATAGTCAAGCTGGATCGGTTGATGACGAGTGAGAAGTCAGTAAGACTCAGAGAGTGGGGGGAAATTCCAGCCTTGGCCGAGAGATGTTTCACTCTAAGGCCGTTGATGACTTCGAATGTGAGATTACGCAAATCGATACGCACCGAGTCATTGTTGAGTACAGGGATCGCGACATCTGCCGATAGATCTTTAATCTGCAGATGATTGAAGTCAACAGTGCGAAGTGATCCCGGGGAAAGGCCCGGGATATATTGTCGGTCAAACGCTAATGATGAACGACGGATTACTATATTGCGAATGTCGAGATCGAATCGGCTTGGCGGCTTATTCTTATCTTTGGGTGCAAAAGAATCAATGACAAACTGGATATTGAGTGGAGTGTCCGGGTGTGTCTGCCAGACTTTGAGGTCAAGGTCTATCAGTTCGGCGAATGTGATGACAATCTTATGATGGAGAATAAGTTCGGATATGCTGATGCCCGCCCCGACAGTTCCGACGTTAAGGCATTCCTTATTGTCCGGAGTCCAAAGTTTCAAGTCCTTGATGAGTACCTCATTGAAGGGAGAAAAGTCAAAGTCACCGATTTCTACCTTACTCCCCAGGAAGTTGGACAATTCACGCTCTCCTATAGTACGTATCTTATTCTGTACAGCCGGAATGGATAGTGTGATATAGAGGGCGACATATAGCAATGTAACAATAGCAATGGTCGAAAAAAGGATAGACCTGACCACTTTATATATGTTTTTTGCCGTCTTCTTAATGTCCATAATTGCAAAGTTAATCATTTTTGATTATTTTTGCTCTAAAATATCAAATCGATGAATGATATAATATTGGGCATAGAATCGTCATGTGATGATACCTCGGCAGCCGTAATACGCGATGGATTGCTGTTGTCCAACGTCATAGCGTCACAGAAAGTACATGAAGCTTATGGCGGGGTTGTTCCGGAATTGGCGTCGCGTGCTCATCAGCAGAATATCCTGCCTGTAGTGAGTGAGGCTCTGCGTCAGGCCGGCGTGGACAAGCACGATCTGTCGGCCATAGCGTTCACCCGAGGTCCCGGTCTACTGGGTTCTCTGTTGGTTGGTACTTCCTTTGCCAAGGGTATGGCGTTAGGCCTTAACATCCCATTGATAGATATCAATCATCTGCATGCCCATGTACTCTCTCAGTTCATCCGTGAAGAGGAGAGTGATGAGGTTCCCGATTTCCCTTTTATGACTCTGCTTATATCGGGGGGAAACTCTCAGATCATCCTTGTCAAGTCCGCAGAGGAGATGGAGATTATAGGTCAGACTATAGATGATGCTGCCGGTGAGGCGTTTGATAAATGTGCCAAGGTGATGGGACTCCCTTATCCCGGCGGTCCGCACATCGACCGACTTGCTGCTGAGGGTGATCCCAATCGTTTTAAGTTCGCAAAGCCAAATATCCCGGGCTTGGATTATTCATTTTCCGGATTGAAGACCTCGTTCCTATACACACTGCGCGATAATCTGAAGGATAACCCTCAATTTATCAAGGAGAATGAGGCTGATCTTGCGGCCTCCCTGCAACGCACTATCATAGACATACTTATGGATAAGCTGGAGCGAGCTGCCAAGCTTTATCATCCTAAGCATATCACCATTGGAGGTGGTGTTTCGGCCAACAGTGGAGTGAGAGATGCTGTCGAGAGGCTGTGTCACAAGCTGCATATTACTCCGTGGTTGCCGAAACGGAAATTTACTACCGATAATGCAGCTATGGTCGCGATGGCCGGGTGGTTTAAGTATCAATGCAGGGATTTCTGCGATATTTCACTTCCGCCGTATGCCAGGGTGGTCATCTGATATGCCCAAACCTAATGTTCTCAAATATAAAAGTAAACGATGAGTAAAGATATACAGGATAGTCAATTAAACTCAGAAGAGAGATCACACACCGAGACCCGACACGTCGTCATATACGGCTATACACGACAGGAACTTGCAAAGGTGATCCGTCATTTCGAGAGTCAATTGCCGGATTTTGTCAATATTACTATTGATAACAGCAATCTTGTGACCAAGATTACTCTGACGGGAGTGAATACAGGTTTGGAGTTACTGAGGTTTAAGATGAATAAATATCAGCAGCATCTGAATATGATATTCTCTGAGGAGGTTGTCACGACCGAGGATAAGACTCCGGCTCAGGTGTTGGGAGAATTGCTCGTGGAGCGTGAACTGAGTGTCTCGTGTGCCGAGAGTTGCACAGGGGGTAATCTGGCTCACAGGATAGTGCAGGTGCCGGGCTCGAGTGCATATTTCCTCGGAAGTGTGGTGAGCTATGCAAATGATGTCAAGGCAAATGTTCTGAATGTACCGCGTCGTGATATTGATAAATACGGAGCGGTGAGCCGTCAGGTAGTGGAGGCTATGGCTCGTGGCGCTGCTGCATTGATGCGTACTGACTGTGCTATAGCGACTTCCGGTATTGCCGGTCCTGATGGAGGCACCAAGTACAAGCCTGTTGGGACTGTATGGATCGCTGTGAAATATAATGATCAGATAGTCAGTGAATGCTTGCATTTTTCAGGAGACAGAAACACAGTCATTGAGTCGGCCACCAATCACGGTCTGATAATGCTGATCAATCTGCTGCGCAATTGCTATGTAATGCAGGAGGAGGTTAATGATGAATAATGGGTTAGGTCTGATAGACGGTCTGTTGGAACGTTTCGGACTTAGTGAGCCGTCGCGCGTGGGTTATGCCTTCAGTGGTGGAGGGTCCAAGGGGTTCACGCATATCGGTGCTCTGATGGCGTTGGAGCAGTTTGGCGTAAAGCCTGATGTGATGTCCGGTGTCTCCGCCGGTTCCATCGCTGCTGTGCTGTATGGCGCCGGATTGTCACCCCGCGAGATCATGAAATGTTTCGAGGAGTCATCGCGGTTCGGTGATTTTACGGAGTGGAATATTCCCAGAACCGGGTTTCTTAAGCTGAATCGTTTCGGCAAGTTGTTGGAGAGCTGGTTGCCGGTATGTAATCTTGAGGATCTCAAGATACCGACAGTGATATGTGCTACGGATCTGGATCGTGGATGTTCAGTGGGATGGTCTAAAGGTGAGATCGTACCGAGAGTGTTAGCGTCATGCAGCATTCCGATCATATTTAATCCTCAGAAGATCAATGGGGTGCATTATGTCGACGGGGGAGTGTTGCGCAATCTTCCGGCGTGGGCTATCCGTAAGTATTGCAAGACACTGTACGGGCTCAACTGTTCACCGATACGTCGTGATTATTCCTATCGTGCGTCACTGATTGATATCATGTTGCGCACTTATAATCTTATGTCAAAGGCTAATACTCTGCAGGATCTTAATCTGTGTGACGTCGTGATACAGCAGGAAGACTCCGAGAAGTTTGGCACGTTTGACCTCAAGTCGTTGCAGTATGCAGTAATGGCGGGATATGACACGGCATGTCGCGTGCTCGAAAAAATAAGTAATATTAAGAATTAGCAATATAAACATATAATTGATATGGCAACAGGAGAACGTCTGATAGTCTACCAGGTCTTTCCAAGAATATTTACCAATACCAATAGCAATAACGTAGTCAACGGAACACTTGAAGAGAATGGCAGTGGACATTTGACGGATTACACTCCTAAATTGCTAAAATCTATTAAGTCTCTTGGTGTGAATTGTATATGGTTCACCGGATTGATCGAACATGCCACCAAGAGTGATTTCAGTAAGTGGGGAATAGCTCGTGACAATCCGAACGTAGTAAAGGGTGAGGCGGGGAGCCCTTATGCTATCAAGGACTACTATGATGTCGATCCCGCAATAGCCTCGGATGTGAACAAGCGTATGGAAGAGTTTGAGGAGTGTGTCAAGCGTGTACATGCCCAGAAGATGCGCGTCATAATCGATTTTGTCCCAAATCACACGGCACGTCAGTATCATTCGGATGTTGCACCGGCCGGTATCGAGGATTTCGGAAGACATGATGATGTCACCAAATTTTTTGACGCTAACAATAATTATTACTATATCCCCAATCAGCAATTTTCTCCTGATTTTAATATTGCTGCCGAAGGTCCCCATCCATATATCGAATTTCCATCGCGTGCCACTGGCAATGATTGTTTCACGGCGTTCTGTGGTCGTAACGACTGGTATGAGACTGTAAAGCTCAATTATGGTCATGATTACTTTGATCATAGTGATCATTTTGATCCGGTGCCGGATACGTGGTTAAAGATGCTGCATATTCTGAGGTACTGGTGCTCAAAAGGGGTGGACGGTTTCCGTTGTGACATGGTCTTCATGATTCCGTTAGCGTTCTGGCATTGGGCGATACCACAGGTTAAGATAGACTATCCGGAGACAATATTCATAGGTGAGATATATGATGTGGCGCAATATCGCCCCTTCCTGGATTACGGATGCTTTGACTATCTGTATGATAAGGTCAATCTTTATGATAAATTGGTAGGAATAGACCGTTACAATTATTCAGCGGCTCAATTGACATCGGCTTGGCAGACTGTAGAGGGTATAGGTGACCGAATGCTAAACTTCCTTGAAAATCATGATGAGGTTAGATATGGCAGTGTCGAGTTTGCCGGTGATCCGTCAAGGGTGCTCCCGTCTCTGGTGGTGAGTTCTATGATGTCTTCCGGTCCGGTAATGATATATTATGGACAGGAACTCGGCGAGTCAGCGACTGAGAATGAGGGCTTTGCCGGATATAATAACAGGACGACCATCTTTGACTATTGGAGTTATGACGTGATGCGTCGTTGGTATGATGAGGGTAAATGCAGCGTTGCCAAGCTGTCGGCTCATGAGAAATGGCTGCGCAAGACGTATGCTCGTATTCTGACATTGTGCAACAGCGAGCCTGCTCTTCGAGCCGGTAATTTCTTTGACCTAATGTATGTTAATTTCAACAATCCGGCATTCAATCCTCACCGGCACTTTGCCTTCCTTCGGTATAGTGATAATCAGGCGCTTCTGATCGTAGTCAACTTTGACGATATGTCCTGTGATATCAAGGTGAATATTCCGGATTTGGCAATAGGTATGGCGCGGTTAGTTTGTGATAGTTATACATCCGAGGATCTGATAGCTCAACGTATGATATCAGTGACACTCTCTGACACCGATCCTGTTTCTGTATCACTCCGTGGACGAGACGCGGTCGTCATACCGTTGCGGCAGATCGATGTCGATAAACTTTCAAGCACATCTTGTAAAAATAAATCTGCCAAAAATTAGGATAGAGCGAAATTTCTTAATAACTTTGTAGTGATTATTTCACATCCAACACAAATCATGAACAATATCCTTCCCCCAATCAAGGTGTTTGCAGGCTCCAAGAGTCTTTATCTCGGAGAGGCTATCTGCAAGGACCTTGGTATTGAATTGGGTAAAATGAAAGTAGAGCATTTTGCCGATGGTGAATTTGAAGTAGGCTTTGAAGAGTCTATCCGTGGTGCTGAGGTATACCTTGTGCAGAGCACGTTCCCTAATTCAGACAACCTGATGGAGCTTCTGCTGATGATCGATGCCGCCAAGCGAGCATCAGCGGGTAAGATCATCGCTGTGCTTCCTTACTTCGGCTGGGCACGTCAGGACCGTAAGGATAAGCCCCGTGTATCAATTGCTGCAAAACTTGTGGCAGATCTGCTGAGCGTAGCCGGCATTGATCGACTTATCACAATGGACCTTCATGCCGATCAGATCCAGGGTTTCTTCAATGTTCCTGTCGACCATCTGTATGCATCTTCAATCTTCATTCCTTATCTTGAGAGTCTGCATCTTAAGGAAATGGTGATAGCATCGCCGGATGTCGGTGGTGCAAAGCGTGCCAATTCATACGCCAAGTACTTTGATGTTCCTCTGGTATTGTGTCATAAGCAGCGTGCCAAGGCCAATGTGGTTGCCAAGATGACTGTGATAGGAGACGTTGAGGGCAAGAATGTTGTTTTGGTTGATGATATCGTAGACACTGCCGGTACTATCACAAAGGCTGCCGATCTGTTGCTCAGCTATGGTGCTAAATCGGTACGTGCTCTCGCGAGCCATCCGGTGATGTCTGATCCTGCGACTGATAGAGTTAAGGCTTCCGGTCTTACTGAGATCATATTCACTGACTCAATCCCATACGGTAAGGACAACGATAAGGCTGTAGTACTACCGGTTGCGAAACTGTTTGCCGATACAATCCGTCGCATCCACAATAATCAGAGCATATCTTCACAGTATCTTTTCAAGTAATACGCTTTAACTGAAACTGTAGCTTAATAATATTTCCCGTACAAATCAGTCCGGAGTTTGCCGGAGATTTGTACGGGATAATTTTTTTGTATTAACGGGAAAGGGTCTTATTATAGAGGGAGCTCTTATAATCCTTTGCCCGTGGTGTCGCGTTCGAGTACGAGTTTCACCTCCTGAAATAGTTTGGATGCGAAGACGAAGTCATTGAGGGACTTGGAGGTGGCTCGGAATATATTCTTTGAGTTTCCGGTCCAGTCACAGTGTCCGTGATTTATGAAGATAATGTTTTCGCCTATACCTAACACCGAGTTCATATCATGGGTGTTGATGATGGTCGTTATACCGTATTCGTGTGTGATGTCACTGAGCAATTCATCAATCAGAATTGAGGTCTTGGGGTCGAGTCCGGAGTTAGGCTCGTCACAGAACAGGTATTTGGGGTTGAGCGCAATGGCGCGCGCTATCGCGACACGTTTCTGCATACCTCCGGAGATCTCTGAAGGATATTTGGAGTCAGCGCTTTCCTGGAGTCCGACACGTCTGATGCAGAATTGGGCTCGTTCGAGTTGCTCCTTGACGGTCAATGGGCTGAACATCTTGAGTGGAAACATGACATTGCCCAGCACTGTTTCGTTGTCAAAGAGTGCGGATCCCTGGAAGAGCATACCTATCTCCATACGCAGCTGACGGCGCTCATCGTTTGTCATGTTACGTATGAGTCGTCCGTCGTATGCTATGGATCCCTCTTCGGGACGCAGTAGTCCGATCAGACATTTCATAAATACGGTCTTGCCCGAACCACTCTGACCGATGATAAGGTTTGTCTTGCCGGTATCAAACTTGGCGGAGACATCAAATAGTATCTGTTGTCCGTCAAACCATTTGGAGACGTTCTTAGCTTCAATCATATTGTGAATTATTGCAGCAACAGCTTGGTTAATATTACGTCGGCAAGCAGGATCAGGATTGAGCTCGCGACGACGGCGTTGGTCGAGGCTTTGCCGACTTCGAGCGCACCACCCTTGACATAGTATCCGTAGAAGGCGGCTACCGAGGTGATGATATATGCGAAAACGACAGTCTTGATGATACCATACCATACATACCATTCATTGAAGAATGATTGTATGCCGAATATATAATTGTCAACAGTCAGCATGGAGGTGAATTGAGCGATAAACCATCCGCCAACGAGTCCGAAGAACATCGAGAGGACACACAAGACCGGGACGAAGAGTATAAAGCCGATGATCTTGGGGAGCACAATGAAGTTGGCGGAATTGACACCCATTATTTCCATGGCGTCAATCTGTTCCGTGACGCGCATTGTGCCTATTTCTGAAGCGATATTACTGCCGACCTTACCGGCCAGGATAAGGCACATCATCGTCGAGCTGAACTCAAGTATCAGGATCTCGCGTGTAGCCAGACCGGTGGAATAAGAGGGGATAAGGGGTGATACGATGTTTATGGTCATCTGAATGCAGATGACTGCGCCTATAAAGAGTGAAATGACTATGACCAACGGTATGGAGTCGACGCCTAATTTGCTGATTTCAGATTAGAGAGATTGAAAAAAGACTTTCCACTTG
>CAMWUY010000050.1 GCA_947177615.1 uncultured Porphyromonadaceae bacterium
ACGAGACTGCCTCTTGTCGCGTGGGCTCGGAGATGGCTATAAGAGACAGCTTTGAGGGGGGTGGGATTGTTAGTATAGAAAGTATCGTGATTGTGTTACTATGAAAAATATTTTACTATGAAACTTATGACTAAACTCGGTATCGGTGTTCTGGCGATGACAGGCGTATTGGCCGGCATGGCATCTTTCAAGGCGGATGCGTGTACTCGTGTTGTGTATCATGGCAGTGACAGCCTCTTTATCGTAGGTCGTTCCCTCGACTGGAAGACTCCTATACCTACCAATATATATGTCTATCCGCGCGGACTGCATAAGGTCGGTTCGGACAAACCCGGTGCTGTGGAATGGACATCCAGGTATGGTGCCGTCTACGCTGTCGGATATGACGGTGGTGTGACTGAGGGTATGAATGAGCGTGGTCTCGTGGTCAACGGCCTCTTCTGCAAGGGAACTGTCTATGACAATGATTCGACTATCAATCGTCCGGCGATGTCGATGGCGATGTTCACGGCGTGGATACTTGATACGTGTGAGAATATCGATGAAGTAAAGGCTCTTCTGGAGCAACACAATTTCAGTCTGAGCGGTGCGACCTTCGATGACGGTACGGTCTCAGCGTTGCATTGGGGTGTGACTGACCGTACGGGTGAGTCGATCATATTTGAGTTTAATCACGGTGATATCAATATATACGAGATGGGGGATTACCGGGCTATGACCAATGACCCGACATGGCCCGATATGAAAGCCATCGTCAATTATTGGGATAAGATAGGTGGTACTCACATGCTGCCCGGCACGGTATCATCGCCCGATCGTTGCGTACGTGCCAACTTCTTCGCTCATCATGTGGAGGCCACTGACAATGCAGATCTTGGTGCCTCTATATGCCGAAGCATTGTGATGAATGCCAGTGTGCCGTATACCTATCTGATCCAGGGTGAGCCGAATGTGTCATCCACTCAATGGCGCAGTATGGCCAATGTGCGTGATCTGAGATATTATTTCGATCTTTGTACTGAGAATGGCTGCTATTACGTGGATCTCAACCAGCTGATACTCCGCAAAGGGGCTCCGATACTTAAACTTACGACATCGGAATTGAAGGATGTGGCGGGCAATGCCAACGCTCATCTGCGTAAGACCGAGGGGTTCACTCCGATGTATTAGAGTGCGTTCCTTAAAATTTCGGAGTCGTGGATGTCAGATAGTGAAAATCAAAGAATAAGTGGCCGATAACGGGCCGGTGCCGTATCCGGGTATAAACCAGGGTACGGCTTTTTCTATAGAGGTCTTGGTCTTGAACTGGAAGCCGTATCGTCCGCTCCATCCCATTGAGAAGCGTTTGTATATCTTGACCTGGATGCCTATTACCGCCTGTCCGTACCATGAGGTGGCATGTACGTCATCAAGAGGTTTGCCGCCATCGATATCGTAGTATGGTGAACCGGCCTGCAGTGAAGTGGCGGCAAAGTGAAAGTCGGAATACCCGGCTCTGAACCCGAGATATATCCGGTAAGCGGGGTTGCTCTTGTAGACGAAGTTGTAATTGAAACCGAGCCTGCCGTACAGTGTCGGCTTCATATTGATATGTGTTCTGCCATCATCCGGCCAGGCATTGGCGTGTGCGATGCCGAGTTCAATGACCGGGAAGAACCAGTTGAAGAGTGATACATCGGCATGGAGATCGATGGAGAAGCGTTTCTGGCCGATAATCATCATTATCGGATCAAATATATTGACCCCGACGGAGACGCCGTTGTACAAGGGATATGCGGGCCCTATCCTGACCGATGTTGTCGTGTCCAGGTCGGCGAGAAAGCGGACGGGTGTCTCGAGCTGGTTGCCATGCTTATCATAATAGTGCATGACGGGTTGCCGCGGCTTATCGCGGTCGATGTCGACGGGAGAGACCTTAAGCTGCAGGGTCTGAGTGCCGGTGATAGGGGGTACGCTGTCGAACAATGCCTCATATTGTTGATCCGAGAGATAGGGTATTGAATCGGCCGGCACTCCCGGGAAAGGGTCACCGGACGGATCCTGAGCCGCGGCATACGATGGCAACGCGACGGCCAGCAGAGCAAACAATATGAAGATAATGTAACGCATACCTTAGAATTGCTCGGCGATAAGATAATTGTTGCGTTCAGGTGAATTGCGGGTTATGAGTTCGCCGACAAATCCCGTAAGGAAGAACTGCAGTCCCATGATCATTGCCGCAAGAGCCAGATAGAAGTATACACTGTTGGTGACGTAGAAGTGATAATGTTGTGAGCAGATGCTAACGATCTTGAGAATCAGTACGGCAAGCACAGCTAAAAAACCTATGGCAAACATAAGTGAGCCGAGCAGACCGAAGATGTGCATCGGTTTGATACCGAATTTGGACTGAAACCAGAGTGTGGCAAGGTCGAGATAACCGTTGACAAAGCGGTCTAAGCCGAACTTGGTGGTGCCATATTTACGAGCCTGATGGTGTACTACCTTCTCTCCGATCTTTTTATATCCGGCATTCTTGGCGAGATATGGTATATATCGGTGCATATCTCCGTAGACCTCTATGTGTTTGACGACAGCGCGCCGGTAGGCCTTGAGTCCGCAATTGAAGTCGTGGAGGTTTTTGATACCGGACACGCGACGGGCTGTGGCGTTGAAGAGCTTGGTGGGGATCGTCTTCGACAACGGGTCGTAGCGTTTCTGTTTCCATCCCGAGACGAGGTCATATCCATCCTCGGTGATCATGCGGTAGAGCTCCGGTATCTCGTCGGGAGAATCCTGCAGATCCGCGTCCATGGTGATGACGACTTCACCCTGAGCCATCTTAAATCCCTCGTTGAGGGCCGGTGACTTGCCGTAATTGCGTGCAAAGGCGATAGAATGGATTGCCGGATTGTTGGCGGCCAGATCGCGTATCACCTGCTGAGAGCCGTCGGTAGAGCCATCGTTGACAAAGATTATTTCGTAAGTGAAGCCATGTTCCTGCATCACACGTTCGATCCAGGCCGTGAGTTCGGGGAGTGACTCCTCCTCATTATATAGCGGGATAACAACTGAAATCTGCATAAATTTATAGTCGTTTTATGATAGTATCTATATCACGTTTTCAATCAGTGGCGGTTCCGTGCAAGTCAGAATTTCCAACCGGCAGCGGCGAATAATTTCCTGTCATCATCAACGGTGTTGGACACCGTGGTAAGCATATCACCCATAAGGACTCCGTTGACTCCTCCACGCATCATGCGAAGCATCGAACGGTGTGAGAGACGCTTACGGCCACCGGCAAATCGGATGGACTTGTCAGGCAAGATAAAGCGGAATATGGCGGCCGTGCGGATGATATCCTCCTCACTGATGAGCGGTATGTCTTCGAGTGGTGTTCCGGGGATGGGATTGAGGATATTGAGTGGCACAGAGTCGACATCGAGCTCTGCGAGTTCAAAGGCGAAATCTATTCTCTGCGCAGTTGTCTCCCCCATACCGATGATGCCGCCCGAGCAAACCTCAAGACCTACACGCCGGGCCGCAGCGATGGTGCGTTTCTTATCGTCCGGAGTATGCGTCGAGCAGAGAGTGCGGAAATATTCGGATGATGTCTCCATATTGCAATGATAACGCCTGACGCCGGCCTCTCTCAGCCGTTGTAACTGAGATTCGGTCAGGAGACCCATTGAGGCGCAGAGATAGAGGCTTGTATCCTGAGACAGGCGACGGAAATCGTCGCAGAATCTATCGACATCCCTGTCAGAGAGGGCACGTCCGGAGGTGACGAGTGAAAAGCGCGCGATACCTTCGCTCTCGTTGCGACGGGCGGCTTTGAGTGTCGTCTGATAAGGGAGTGACTCGTAGACATCACATCCGGTGTTGTGGCGTGTGGATTGCGCGCACCATTTACAATCCTCGGGGCATAGTCCGCTCCGCGCATTGATGATGGAGCAGGAGTCGACCTTGTCGCTGCAGAAGTGGCGGCATATTCTGTCAGCCTGATCGCACAGCACGTCCAGATCCCCGAATGAGACAAGCTCGTCGGCCTGACTCCGGGAGATCCTGCCGCCGGCGATGATATGGTCTGTGAGTTGAATTAACTTGGCGTGGTTCATTGTCGGTCAATCGTTAGGATATGCTGCTACAAAAAGTTTACGTCTCGCCATCTCATCCCTGACCTCGTGCAGTCGGCTCAGACGTACCTTGCCGACTACATATCGGTAGTCCGGCGAGTCGTAACTCTCGTAAATCTCCTCAAAGTCAAGGAGCGCGATATCGGAGGGGTCGTTGTACCTGAGATATATCCGGAATGCGATATTGTTGGAGAAGTGAGGCAGATCGCTGCAGTGCATACGCTTGTAGCTGTATCGGTAGTCATAGCGCGTAGCCATTATGTCGGAGAGGACGGCGGATGATGTGGGATGGCCGCCGGCGCCCCGGCCTACGAGGAATTGCTTGCCGTAGAAGAAACCCTTGATGACGACACCGTTGAACTCATCCTCCACACCGTATATATACTTGTTGCGTGACAGAAGCTGTGGCATCACGCAGAGTATGAGGTCATTGTTCGGTAGCTTCTCGGCATGACCTATAAGCTTGATGCGTCGTTCTTTCTCGTTGGTGAACCGTATGTCGGCATCGGTCATGTGAGTGATGCCGTATGTGAATATTTTGGCCGGCTCGACATATATGCCGAAGGCGTGTACGGCTAATATAACGAGTTTGTAGAGAGAGTCCCATCCGTCGAGGTCGAGGGTCGGGTCACTCTCAAGGAACCCTAATTCCCGCGCCAGCCGCAGGGCATCCTCAAGCGGCATTCCCTCGTTGAATATCTTTGAGAGGATAAAATTGCATGAGCCGTTCAGAATCCCCTTGAGCGAGATCTGCAGGTCGTTGTCATAATACTCCTCAAGATTTCTGATTACGGGTATTGACCCGCATGCCGAAGCGTCGTAGAGCAGCGAGGTGTTATGTTCCTTTTGCAATTCAATGAGTTCGGGGAGGTGATGAGCCAGCATCTTCTTATTGCCGGTCACGACGGGGAGCCGATGCAGGAGAGCTCTCCTGACAATGTGGTAGGCGGCGTCAGCGTCATCTATCAGCTCGACGATGAAATTAATCTCCGGGTCATTGAATATCTCGTCACGATCGGTGGTGAAAGTAAGCTCCGGTGCCTCCTGCCGATGTTTTTCGGGACATCGCACACACACCTTGGCGATATGTGCCACGGGGACCTTTTGCAACAATTCGTAGAGCCCGTGTCCGACTGTACCGAATCCGAAGAGTCCTATATTAATCTTTTTATCCATAAAGTCAGTTGTTGTCAGTACGTTTATAAAAATCCTGTATCAGGTTGTCGAGCTTCTCATGCTCAATTAGAAATCCATCGTGAGCGAATTCGGAGTCAATAATATGAAATTCGGCATCAGGGATCATGTCCGCCATCTCCTGATGATATGACGGCGGGAAAAGGATGTCGGATGAAATTGCGGTTACAAGACATTTGGCCCTTATGCGTCCCAGTGCCTGTCTGAATGATCCTCGTCCTCGCGCTACATTATGAGTGTCGCTGCTGCGGCATAGTGTGAGATAACTGTAAACGTCAAATCTGTCAGCGAGTTTTTTGCCCTGATATGCCTGATATGAATGTACTCGCCGCGTGAAGGGGTCGAATCCGGAGGTCATATCATCGGCTTGTGTCATATCATAAGCCGAGTGGCTGCGGTAGCTAAGTAGTGCAATGGCACGCGCGGCCTCAAGTCCCTTGCGTGCGGCATCCGGTGACGGCCGCCCCAAGTCGTTGTCAGCCTCTATCGCCATATACATCGCTTTGTTGATAGCGGAGAGCCAGGGTCGGCATTGGTAGTCCGTAGCGCAAAGAACGGCTCGGTCGGCAATGTCAGGATAAGCGGTCAGCCATTCGAGAGCCTGAAATCCCCCTAATGATGAGCCGATTATGGTATTGATGCGGCCGATTTCGAGATGGCCGGCAAGTAATCGGTGGGCTTCGACCATATCACGGACCGTAAGTTTCGGGAAGTCGGCGAACAGCGGGGGCGTACCGTCATTGAGCGGTGTGCATGGTCCGGTGGAGCCGTAACAGGATCCGATGACGTTGGCGCATACTGTGAAATACTTGTCCGGGTCGAGAAATTTACCCTTTTCGACTGTATGAGGCCACCAGTCAGCGACATCTGAATTGGCTGTGAGTGCGTGCATTACCCATACGACATTGGACTTGTCCGGATTGAGAGTCCCGAATGTGTGATAGGCGATGGTGATGCCCGGCAGAGTGCCTGAACACTCCAGCTGAAATGGCTTATCTGAATGAAATAGCTCCATAGAGTACAAAGTTAATAAAATTTGGTGGATTGGAAAAAAAGTTGGATATTTGTATCGTGAACCGTTACGGTAATATATGGTGTCGTGTGTATTGGGTTATACTTGTGGCACTTGCGTTGCTGATGGGTATGCTCTATTTCAGTGCTTATCCATTGGCTGATGATTTGTGGTTTTCCGTTCCCGGGTATGAGTCACAGGGTGTTTCGGAGCGGTGGAGTCTTGTCGGTGAGGTGCTGTCACGGACAGTAAATACCGACATGTTGCGTCTGCCGAATATGTTGGTCCCGGTGTGTGTGATGTTGGTGCCTCGCTGGGTCGTTGCGTTGCTTTACAGTCTGTTATGTGTGCTGTGTGTAGAGGGATGGCGTCGAGCAGTCAATATCTCGACACAGAGCTGGGTGTGCTATGCCGTAATATGCAGTTTCTTTATCCTTTTGCCTTGGTACGATTATCTATTGGCGGTGTCTTACATGCTCAACTATCTGTTGAGCAGTGTATTGGCAGTGTGGTTTCTATATATGCTCCGGTCCAGCGGACGGTCACACAGTCACTTTCTCAATACGGGTTGTGCCTTACTGGCCTTTTGTGTAGGTTGGTGTCATGAGGGTTTTGCCATGCCATTGTTGTGCGGCATGACGTTAGTACTGTTCATGCAGGCTGTCACACCCGGTCGGAGGGTTTCGCGCATCGGCTGCATATCGTGGCTCTCTCTCTTGCTTGGTGTGGCTGTGATATTCTCAGGATCATCTTTCGGTCAGCGCAGCCGCAGTTGGTGGGAGGCCGTCTCCAATATGCCTTTGTGGGAGTTTATGATACAATTATCTCCGTCGCTGCTGTTGCTGACAGTCACTGTAATCGTGTCGATCCCCCTGTTGTGGCGCAAATATGACCGCCCGATGCTCATATTGCTTCTTACGGCATCATTAGCGGCTGAATGTGTGGCATTAATCTTCTATAATGGTCCTCGTACGACATGGCCATCCGTTCTATATTCGCTTATGGCATTGTCATATATGGTGTTGGAATACCGTAAGGGAGAGATCGGTGTGCGAGGGACGGGCATAGTCGCATTGTGTGTACTGACAATGGTAGGCTGGCATCTGATATGTGCAGTCCGCAGTCAGGTGAGACTGACCGCCGAGTATGCCACTGTGATGTCGGAGTATAATTCGTCACCGACAGGCGAGGTATATGTCGATGTCACCCGCCCTTCGCCGGATATGACCTTGCTCAAGACAAGTGTCAGAAATCTTAATGATTATTATTCGCTCAAATTTATATCTCTATATACAATGGGGGGCGGACTGAGCGAGTATCCACTGAGAATATTGCCCGAAAAACTGCGGACATTTTCTGCCGGGCGGGCACAACTTATGGATGGCGGGAATGGTCGCTATCTGTATGATAATTATGCTATTGCGGAGAGCAATGTATTGCCCGATGCAGATGCTTGCACGGCAGAAATCATCACCGACGGAGGTGAGAAACTGCAGACCCGTTATCGGCCGGTTAAATTTCATGGTTGTGACGGCAGGGAATATGTTTGGCTGATGATGCATATTCAGACACTCAATCCGGGAGTCCGTGTCGCCAGCTGGTCGGTAAGTAAGTGAATGGGAAAGGGTCTTATGACTTTGTCAGGCATTGAAATTTTTTGTGGTAGTGAGTCTGAATTATGTCATAAAAATATTGTATCTTTGTAGTTAATATCAGGTAAAGGTGCATATATTGCAATAATCAGTTTAACTATAATAAATCATCATGAAAAAATCATTACTGTTAGTAGCCGTCATGAGCATATTCTCATGGTCGATAATGATGGCTGCTGATTATGGATTGCCCGCTGACATACAGCAGGGTAACATCCTGCACTGTTTTAACTGGCCTGCTAAGGAAGTTAAGGAGGCATTGCCTCAGATAGCGTCTGCCGGCTTCGGTTCTGTACAATTGTCACCCATGCAGCGTGCCGATGTCAGCGTCGGCTCGGAGTGGCACAATCTGTACCGTCCCTACGATCTGGCTTTCAAGTCCTCAAGCTATTGCTCGGAACAGGATCTGAAGGATCTCTGTACCGAAGCTGCCAAATATGGTATCAAAATCATTGTAGATGTAGTTGCCAACCATGTCGACAAAACCTCCGGCTATCATGACCCGTGGTGGGATTCAAATGGCCGTCAGCGCAATAACGGCGGTATCAACTATGGCGACCGTTACTCTATCACTCACGGCAATTTGGGTGATTATTATGATGTCAATTCCGAGAGTGCCGAGGTTATCGCCAAGGGTAAAGCATACGTTGAGAAACTTAAATCTCTCGGTGTCAAGGGTTGTCGTTGGGATGCAGCCAAACATATCGGCCTTCCTTCGGAGAGCTGTAATTTCTGGAGCTCGGTGACATCCGTCCCCGGTATGTATCATTATGGTGAGATACTGGACAATCCCGGTCCCAATGCCTCCATCATCAAGGAATACGCACAGTATATGTCGGTGACGGACAACCAGTACTGCAACTATGCGGCTCGTGAGAACGGTGGTATACCAAGCGGTTACGGTGGCGCGTGGGCCGTCAATTACGGATTGGGCAATAAGTGTGTTTATTGGGCTGAGAGCCATGATACTTATGCCAACGACGAGTGGAGTCAGGAACGCGATCAGGCCACTATCGACCGTGCTTACGCAGCCTATGCATGTCGTAATGATGCCACGGCGCTCTATCTGTCACGACCCAACGCCAAGGGTTTCAGGAATATCAAGGTTGGAAAAGGTTCTACTGCCTTTACCTCCAAACATATCTCGGAGGTCAACAAGTTCCGTAATCTGATGGTCGGTAAGGCTGACTGGTTTGAGAGTAACGGTAATGCCTGCTCGATCACCCGTAAGGATGGCGGTGCCGTCATTGTGATGAAGGGTAGCGGTAATGTGACTGTCACTAATGGTGGCGGCTATTGTCCTGCAGGTACATATAAGGACCGTGTGTCAGGTGGTACGTTTACAGTTACAGCCTCCACGATTTCGGGCAATGTCGGCTCAAGCGGTATCGCGGTTCTTGTCAAGGATGGTGTAACGCCGGATCCGACTCCCGATCCTACTCCGGATCCGACTCCCGATCCCACTCCTGATCCCGTCACCGGGGAACACTACGTATATTACGACGGTACAAATTTCTCCCAACCTCAGGTATGGGCCTGGACCTCAACGGAAAATTGCACGTCAGCAGGCGCATGGGGTGGTGACAACATGACCAAGAAGGATGGCAAGTGGTATTGGGAAGTGCCTGCGGGTAAGCCTGTCCCCGAGATGATCATCATCCATGAGGGGGATAATAAGGCGGGCAATGGTGACCTGACATACGTCGACAAGGCTACATATCATCAGGATGGTACATATACGGTATCTTCAACCCCCGATCCGACCCCTGATCCTACTCCGGATCCGATCCCATCCAATGTCGAGATGTATATTCTGGGTAATCTCGGTATAGGCCAGTGGAACCCGGCCAAGGGTGTACCGATGGTTAAGAATGGTAATGTCTATACTGCAAACAGCGTGGAACTGGTGCTTCCGGATGCTGCTGATGCCACTCATTCCTATTTCAGCCTTGTGACTAAATTAAGCGATATAGAAGGTGATTGGGATACGGTCAACAGTTCAGACCGTTACGGAGCTCTGACCAAGGATGAGCTTGTCAGTGTCGGCCGGCCGGTATCTGTCAAGAAGTATTCAGTCGGTGTGGATAATGTAGGTGGCGCATACTCATGGATGATACTGCCCGGCAACTACGATATCACATTCGATATGTCTGCAATGCAACTGACTGTCAAGGCGGCATCCACAACTGTTGTCGACCTGATCGAGTCAACGGATGTCGAGGATATCTATTTCACTCTGCAGGGCGTACGCGTTGCCGAGCCTGAACACGGCATCTACATCCGTGTGCGCGGCTCACATGCCGAGAAGGTAGTACTTTAAAAATCAAGAATCAAACGAACGAGGACATGGCCGGCCATGTCCGACAGATAAAAACCGGGCGAGTCGTATGGCTCTCCCGGTTTTCTGTTTTTTTCGCGTAGCTGTTCGGTTCAAAAACGTAGTTTTTGAATAGGCCGGGTCATAGATCGATTTTCGCTCTCATCCCTTTTCTTCAGGTGAGTCCTTATTTAGTTATTCATTCAGCCGGATTATCGATATTCATTCAGGTGACTACACGGAAATGTCCTTTGGAAATTTCGATGGCGAGCATGTTCATTTCGTTGCAATACTCTCGGGAAAGGGGTGTCTTGGCATAGGTGGGAGCGATTGAACCTATTATTAACAGTCGGCCGTTATCGCATACCTCATGGAGAATGCCTTTGGGTGTAAATCGCTCTCCGATACCCCCGGCGATAATATATATAATACGAGCCCCATTCTCAATGGCCCAATTGTAAACCCTCTTTTCATCCTTTGAGATAAATGGAGAGACGAGTACTCCACAGTTCTCTACTGTCCGCGTTATGATGCTTGGAAATCATAGCGGAATATTGGAGGGTGCAATTTCTTTTAGGTCGGGTTATTATATCTCCAAAGTGCGCGCCGGCATCCATTGGGAATCAATGGGCGTCTTAGATTTCGGGGAAATTCGCTCATCAATAAAAAGTCATTATGATTTGGTGAGGACTCTCGGGATGAGGTTGCGGATGTTGGATCCGAATGCTACTCTGTAGGATTTGGCGGCCGGGTCGTATGACTGTATTATGCCTTGCCCGAAGACTTTGTGAGTCACAACTGTGCCGGCAGTCCAGATCGGATTGTCACGTAGATTGAGTTCGCTTTCAAGTATCGAGATCAGATTGCGGGTACCTTCGAGGAGTTTGGGATCAGGGTCTCCCTCTATCTGCAGCAGGTCGGTATCTGCCTCGGTAATAAAGCGGGATGGATACTTGAGTGCGCCATTGTCGTCGAGATATCCTTCCGACTCGGAGAGATAGAGCATATTACATGCGCGTGTGACGGCTACATACATGAGTCGCCGCTCCTCCTCCTCTCCGTCCTTACGTCGTTCGCGTATGGAACGGTGGTTGGGGAAAATTCCCTCGGTAAGTCCGATTATGAATACTGTAGGAAATTCGAGTCCTTTTGACTGATGAATGGTCATAAGCCGGACGTGGGTATCGTCCTGATGAAAGTCTGAGTTGGCATATAAAGCTATCTCCTGGAGGTATCCGTATAGTCCGGCATCCATCTCATCGACTTGCGCTTTCTCAAACTCACGCATGGCATTGACGAGTTCGTGTATATTCTCGAGACGTTCCTCGGATTCGTCGGTACGATAGGCATCGGCGAGTCCGCTGCGGATCAGAAGTGAATCGGTGAGTTCGCTGACCGGAAGGTGTTCGGCCTGTTCGCGCATATCCCGGATGAGTGCTACAAACTCATGCATCTGTGACCTGTTAAATTTAGGATTGGTCAGATTGTTGCAGAGTGTAGTGAAGAGGGGTGTATTCTCCTGCTCAGAGAGTTGGCGCAGCAGTTTGAGTGACGCGTCACCAAACTTGCGAGACGGAATATTGACGATACGTGTGAATGATAGATCGTCGGTATCATTGGCCACTAAGCGAAGATAGGCCAGAACGTCCTTGATCTCCCGGCGTTCGAAGAAACGTACGCCTCCCCAAACGGTGTATGGTATCTTATTCCTGAGGAGTGCCTGCTCGACCTGTCGTGATAGAAACGAGGATCGGTAAATGATGGCAAAATCGGAGAAAGCCTGTCCGTTTCTGACACCTTCGAGTATCGTGTCAGCTATCTGTTGGGCTTCCTCCTTCTCGGTCTTGCAGTGCCGGTATACCACCGGATGTTCGTTGAGACGCTCGGTGTAGAGTGTCTTCTTGACACGATTTTTATTGTTGGCAATAATGGAGTTGGCGACGTCCAGGATATCCGGTGTGGAGCGGAAGTTTCGGTCGAGGATAATGTCTGTCTGTGGTTTGAAATCGACAAAGATTTTGGGATTACCGCCTCGCCACTCGTAGATTGCCTGATCCGGGTCTCCAACCACGAAGAGATTGCCATGTCTGGCAGTGATGGCATGTAATAGCTTCCAGTCATCACCCGAGCAGTCCTGTACCTCATCGACCATGACATAATTGAGTTTGTCGGTCCAGTATTCTCGTGCATCGGGGAAGTGATTGAGGATATAGAGGGTGAAGTATAGCAGATCGTCGTAATCAAGGGCGTACAACTTCAGCTGCAGCCGTATATATCTTATGATGGCATCCGGGCACACGGGAGATGCGCCCGGGAGTAGATGTCCCTGAATATATGCATCGGGATCCCAACCTTTCAGTCCGGCGACACTCTTTAGAAATCGTTCTACGGTAGTCTTCTTGCGATCAATACCCCATTCCTGCATGGCCTGTTTGGCCAGTTGTTTACAATCCTCCTCATCGAGGACAGTGAAACTTTTGGGGTATCCGATACGGTATATCTCACGTCTGAGAAACTTGACACAGAATGAGTGAATGGTACACACGAAGTCATTGACGGCACCACTGTCAACAAGAGCGGAGATGCGGTGTTTCATCTCTTGAGCGGCCTTGTTGGTGAATGTGATGCAGAGGATGTTGCC
>CAMWUY010000051.1 GCA_947177615.1 uncultured Porphyromonadaceae bacterium
GGCTGACAGAGTGTTTCTCCATATATTCCGACATATCGATACGGGTCATCATATCCTCGTCATCAAACAGATATTCAGCCAAAGCCTTGGCAAGCTCGGTCTTTCCGACACCGGTTGTACCGAGGAAGATAAATGAACCGATAGGACGACGGGGGTCATTAAGGCCTGCACGCGAACGTCTTACTGCATCGGAGACGGCGCGGATGGCATCATCCTGACCGACAACACGACGGTGCAACTCCTCTTCGAGATGCAGGAGTTTCTCCTTTTCGCTCTGTGCCATCTTCTTGACAGGTATTCCGGTCCAGCGGGATACCACCTCAGCGATATCCTCGGCATCGACCTCTTCCTTGATCATGGCACCATCGCCCTGGAGCTGACGGAGACGTTCCTGTATCTCCTTGTTCTCATCCTCCTTCTGCTTAATGCGGCTGTAACGTATCTCTGCCACCTTGGCATAATCACCTTCACGCTCTGCACGATCGGCTTCAACCTTCAATTGCTCGATATCTATCTTATTCTGCTGGATCTTATTGATCTCGTTCTTTTCAGCCTGCCATTTGGCTTTCAGTGATTTTTCCGTATCACGGAGGTTGGCAAGATCCTCGTCTATCTCCTTGACCTTATAATCATTGCCTTCGCGCTTGATAGCCTCACGCTCTATCTCGAGCTGTTTGATCTTACGCGAAGCCTCATCAAGAGCCTGCGGCATAGAGTCCATCTCCAGACGCAGCTTGGAGGCTGCCTCATCTATGAGGTCAATTGCCTTATCGGGCAAGAAACGATCTGTGATATATCTTACACTGAGCTGTACGGCCGCAATAATGGCTTCATCCATGATGCGCACCTTATGGTGATTTTCGTATCTCTCCTTCAGGCCACGCAGTATTGAGATGGCTGCCATCTCGTCAGGCTCATCAACCATAACCTTCTGGAAACGACGTTCCAGAGCCTTATCCTTTTCAAAATATTTCTGATACTCGTCAAGAGTGGTCGCACCAATAGAACGCAACTCTCCGCGAGCCAATGCAGGCTTCAGGATATTGGCGGCATCCATAGCGCCCTCACCCTTGCCGGCGCCTACGAGTGTATGGATCTCATCAATGAAGAGGATGATCTCACCATCACTCTGAGTCACCTCATTGACGATAGCCTTGAGTCGTTCCTCAAATTCACCTTTATATTTGGCACCGGCCACCAGTGCACCCATATCCAGTGAATATATCTGTTTTGACTTAAGGTTTTCAGGTACATCCCCGCGAACGATGCGATGAGCCAATCCCTCGGCGATAGCGGTTTTACCGGTACCCGGTTCACCGACAAGCATAGGATTGTTCTTAGTGCGTCGGGAAAGAATCTGGAGTACACGGCGGATCTCCTCGTCACGACCGATAACCGGATCAAGCTTACCGCTGCGGGCACGATCATTAAGGTTGATCGCATATTTGCTTAGAGCCTGATAAGACTCCTCGGAACTCTGAGAGGTCACCTTATTGCCCTTGCGAAGCTCTGCAATGGCAGCTTCGAGACCCTTCTCTGTAAATCCGGCATCTTTCAATATCTGTGAAGCCTTGCATTTAGTACGAAGAATACCCATCAGCATTGCCTCAACGGATACATACTCGTCACCGCATGACTTGGAATAATCGACGGCTTTCTGCAGCGCATCATTGCTCTCGCGACTCAGCATCACATCACCCCCGCTCACTTTGGGTAGAGATGCTATCTCCTGGTCCACACTACGTACAATGGTAGGCAGATTAGCACCAAGTTTCTGGCAAATGAAATTTATAATTGTTTCGCTTTCAGATATAATAGCCTTTAGAATCTGAACAGGCTCTATCTGTTGCCGCCCGGATTGCCGGGTCAGCTCGATAGCCTTCTGGACTATCTCCTGCGATTTGATTGTGAAATTGTTAAAATTCATAGTTATCTACGATTAAGAGTTTACTGTGGAACGTCACCATATCATATCCTTATAGAGTATATGCCGGTGACATATAATTTCTATCATCTGTAATATTAACGCCCATCCATTGAGGATGGTTGAATGTTTCTCCGGATTTATTGTACAAATATTGTGCCATATATCTCATATATTCACATATATGAACTTTCATTTCATTTCTCAGGCAATATCTCGATCCAATAATCATCCGGATCATGAATGAAATATATGCCCATTACGGGATTTTCGTAACAGATGACACCTTGCGTTCTGTGAAATTCTCTTACTTTATCATAGTCACCGGCTACACACAGCGCCAGATGACTTTCATTCTCACCAAGCTCATACGGACCCTTATGATCACGCAGCCACGTCAGCTCAAGACGAAAATCATTGCCGGGTGACGACAAGTATTTTAAGATGAAACTGCCATCATCGGCATATTTCTCTCCGACTACTGACAATCCTAAATTCCGTTTATAAAATTCAATTGATGTCTCAAGATCCATCACGTTAATATTGAAATGATCGAAATGTGCCTGTATCTGCATAATATATTAAATATAAATTAAACCATACCTCATCAATATACTAACAGAATAAGCAGCAATTAGGTTGACTATAACCCAGTCAGAAACTTAGACCCTTTCGAATGAGATTAGCGGGCGAGGGAGACGTTGATGCTGATGCCGTAGCTGGAGTTGGAGGTGGGATAGGAGGTGTTGCTCACCAGTGGAGTGTTGATCTGATGGTCAAAGAACGCGTTGAGGGTGATACGACGGCTCAATATGTAGCTCGCCATAAGGTTGATTGACATTGTGCGCGTACCGTTGGTAGCCTGAGTGAAGGCCGTCTCTATTCGCCGTATCAAGCTTGAATTGTTGGCGAACGAGAAGTCCAGATTGACTGAAAGGTCATTGCTCACACCTCCCTGACGGCTGCCGATCTTGATGATCTTGTTGAAATTGGCAATCTTATAGCCGGCTCCGACAGTGAATTGCTGACTGGTCGTCTCAACGACCTGACCCGCGGATGAATTAAGATTGAGCGTACGGGAGTCCCTATATTCACAATTGACTGACAGATCGTTGGCAAACGTCATATTGACACCTATCAATGGTGCGAATTTCTCAGTAATGGCTACCGATGAAATATCATACGGGGATGATGGAATCGGTTGCTGCGTCTGCTCATCCATTGTGAAACCGTAGTCACCCCCTATGCTCTCCCAATTCAAGAAACCATTGTACGAGCCGATAGAATATGTACACTGATAGGCGTGATTGACAGTAAAACTCTTAAATATCTTCTTCATATTACCCATCTGTACAAATCCATCGTATGATATTTTCCAGTTGGGTAACATAGACGAGAGTCCCGGGAATAGATTTAAGGTCGCCTTGTCAGGACTTTGTCCCGAATAGGCCGCAATAAACGCCGGAATAAGGACGTCACTGCTGGTCTGGCTGACACGACCGACCTCCGGATTGTAAGTTGTACCACCCAGAGGACTACCCTCCATAAATCCGGAAGATGGATATGATTTTCCTGCATACATCGCCTCATATCTCTCGGCAATCCTGGGTATGTAAGCCAAAAATCTGTCGAAAGCAGCCGAGGCATAGCCGTTCTCGGCCTTTGAGCCTTTGAGAGCGGTAGCTATGGCAACGTGGGTACGTGTGAACGAACCTGTACGCGACACAGGCATACCTTCGTACATGAATTGTATCTGCCGTGTTCTGCTGTCGGTATGATTGGAGGTCAATGTGATCTTCAGGCCCCTGATCGGCTCAAGACTCAGCTCGAAATTAAATTCCTGACTCTGGTTCCATATAGCGGGAGATATCTGCTCGCTCGTGGTCAACAACCAGTTGCGATCCAACGCCTTCTGAACATACCCCTCATCGTAGAAACCGAATGCGAAATCCAGACCCGGTGCCATCGGTCCATACTGTGTGCTCTGACCGAAGATATCACCTACATTAGGATTGAACAACGGAAGATTAAGACTGTGCGAGGAGCGATAACGCATCGAGACACTGCGGGGCATCATAAGAAACCTCAGCGCGTAGGCCGCGATATCACCGGCGACTGTCTGCTTGGGATCTTTCTTATCCTCCATGACCGTCACCTTGATATTGGTCTTGCCTCTGGTCAGAATCTCTATCTTATTATCATCTATTACCTTAGTGTCGAGTTTGATAGGTTTGCCATTAGCGGTCGCACGCAGTTTAACCTTTTTCGACTTCAGATTATGCTCCACCGTGACGGTGGTATCCATGGACAGCGTATACGCGCGCTCAAATTTCTTGACATCCCGCGTACTGCTGTTATTGCGCTTGGCTGACTGATTCTTATTTGACCTTCCGGACTTGGCTGCAAAACGTTTATTGATATCGGACAGATATTTACTCTTATTGAAGAGTGTCTCGAAGTTGATACGTGCATCACCGTTCCATGTACTCTGATTCTGGATACTGTTGCCGAGATATACGTCATCGACAGTGGCACCCTTATCCCATCTATACGTTGAATTATAACTGATAGACGCCGTCAGATAGTCAAGGAACGGCAACTTGTTGAAGGGTGCGCGATAAGAGCCGGTGAATGTCTGGTTATATTGCCAGGGGGTACCGAGACCGCGCAATGACGACAATACCGTATCCTTCCAATCACGATATTTGTCAGGGAAGAGACGCTTATTGACTGCGCCGATAGCCTCCTCAATACGAGCCATCGTGTTGCTTGAGAACGATAATTGAAGACTCTGCAGCAGGTTCCATGTCAATGACAGCTGACGGTTCCAATAGAAATTCTTGCTGACCTGAACCGGCAACTGGAAGTCGACATCCACCTCCGATCGTGTCTGCTCTTCATAATAGTACCTGGTCATATTGGTCATAAAGGTCAGGTTATTGAAGAGCCAGTTTATCTGCCAATCCTTTAGGAATTTGGCACTCTTGCTCTTGCCCTTGACCCAACCGAACGGCTTGAGCGGTTTGATCATCGGTGAGTAAGAATACTGGAATGACCCGCGGTAATCATCAGTTATCTCGTATTCTGTCGTCGGATCGAAATTGCGTTGCTTAGTATATGAGAAGGCCAGCTGGAAGTTTGCCGGATCCCATGGCATGGGAGTATTGCTCTGCACATTAAAGCGCAAATTGCTTATCGAGAAACTCTCCGTAATCTTGCGGGTGACGGCATAACCTCGTATTGAGTCCTTCTCCTGCTTGGTCGTGGCAGCCTCGAGAGCATCCTTGAGCAGGATATCCTGATCCAGAGGGTTGTACTTGGGAGTGGTACGCTCGCTCGATTTGGCATAATATATGGGCGCTGTCAGCTTGGCCGCTGCGGGTATCACCTTACCGATATCTCCCTGCACGGCGACATTATACTGCTCATAGTCTTCGAGCCGACGTGCTGACAGTCCCTGATCGACACCACCGAAACCGGATGTCTCCTTGTGATAGGCAAAGTTGATCATCGCAACGTCTGAGAGTGACAGATTGGCATTTACATTGGCAGCCCAGCCTCCACTTTCATTAAAATCCGTGACTTTCAGCTCATTGACCCATATCGTACCATCCTTTGTAGAATTACTGCGGTTTCTGATACCGATCAACATCACACGCACGTCACTCAGCGATGGATTGCCCAATACGCTGACTGTATTATGCTCATCATTAGGATCACGTTCGGAGTAAAGCACTGTATAACCGACACCGGCCTCATGCTCGCTGCGCGCATGATTACGTGCTGTCTTCAGATTGGTGAAGACGTCAAAGTCTACATCGAGTCTGTTGGACAAGGGCCATACTTTGGCTCTGTCCGCCGAATTGAAGTTGTTATAGTTCCCCGCCGGAGTCAGATCGAGCGGTATCTCGTATTCATAATAGTTGTTCTTGACATCGCTGCCCAGACGGATGAACACCGACAGGTCGCCATTCTTGAGATTGGTAGCGTCATCGACGGGTGCCTCCGCGTGAACCCACATCTGCATTCTCTTGTATATACGCAGATCCAGTTGAGTATTCTTGTATATACCGCGGGCATCACCGGCCTGCAGACCTGTCACCTTCATGGATAGCGACTGCTCGTTAAGTTGGGTTGCCTGACTCTGACCGGGATCCTGTATGCGGTCCACTCCCGGAGGCAGGACATAGTTGACAGGAGTACGCGCCGCGTTCTCCTCGATATTCACTACAGACATATCGAGTTCACCCTCGGCGGGAGAGTCATTGCGGCTGTTCAGATTAAACTGATAGTCGCGCCACTCACCTCTTACCAGTTCGAGCGTTGCGAAACGCAGGTGCGTCGTTTCCTTAAATCCTGTCATGAATATACGCGCAAACCGGATGGTCGAGAAGTCATTGATACCGCCGACGACCTTATCGGGACTTGACAAGGGTATCTTGAACTGATACCACGTCACCTCCTGCTCACCGTTGCGTGTATTGACGCGCGACACCTGTTTGTCCGTTATATAATTCTTTCCGACCTCGAGGTCCTGCGGGCGGATAGAGACTTTATACTCGAAGTATCGTTCATACTCATTGAGCGTATTGTCCTGATTAATATCTTCCACATCAGGCACAGTGCGCGATGACTGATACTGAGGATTCTCACTCTGATCGGGCGAGAGGGAGTTGCCCTCGACGCCATTGTATCTCTTGTATCTGTCCAGGATGGATGTCTGGTGTTCATCATACCATGCCGAGCGGAAGAAATGATAGTTATCTCCGGCCGGATCATTCATAGGAGAGAAGGGACTGTCCTGCATCTCGGTTATCGTAGAGGCTGGCAACGTAGAGCGCAACTTGTCAAGATAATCCTTGTATGCCCCATATTCAAACTCCTCATCGTTGGCCAGACCATCAAGACCGACATCCTGCTTGGGACGGGCATCATCGGCATTCTCAAATGCGTAGGTCAGAGAATTCTGACGCGACACCTTACCCCAGACAGTCTCTGATATATTGGAATTATTGCCGTCGATAGGGAGACCGTTCTCATAGCTCTTCATACCATCCTTGAGAATATCCTCACTGATCTCGCCGAAGTTGAAATAGAGGTCACCACCCTCCTTATTATCATTCTCCTCATCAAGGAATGGGTCAAGCATCCAGAACTGAATGTACTCTACATTTGAGTTCTCGAAGTTGGTATTATCCATCTTGCGCATGATACCTCCCCAACGCCGTTCGGGATTGATCAGAGTACCGTCAGGATTGATATTTTCGGCATCAAGATTGTACGGGCCACGCTCTTTGGGATAGAATGAGAGGTTGAGACACTGTATCAGATTGGCCTCACCGTAGGCCACATCACGGTATGGGAACAACTCGCTGACCTTCACCTCGCGCACGTAAGGATTTGACAGCTGCTTCAGGTCGTTTTTCAGATATCCGGGCAACAGCGACGAGTTCTTTTGCGTGAAGATACGGTCTACGTAATACCAGGCTAACAGCGCTCTGTTCTTGCCGTAATCTATATTGTTGGAGAGAGAAGCCTCGGGAAAGAGGGCGCCGGCACCACCATCGTACGGTGTCGGAGCAAGAAACCATGAGTAAGGTGAACGGAGATCCACTCCGGTCTGAGTCGATTCAAAGTCATCGATGAAGCTGGAACCACGGTTGGTGCCCGACTTCTGCTGATGAGGAACAAGTTGGGCGAACTCGGCATTGACTCTGAAGGAGGAGGGAGCGGTGGCATTGATCGTGGGGACTCTGTTCAGTAGATTGGTCAACCATACAAAGTCCTTTGTATAATTGAGGTTAAGACCCCACATCGTATTGTTGATGACCTCATCACCTATATTGACCTTCTCCGTGAGGGCCTTCTCCGAGAAATGCAGCAATGTACCGCCTAATGTAAAGTCCTTGTTAAATCTATATTGGGCGTCAAGACCGAGCAATGTCTTGCGTTGCATCGAGAACATGGACTGATTTTCGAGTGTGACGCTGACATTGGCACCGGAGTCTATAATACTCTGATTGGTAATGGTCACGATACCCATCGAGTAATCGACGGTATAATCGCTGTTCTCCGTAAGCTGTACACCACCGGCCGTAACTATCACGGAACCACGGGGCACATTCATGGCATTGAGACGGATCTGTGCTCCGTTGGATGCCTGATACTCACCGACAAGTGAATATTTATCCTTATCGGCAAACTGTTTGGCCACGACCAGAGTCGAGTCATACAGTTCCTGGAATAAATAGGGGTCGGCAAGATCCTTGTTACCGATCTTTTTCAATAGATTTGAGCCGAATGGCTCCACTACCGGAAATATGATCTTACCGTTATTGGAGAGCACTGTATATCCCTCGATGTAATCGAAGAAACCATCCGAATTAGACTCCTGGTTGGAGTCCAGACGGTCCAGGTTCATCACTTGCAACAGGGGTTTGTTGGCTATCGGACCGACGGGCAGATAGTTGATTTCAGTACCTGTTGTATCACTAAGATACTTGATGTTGAGTTTGAAGTTCTTGCTTTGCAACTGGTACGCGCCGAGACTGTAGACGTTCTTCATCATCAGTTTCCACATGGGGAGACGCGGAGAGATTGTCGTGCCTCGCAACATTTTCAGATACAGCGACTCCTTGGTTGAGGTGATGTCACCTGAGAATTCACCTACCTGATAGACCTTACCCTGATACGTATATTCGTATGCTACGGCGAGCACCTCATCTGAATTGAGTGCCGATTTGAGCGATATGTAGCCTAATGACGGATTGAGAGTGTATTCCGAACTGTTGAGCAATCTGGCGCTCTCAACCTTCTCATAGTCTTTGCCTCCCTCTATACCGTAGGCTTGAAGTGGCTGGAGAGCCTGAGTCACCTGATTGATATTGCGGGCGTCCGGATAGTCATTCTTAATGACGGTCAGCAGATTGTTGGATTTATTGGTCGGGATGGGGAGCGAACGGTCGGGTATCCAGTAGTTGTTGGCCAACCGTGTATTCTCACCGAGATCCATAAAACCGACGAAGTTACGGCTCTCCTGATATGATGAATTCTTGTTGGTCACCCACACCTCGATCTTGGTGATCTGCACACCCGAAGATACGTACGGCAGCTTGGCTGCGAACTCATCATAATTGTCGTAAAAATATTGAGCGAGGAAGAAGTGACGGTTGGCATCATAATCATTGGCACGTACACTGAATTTGGTGGTCTGCACACCGCCGGTCGTGTTGATCGTCTTGGACTCGCTGTTCTGCTGCGAGAGCAATCCGGTGACTGTCAGCTTGCCGAACTGCAGCTTGGCCTTGGCACCGAACAGCGCGGTACCACCCCTTATCAGACTCGAGCCTGTGGTCATCGAGACGTTACCCGCCTCTATCTGTTTGATTATCTCATCCTCCTTGCCTTCGTATGCCAATTTGAGATTTTTGGAGTCAAAATCAAATGTCGCATCGGTATTATAAGTCATGTTGAATTTCAACTTATCACCTACCGAGGCACCGATCGTTGCCTGTATCTTCTGGTCAAAGTCAAAATAGGTCTTGCGACGTGACTTGAGCGAGAGTGCCGGATTGTCCGTTTTATTGCTCTTGATACCCATCGACACCTGTATCGAACCTTGTGTCGTCAGTCTCACGCCACCGGGACCGAAAACCTTCTCCAATGGACCGAGAGCGAAGTTCATATCGAGAATATTGAACGGTTGCTTCTCCTTCTCCTGCTCCGAAAACGAATTCCTCTCCCTGAAATAGCCGAACATCTCACGATGAGTCGCCATCTCGTTATACTGCTCCGGAGTGAGCATATACGGTGTGATGATATCCTTGTCTCCGAGCTTCGTATGTAGCACATACATACCCAGATCCGGATCATATTCCGTCTCAGTGACTATATTGGATGGTGTACGCAGATCGGCTGCATATTCACGCCCTAAATAGTCCTCATATCCACGGGGCAATGTCAGAGATACCGGCGAGGGAAGAAAGTCGCTGTCCGGTATCTGCGTATTATCGAGATAACCTGTCGGCACCGACGGTGGAGGATCCAGAACCGACTTCTGATACTGGGCCAATGACACGATGACACCCATCAGCAATAATAGTATCACCGATGGTTTGCGCAGTATTTCAAGAAGTCGTCCGAACACAGTTGTTATAGCATTTTCAAAGCCTGTGCTATGGCTTGCGCTGTCGTCAGTCCGGGATTGTCGCTGAACAGCTTCTGCACCACCTTGGTGCTGGCACTCTGTTGAAAACCGAGAGTGACAAGAGCCTGTATCGCATCCTGAAATGCCTCGTCAGCCATAGGCACGTTTGAAGATAATAACGTAGAGTCTGCCACTTTTATTTTATCCTTGAGGTCAACAATGATGCGTTGGGCTGTTTTTCCACCTATACCCTTGACCCCCTTGAGCAATTTATCGTTACCGGCAGTGATAGCCTGAACCAGATTATCGACTGTGAGAGATGACAATATCAGCCGGGCCGTATTCGGACCGACACCGCTCACACCGATGAGGAGTCGGAAGAGACGACGGGCATCCTTGGTGAGAAAACCGAACAGGACGTGTGCATCTTCGCGTATTGACTCGTGGATATATAATTTTGCACGTTTCTCCGACTGCAAGACTGAATAGTCTATCAATGTGATATTTATCTCATATCCGATTCCGGAACAGTCTATGACCGCAACGGCGGGTGTGACTTCGGTAATTTCGCCTGCAATATATTCGATCATTTTTACGTTATTCTTTATCGGTATGGCACGTCAGAACCTCCTCGATAATGTTGATATGATCGTAGGGATAATGACGTTCATCGGTTTGTTTAGGAAATACAAAGTTAATAATAATGCAACAATCATACAACTCTACCCTTCTCGATAATGCTGTGGCGCAATTGTCCCGGCTCCCGGGCATCGGGGGCAAGACCGCCCTTCGTCTCGCGCTCCACCTCTTGCGCCAGGAGGAGGAGGCGGCCGTGTCACTCGGTCAGAGTTTGATCGACCTGCGTCGTAATGTTCACTATTGCAAACGCTGTCACAACATTTCCGAGACGGAGATATGCGACATTTGCTCCTCGGCACGTCGCGATCCGACCTCGATATGTGTGGTCGAATCGGTCAAGGATGTACTCACTATCGAGGCTACACACGAATTTCACGGGTTATACCATGTATTGGGAGGAGTCATATCCCCGCTGGAGGGGATTTCACCCTCAGATCTGGAGATAGAGAGTCTCGTCGCCCGTGTCGCCGATGAGGAGGTCAGGGAGGTCATTCTCGCGCTCTCCCCCACTATTGAAGGTGACACCACCAATTATTATATTTTCAAGCGTTTGGCCCCCTACGATATCAATGTTTCCATACCGGCGCGTGGTCTCAGCATCGGCAACGAACTGGAGTTTACCGACGAACTGACACTGGGACGTTCCATCATCAACCGGATACCCTTCTCTGACACTTTCACCGCCGGACACTAAGATTATCATATTACTCGCCAACACGTTACTCCCATTACATATAGAGTATGACCATCACATTACGAGCTCTCGAACCCGAAGACGCCGACCTCATGTATCGTGCGGAGAATGAACTGACCGCTACATTGCAGAGTGACAGTCCGGCTCCATACTCACGTCGTATGCTTGTCGAATATGCCATGACTTATGACGCAGATCCCTTCAGGAGCGGCCAATTACGGCTTATCGCGGTCGATCAAGAGAATACCCCTGTAGGAATACTTGATTACTATGACATATCCGCCCGTGACAGTCATGCCTGGGTCTCCTGTCTTGTATTGCCGGAATATAGGGGACAAAATATAGGCAAGGAGATGATTGCGGCCGGTGTCGGTTACGCTGTCAATCGGTTGGGACTGACATCGCTTGCCGCCATTGTGCATACTGACAACATCCCCTCCCTGCGTGTCTTCGGTTATGCGGGCTTTCAGAAGATCGGCATTCTTGAAAAGTGGCATTTCAGCAACGGAACGCTACGGGATGTGGCCCTTCTGCAATATCATATCTGAGAGCGCGTTCCTTAAGAGCACATTCCTTAAAATTTTCTTACTTAATGTATCATAACTGCTCTTTTTTTGCTAATTTTGCATTTCATTAAGTTACTAAGGTAAGATGATTGTTTTAAAATTTGGTGGCACATCCGTTGGCACGGCTGACAATCTGTTCAACGTTAAAAGAATTGTGGAAAGTCTCGACGATTCTGCTGTAGTTGTAGTCTCCGCACTCGGAGGTCTCACCGATAAACTGATAGCTACGGCCAAACTTGCTGCCGCCGGCAACCTTGATTATTCCAAGGAGATGGATGCCATATCGTTACGCCATCATAATATCATCAGCGAGGTTATACAGCCGGGCGATGGACTGAAGACTCTTGCCAAGATTGACCCTCTGCTACAGGATCTCAGACGACTGTACGATGGCGTCTGCCTGATTGGCGATCTCCCGGAGATCACTCTCAATAAGATTGTTGCAATGGGCGAAAGAATGTCTTCTATCATAGTGGCCGACATGATTGACGGGGCTTCTCACCATGACTCGTTATCATTTATCAAGACCGAGAAATGGTACGATCGCAATATCGCTGCAGCTGAACTTACTACTCAACTCATACGACAGGAATTTAACTCCGACAGCAAATATCCGGCCGTCACCGGCGGATTTATTTCCACGGATAAGAATACCGGAGAGATCACCAACCTGGGACGGGGTGGCTCCGATTATACAGCTGCGCTTATCGCAGCGGCTCTTGACGCTGAGGTGCTGCAGATATGGACTGATGTGGATGGCTTCCTGACTTCCGATCCCCGCATCATATCTGAGGCACACGTGGTGCCACGGATGTCCTTTGTTGAGAGTATGGACCTTTGTACATTCGGCGCCAAAGTGATCTATCCCCCTACGATATATCCCGTGTTTCACAAGAATATCCCGATCCGCATCCTCAATACTTTCCATCCTGAGGTTGAAGGTACATATAT
>CAMWUY010000052.1 GCA_947177615.1 uncultured Porphyromonadaceae bacterium
AACCCACGACCTTTTCGTTACGAATGAAATGCTCTACCGACTGAGCTATTGCGGCATTGCGTCACATCTCGTCTCCGGGGGAGAATGACTATACAAAGTTATTAAAAAATTATGCTCTTACCAAAAAATAGATATATTATTTTTTTACAATCGATATTTTGTCAATCCTGAGGTGAGTACATTCGAGAATGAGAGGCGTTGATTAGCTTGGATATATTGGCGTATTAACCTTTGACTCGATATCTACTGTTGCAATGTATAATTTTGCAGCGATAGGCCGATATTGAGTTTTGTCGTCGCCTGTAGTATTGCAGGTATGTTTTGGATCAGTTCAGCAACATCTTCCTGAGTCAGTCCTGCTTGAGTCAGATATTGTGCCAGTCTCTGCGCAATTGCGGGTTGCTTGACCATCTCACCAAGCAAAATTCCTATGAAATCCGTGCATGTTTCTGTGGTGAGGTAGAGATTGATACCATCATCAGTGGGTGTGAACTCCAGCGGTAATCCGTCAGACATGGCCGGTTTTATAGCCAGTAGCAGAGACTGAATAAGTGCATTCTTGATAGCTTCATCAGCCTCGGATGTGTTGGCAGGGTTGGAGTCTGCGATCTGTTGTTTGATAGTCTCAGCGTATGCCGTGTCGAAGAATGATGGTAGCCAAGTCGGTTTGGATTGAGCCACAAGCCAAAGCCCTACAGCAGACAACGGATTGATATATACCTGAAGAGTGTTTTGTCCGGTAACGACATACTGGAGCATGTTCGGATTGGTGGTCAGCAATTGAGTTGCGCCTTCATGGTTGCTGTAATATCTGACAGGAATATTTCCGTTAGGCAGCAACGCCATAGTCTGTACGCATTGGTCGAAAACTTGTGCCGGTGAGGAGTAAGCCGTATTGTTGTATACGGGAATGATCGGGGCGAGTGTCAGAGCATTTATAATGATGCCCGGATTTAGCTCCAACCCGGGTAAATTGCCAATCTCCCAGCGGATATAAAATGGAGTTTTGATATTTTCCGGTTTTTTCAGGTCTTCAAGTGATGCCTCAACCGGTACCGGGTTAAATACCTTTCCGGCTAACGAACTGTCGAGCAACTTGACATCCTCAATATTGATTGTCAGGTGGCTGTCGCTTAATTCACCAGTATAGCTGAATGTGACATATTGAGTCTTGTCGTTACCGGCAAATGTGTAAACACCCTCTTTCTTATCAGGTACAAGCGCGATGGATAGGGTAGTGGTTTTATCACCCGGAAGTACCCCGGGCGCAGGAAGCATGGGAATATCTTTGATTCCTAATGATGACAAATCAAGAATACCGGACATCTCCAATGTTGCTGTCTGTTCACCGTCAGACGCAACAGCGCTTGGGGTGAACACAATCTGTTTTGACGGCATCTCATCGCCACAATAATTTACGGTAAGGGTTCCCGCGCTGTATGTAGTGGATTTCAGTTGAGGTAGACTTGCCTCATCCTTATCACATCCTGTGACCAACAATGCGATAGCAATCGAAGAGTATAAAAGATAGTGTCTCATCAGATATTGTATTATTCTTAAAATATGTAATCCACGCAAGCCCGATTCTCTTTATATGGAGCTATGATTGAAGCAGCGGCTACATGTGCCGGATGTTTGGCATAGACTTCTACCTCATCCATAGTTTCAACAATTGCAATGAGTACGAGGTCCCATGTCTCGGCAGGGTTGCTGTTGATGCCTACCTCCATAGATTGAAGTACATCTATCTGTTCGGGTAAAGCCAAGAGGGCTGCTTTAAACCTTTCAGCGACCGACAATCTGAGTTCGGGGTCTCCTTTGAACTTGAATGTAACTATATGTTTAACCATAATATCATTATTATTGTTTAAAATGTCTGAATTTCACCCTGTTTATTGTCCGGGCATTCAAGCCTTGTAAAGTCGTGCTCTTGCAGCTGCAACCTTCTCGTCGGTAATATAGTCGTCGTAGTCCATCATCTTGTCTATTATGCCGTTTGGAGTGAGTTCGATGATGCGGTTGCAGACTGTTTGTATAAATTCGTGGTCGTGACTGGCCATGAGTATTATACCCTTGAAGTTCTGCAGAGTGTTGTTGAAGGCCTGAATAGACTCGAGGTCCAGATGGTTGGTGGGAGAGTCAAGGATGAGTGTATTGGCATCGGTGAGCATCATTCTGGCAATCATACATCTGATCTTCTCACCACCGGAAAGTACTGATGCTTTCTTGAGGACATCCTCTCCTGAAAAGAGCATTTTGCCGAGAAAGCCCTTGAGATAAATCTCCGAACTGTCTTTGGAGAACTGGCACAGCCAGTCGACAAGATTGAGGTCATTGTCAAAGAATTCACCGTTGTCGAGCGGCAGATAAGCGTAAGTGATGGTCTGTCCCCAGTCATATTCTCCGGCATCGGGCTTTCTGCGCCCATTAATGATCTCGAAAAGTGCAGTCATTGCGCGAGGATCACGACTTAGGAATGCCACTTTGTCACCCTTTTCTATCTGGAAATTGACATCATCGAACAGCACTTCGCCATCGATAGAGGCCTTGAGGCCTTTTACTTCGAGTATCTTGTTGCCGACCTCACGACAGGGTGTGAAAATAATTCCCGGATATCTGCGTGAAGAGGGTTGTATTTCCTCAATATTAAGTTTCTCAAGCATCTTCTTGCGTGATGTCGTCTGTTTGGATTTTGCCACGTTGGCAGAGAAACGCTGTATGAATTCCAGAAGTTCCTTACGCTTTTCCTCAGCTTTCTTGTTGGCGGCCTGTTGCTGTCTGAGCGCAAGTTGTGATGACTGATACCAGAAGCTATAGTTTCCGGCGAAGAGAGATATCTTGTTGTAGTCGATATCGAGTGTGTGGGTGGATACGGCATCGAGGAAGTGACGGTCGTGGGAAACGACAAGTACGGTATTTTCAAAGTTAGAGAGGTAGTTTTCGAGCCACGCGACAGTCTCAAGGTCAAGGTCATTTGTAGGCTCGTCGAGGAGCAGGTTGTCCGGATTACCGAAAAGTGCTTTGGCAAGAAGTACGCGGACCTTTTCGTTAGCGCTCATATCCTTCATGAGCATATAGTGGCGATCCTCCTTGATACCTAATCCTGACAGTAACGCTGCAGCGTCACTCTCCGCGTTCCAACCCTCGAGTTCGGCAAATTTTTCTTCGAGTTCTGCAGCTCTGATGCCATCCTCGTCGGAAAAATCCTCTTTGGCATAAATTGCATCTTTCTCCTGCTTGATGTCCCAAAGGACGGTGTGTCCACGGAGTACAGTCTCGATGACAGTGCACTCATCAAACTCGAAGTGATCCTGTGAAAGTACAGAGAGTCTCTCTCCCGGCCCGAAAGTGACGGTGCCATGTGTGGGAGACAGCTGTCCGGACAGAATACGCATTAGCGTGGATTTGCCGGCGCCGTTAGCGCCGATAATCCCGTAACAGTTCCCGCTATTGAAGGTCAGGTTAACATCCTGAAAGAGAGTTTTTTTGCCGAATTGAATTCCGAGGTTATTTACCTGTATCATTTTAATATCTGATTTTGCTTTAAAGTGCAAAATTAATGAAATATTTTATAATAATTTTATAATAAATGTGTAAATATAATTTGGATTGATAAAAAATTATATTAATTTTGTGATTAGACATGTCGGTGGAGTATATTTGCTTCGGTTTGTGCACACTACAGCCTGCCTTCATACCGGTTGTCATAATATATTTTGTAAATATTTTTAGTATTAACTTAATATTGTGAACATGAAGAAAGTATTTACTTTAGTGATCACCGCAGCAATGCTTGGTAGTTCTGTACAAGCTGCATCGGTGTATGATGTTCTGAGTGATTTCACTCATAGAGGTTATGATACCTCTCTCAGTGGTGGTATTGGTGACTGGTCCGATGAGGTTGCTCCTAACCGCTTTACATTCGAGGTTGTGGACGGTGTAGATCTGTCAACCTCCACCACCGCAAAGGTTTCTCTCTATTACGGTGACAAACTTCTTATCTCCCAGGGCACAACGGGTAATGGTATAGATCTGTGGCTCGGTGAGTTCAGTGTGGATTTCTATTCAGAGATTCAGACTAAAGAGGCAGGCAATTACAGTCTGGTTATCGATGATGATTTCCTGACTCTTAATGGTGTGGCCGTTACCGGTGGAAAGTATGAGTACACCTACGGAAATGTTGTGTCCACTCCATTGGTAGAGGATTTGTTGACTCTGGTAGAGGCCCGTGCATGGGACAGCACTGCTGATGGCGGTTTTGGCGCTGTATCAACCAAGATTGCTAATAACAGTTTTTCATTCGAGGTTGCTGACGGAGTTGAGTTGTCTTCATCAGCTACGGCCAAGATTTCTCTCTATTTAGGTCAGAAACTGCTGGCTTCAGCTACACCCACAAGTTCTAACGTAGATCTGTGGCTTGGTGAATTTACTATAGATTTTTATGACGTAATGTCAGAGGAGAGCGGCCTGTATCGTCTTATTGTTGACGAAGGCTTTTTCGTTCAGAATGGTGTAGCCGTAAGCGGTGGTGTGTTGGCTACTCAGATGTTTGAAGGTAATGGCGGCGGTGGTGACGAACCCGGTGGTGATGAGGTAGACTTTACCTACACACTTGATCCCGCGTCCGGTGAGTCAATCGAGAAGCCCACTAAGTTTGAACTGACATTTACTGCATACGCCGGAGAAAATAAGGTGGAATATTGTCAGATCGGCAATGCTGTAGCTACCGTGCAGAATGCTGACGGCAGTGTAGTGAAGACCTGCTACTGGCCCGATATTCAGGATAATAAAGTAATAATGGAATTCGGAACAGACGATACTGTTTGGCCCGCAGGAGAATATACACTGACCATCTATCCTAATATGTTGGCCGTTGACATTCCGGATTATAAGGTTAATGAGGAGGGTAACTTTGAGGGCCTGACAGCTACATATACGGTTACTGGTTTCGTGCCTAACTTCGCTCCATTGGAGGATCATCTGACTCTTACCTTCCCTGCATCTCTGGAGTGTACCAACGTTACCACTGCTACAGAGGAGTACCCCGAGGGTGGTATGTTGCTCTTTAAGTTTGATGTCAAGGGCAATATCTCAGTAGCTCCCCAGGATTCATGGCCTGACTGGATCCAGTTGATCTATACAGGTGAGGATGGAGTAGACAGCTACTTCACATATAATCCGTTTGATCCGGAACGCTTTGATATCGTAACCAAGGGTGTGAATAACGAGGGTGAGATGGAATCAGAGTGGGTTCTTCATTCTGACGTAGATCCTGATTGGGGAATGTCAGTTTCGATGTATCAGCAGCCCGGCCAGTATACCCTTATCTTCCCGCAGAAGACATTCTACTTGGATGGTGAGCCTATGGCTGAAGCTAAGTTCGTATTCCATTATTCAGTCGACACCACCAAGGTAGCAGCTATCGATGCAGCTGAGTCATATACTGTTTACACTATTGATGGCCGCATGGTTTATGCAGGTGACGACGTTAATGCTCTGTCCGCTCTTGAGGCAGGTGTATATATCATCAATGGAAAGAAGGTTCTTCTGACTAAGTAATTTTTGGATACACCTCAATAAGAAATGACTGCGCCGGCTTGTTGAGCCGGCGCAGATTTTTGTATATACGTGCAACTATTGCCAAGATGTGCTTCCCTACAAATGAATGAGGAGTTACTGAGCCGGTGGCACGTTAATGTTGTAGTTGTTGAATATTTGACGGGCGGATTTGTCGAACATCAGCCAGTGGTTTTGTTGTGCTTGCGGTATTTGGTCGGAGAGGGCGGAGGGAATTACACGGAAGTTGGTGCCTTTGCCTGTCGGCTTTGCTGAGAAAATGGTGTCATATTTTGCGTTTTTGAAACGAGGTGTTCCGTTGTCATCGCGTTCTATACGGACGTGGACTAATGCTCCTCCTCTGGTGTCAATGGTCTTCATGTTTGAGATGAAGTTGCCGAGGCTATATACGACGAGTACATCTTTGTCGTAGGTGTCGTTGTGAACGACCTGCATCGGTTGAATGACATGAGGGTGTGAACCTATTATAAGGTCGACGTCCTGATCTATGAGGAACTGTGCGAGATCGCGTTGTGATTGATTTTCGTGTAGTACGTATTCGATGCCCCAGTGGACTGCAACGCATATTATTTCAGCTCCTTTTTGTTTGGCAAGCGCGATCTCCTGTTTGATCTTGTCCCGGTCTATTAGTGCAACTTCGGCACCTTGTCGTGGCATGATACCGTTGGTGCCGTATGTGTAATTGAGGAATGCGAATTTAATACCGTTGATATCTTTGATGAACGGGACGAGGGAGTCTCGTTGCGCGATGTCGTGATATGTGCCGATGTGGTCGACTCCGATGCGGTCCAGAGCGGTAAGCGTGCGTCTGGCTCCGTGATCGAGACGGTCGAGGCAGTGGTTGTTAGCGGTCAGGAAGAGATCAAATCCGGCATCGCGGAGGGCTTCAGCGTAAGAATCCGGAGCGGAGAAACAGGGATATCCGGAGTAATCATTGCCACCACCTAAGGGGACTTCGAGATTGACTACGGCATAGTCTGCTTGTGTGATGGTAGGTGCAATAAGTGAGAAACAGTCCGAATAATCGTAGGTGATGCCCCCGCCTTCGGATTTGGCCTGATCAAGTTGGTTCTGATGTTGCATGGCGTCTCCGACGAAAATAAGGTCAGCGCCTGCGTTGTCGCCCGGTTGAGCGGCTCCTGTCAGGAATGAGATTATAGAGAACAGGAGGATTGAAGCTTGGTGCATTGTATTGTTAAATTAAATGGTTATACCCCATCTAATCCCGTAAGTGAATGTCGGGGGTTATAATGGGGTTCTCGCTGCAGCCGGGGGCTGTAGAGAGGTGATATGATGAACGGGAGTGATGCGGGGACTATCCGGGCAGATTGTTTTTGCGGGCGGAAAGTGTGTTTTTCAGGAGAATACAATTGGTCATGGGACCAACGCCACCTGGAACAGGGGTGATGTATGAACATTTGGGCGCGACATTGTCGAAGTCAACGTCACCGCATAGTCTGCTGCCGGATTTTTTAGTACTGTCGGGAACTCTGGTGGTACCTACATCGATTACGACCGCTCCCTCTTTGACCATATCTTCGGTGACGAAGCCGGGTTTGCCAAGTGCAGCTATTATGATGTCAGCGCGACGGCATTGCTCCTTGATGTCCGGAGTGGAAGAATGGCAGATTGTGACAGTACAGTCTCCGGGATATGCCTTCTGCATAAGCATAGATGCTATAGGTTTGCCGACAATGTTGGAGCGTCCTATGACTACAGCGTGTTTCCCCTTGGTGGGTATGTTGTATCGTCTGAGAAGCTCTATGATGCCGGATGGGGTAGCGGGTTTGAAGGCAGGTAATCCAATAGTCATTCTTCCGACATTGACAGGGTGAAAACCGTCTACATCTTTTCTCCAATCAATGGCCTCGGTGACTTTCTGTGCGTCAATATGCTTGGGAAGGGGCATCTGGATTATAAATCCGTCAACTTCAGGGTCATCGTTGAGCTTATATATTTCATCGAGGAGTTCTTGTTCTGTGATATTCTCGTCGAAATGGAGGTTGGTAGAACGGAACCCGACAGCGAGACAATTTTTCTCCTTGTTAGCGACGTAGGCTTCGGCACCGCCATCGTGTCCGACAATGACGGCTACGAGGTGAGGTGGTCTCTCTCCTTTTGCGATGAGATCGTTGACTTCAGCAGCTATTTCGTTTTTGAGCTGTTGAGCCATAAGTTTGCCATCAATAATCTCCATAAGATCAATCTATATATTGGTGTGTAAATGTGAAAACGATAAGTGCTTTCTCAGTATCAAGTGCGGTCATGGTCGGCCGGTTGAGATATGGAGTACACCCGGTGACGTATGTAGTTTTAGAGCCGTCAGCGTTGGTCGAAGTTTCGGTGGTGAGGCTTACCGGGATGAGTGTAAAGTCGCAGAGGTCGTTGATCTCCTCTTGTGATGCGTTATTAACTTTCTCGATCATATCCACGATATAGTGTCTCATATTGTTGAAGAGGTAGACACCCTCGTCGCTGTCAAATGAGGAGGTGAAAGAGGTCTTGTTGTCGGGGACCTTGGAGTTGGCGAAGAAATCCTCAATCTCAGAAGTTCTAATGAGCAAGAGGTCGGGAGCAGTGCCGATGCCATATTCATTGTCAATGGCTTTTGCCGGGATTGCGAGGGAGAGGCTGTTGATTATTGCCAGCTCGTCAGATGCCTCATGATAACGGTCGAGCAGTTGTTGAAGCGGGAACTGAATTGCGACGTGATATCCGAGTGGTGTCGTGATGATTTTGTCACCATTCTGAATGGCTTGAAGCAGTTGTTGAGACGGAGTGAATGAGATATTGTTGCTGGCGAGGACTTCCGGAGCCGTAGACATAAGACACACGGAGTCCTTCATGAGCACCTGTTTTTTGACCGATTCTCCATCGACCACTTCCGTCCGTGTGACAGTGTGGTGCCAATATGTATAGAAGCGCGCAGCCTGAACGGCGGTAATACATCCTCGTCCGAATGAAGGCTGGACGTAAATGCCCGGGAAAACCTTATTGAATGAAGCGGGCCATTGGAAAACAGAGGGATCGTTGCGATAAGCTGTGAAGATATCGGTAGCCCATTCCCGAGGCAGCGATACAGAAATCGGCAAGACCTGCAGCTTGTTGAAAGCAGAGTCTGAGTACGCGAGCGCGGAGAGGGTATAATTGGTATGTCCGGCCGGCCTGGCAGGGTCGTAATACCCCTCAGGATTGAAATTGCTCTTGATGTCGTCGGGGAGCTGCTTGTTGAGTCTATAGACCGTAAGTTGCTGCGGTGCCAGTGTATCTCCGACAACAGTTGTGCGCGGCACCCGGAATATGACTCTCATGGAGTCGACCTGATTGACTGTAATAGAGTCCGGAATCTCCATGGCTCCTGCGGTCATCAGTCTGGCGACGTAAGAAGCTGACAGCTGTCCGTATTCCGGAACGTTGATGTGTCCGAGAATGTTGAAGTTGGATCTGGCGTCTATGTCGTAAGCGGGTACAACGCGTCCATTGAGCCGATAAAGAGTAGAATCGACGTAAACGGTGACTTGTGAGTCAGCGATAGTCGGTCCGATGGGACTGACATCATCAGAGCAAGCGGAGATGATATACGCACCGGCAGAAAGGGCGAGTATGGAGAGATATTTAGTGATTTTCATTTTTTATTATCGGTCTTGTCGGCTGATGACAACCTGTCGTAAAAGTCAATATAGAGCTTGGGATCGTTGCCGAGTTGTTGCAGGGTTGCAACCGGAATATTGCGTTGTTTTGTAAACTCGAGCAGCTCCGGGTCTGGTGTTTCCGTATGGAAGATCACGGCATCTGCGGCATTGATGGCGAGTTTGTGGAAGATGTTGGTGTCGAGCCGGTTGTTTTTGAGGATATCGAGCGTATCGTTGTGGACGCCATCCGTTTTCAATTTCTCGATGAAACCGTCATCAATTTTGCCAGTTATTTCTCCGGGCATGACGGTATATATAATCCTGGAATTGGCAAATTCGGGTTCCTGGGCATACATGTTTCTGACGTATACGGGTGTCAGTGCTGTAATAAGTCCGGTACATTGTATGATGTCGGGAGCCCATTTGAGTTTTTTTACAGTTTCAATCGTACCTCGTGCGAAGAAGATTGTTCTTTCGTCGTTGTCGTCTCGATTGAAGCCATAGTCATTTTCATCAGAGTCAAGTTTCTGGAAATAGTCATCATTGTCGATGAAGTAGACTTGAATTCTGGAAGGTTGCATAGAAGCGACCTTAATGATGAGCGGATGATCGTTATCGTTGATTTCGATATTAAGTCCGCTGAGTCTAATGACCTCGTGCAGCTGATTGCGACGTTCGTTGATATTTCCGAATTTAGGCATGAACGTTCTGACCTCAAATTTTTTTGAGGGCATGCTTTGCGGCAGGAGTCGTCCGAGGTCGGAAGGTTCTCCAGTCTGTAGATAGGGTGCTATCTCTTGAGAGACGAAAAGTATTTTTTTATCTGCCATTCTGTAAAAATTCTGCTGTCAAGATTGATATCTTGGAGAGAAACGGTCGCATATCGCGGTGTAATAAAGCGGTAATGCGGTGTGATATTGAATGCAAAGTTACAAAAAATCCTTGAAAAAACCTTATTTTCATAGTGTTTATGAGGTGAGATATTTGTATTTTGATTAATTTTGCAGACTGAAACTCCTCACAAGAGGTGTAAAACGATGGAAATAATCAGAAAGACAGATGCGTTGCTGGCGACAGTATCGTCAGCGCGAGAACGGGGCCTACGAATAGGCCTTGTACCCACGATGGGTGCATTGCATGCAGGACATCTATCATTAGTGGAGCGTTCTGTAGCGGAAAATGATATGACAATAGTGTCGGTTTTTGTCAATCCGACTCAATTTAATAATGCGACCGATCTTGCGACCTATCCGCGTGATGAGGAGCACGACATAAAGTTGTTGTCAGGTGCTGGCGCAACAGTGGTGTACATGCCGAGTGTAGAGGAGGTATATCCCGAGGGTACGGCTGCAGCCGGATCACACGTTTTTGATCTCGGCAGTGCGGCCGAGGTCATGGAGGGTAAGATGCGTCCCGGACACTTTCAGGGTGTAGCTCAGATAGTTAGCAGACTCTTTCGTTTGACTCAGGCGGACGTGGCGTATTTCGGTGAGAAGGATTTCCAGCAGATAGCCGTGATACGCAATATGATAAAGTCTGAGGGGATCAATATAGATATAGTCGCATGTCCGATCAGGCGTGCGGATGACGGGCTGGCATTGTCGAGCCGTAACGCCCTGTTGTCCGATGATCAGCGACGTCGCGCTCCCCGTATTTATGAGACGCTGAAGGAGAGTGTGGAATACAGTAAGAGCCACAGTGTGCGCGAGACTCACCATTATGTGGTGAGTAAGATAAACTCTGTCGAAGAGATGGAGGTCGAGTATTTTGAGATCGTTGATGCACGGACGTTGCTCCCGGTGGAGGAGTGGTCCGAGTCGCCGTGGATAGTAGGCTGTATCACTGTGTATAATGGTAAGGTAAGATTAATAGATAATATATTATATCGAAAGGAGATCTAAGTCATGCTCATAGAGATGATGATGTCAAAGATACACCGTGTAACGGTAACAGAAGCAAATCTGAATTATATCGGTAGTATCACGATCGACAGCGCACTGCTCGAAGCGTCAGGTATCATAGCCGGACAGCGAGTGTGGATAGTCAATAATAATAATGGAGAGCGTTTTGATACCTACGTCATAGCCGGTGAATACGGTAGCGGTGTGATATGTCTGAATGGAGCCGCCGCCCGCAAGGCTCAACCAGGCGATGTAGTGATCATAATGACTTATGCTCAGATGACTCCGGAGGAGGCAAAAACTTTTCGTCCGACAGTAATATTTCCGGAGACGGCGACTAATAAATTGAAGTAAAGAAACATGTTTGAGAATTTATCTGAAAGATTAGAAACCGCCCTTAAAAATCTGAAGGGTGAGGGGAAGATAACCGAGATTAATGTAGCCTCGACACTTAAGGAGGTGCAACGTACGTTGATGTCAGCCGATGTAAGTCACTCGGTGGCAAAGAGCTTTGTCAAGACAGTCAAGGAGAAGGCGTTAGGTCAGAATGTCTTGAACAGTGTCAAGCCTCGCGAGCTGATGATCAAGATCGTATATGACGAGCTCGTGACGTTGATGGGAGGTGATAAGGCACCGTTAAACCTATCGGGCAATCCTACTGTAATTCTGATGTCCGGTCTGCAGGGTTCGGGTAAGACTACTTTCTCAGGCAAACTGGCTAAATATCTTGCGGAACACAATAAGAGACGCCCTCTGCTTGTGGCTTGTGACGTATATCGTCCGGCAGCAATAGAACAGTTGAAGGTGGTCGGCAGTCAGATAGATGTTCCGGTATATTCGGAGGATGGCAGTAAGGATGTCGTAGCGATCGCAAAGAACGGTATCGCATACGCCAAGGCCAACCACTTTGATACAGTGATCATAGACACAGCGGGTCGTCTGGCGGTTGATGAGGAGATGATGGCAGAGATTGAGAACGTCAAGAATGCTGTCAATCCTCAGGAGACTCTTTTTGTCGTAGACTCAATGACGGGTCAGGATGCGGTGAATACAGCTCAGGCCTTCAATGAGCGTCTGGACTTTGATGGCGTTATACTGACCAAGCTGGATGGTGATACCCGTGGTGGTGCTGCCATAACGATCAAGGCCGTCGTTCACAAGCCGATCAAGTTCGTCGGTGTCGGTGAGAAGATGATGGATATTCAGGAGTTTAATCCTGAAGGCATGGCGAGCCGTATTTTGGGTCAGGGTGACATCAATGAGTTGATCACTCGCGTGACCAATGTCTATGATGAGGCGGAGGCTAAGAAACTTGAGGAAAAGATCCGTCGTAATAAGTTTGATTTCGATGATTTCCGCAATCAGATCAGTCAGATCAAGAAGATGGGTAATCTGAAGCAGATCGCGTCAATGATACCCGGTATCGGCAAGGCTATAAAGGATATAGAAATACCGGATAATGCGTTTAAGGGAATTGAAGCAATCATAGACTCGATGACACCGTATGAGCGTCAGCATCCGGAGGTGATAAATGTGTCGCGCCGGCAGCGTATCTCAAAGGGATCCGGTACTACTATTCAGGAGGTAAACAAGTTGTTGAAGCAATTTGAGGATACCCGCAAGATGATGCGTGCCGCCACCGGAATGAATAAGGCTAAGATGATGGCTCAGATGGCTCAGATGAAGAAGATGCAAGGACGTATGAGATGATCATAAAGATATGATACAAAAGAAGCGCCGGCCTGATGGTCAGCGCTTCTTTTTGTA
>CAMWUY010000053.1 GCA_947177615.1 uncultured Porphyromonadaceae bacterium
ATTTGATATCACATCCACACGGAAGCTCGACACATTAATTGACACCTTAATAATTAAAAAATAAAAGATACAACAACCAAAATAAGAAAGGGAAAAACACTATGATTACACTGACGATTTGGTCTGACTTCGCTTGTCCTTATTGCTATATCGGAGAAACACGTCTTGAGAAAGCAATTGAACAACTTGGAGTGAAGGATGAAGTGGTGATCGACTACCGGGCATTTGAGCTCGATCCGGATGCCTCAAGAGAGGTGGTATCGACGACACCGGAGAGATTTGCCCGGAAATATCGTTTGACTCTTGACGGAGCTAAAGAACAGATAGAACAGATATCCGCTCTCGGTCGTGAACTCGGTATTGACTTTAAATATGCCACTACCCAATACTCCAATACCCGTGATGCACATAGATTGATGAAACTCGCCGAGACAGAGTATGACCGCAAGACCGTAAGCCTTCTAAACGAACTTTTGTTCAAGGCCTATTTTGTAGAAAATCTTGTATTGTCTGATCACGAAGTATTGCTCGCAAAGGGTATCGAAGCCGGTATGAAAGAGGATGATATCCGCGGAGTCCTTGACTCGGACAAATATGATGATGAGGTCCGCTTTGACGAGAGGGAAGCTATGATGCGAGGTGTTCACGGCGTACCATATATAGTGTTCAATGGAGATTTCGCCGTTCCGGGAGCACTGACACTCGACGGTTTCAAATCCGCTATCGAGCGTACGATGAAGAAGGTAAAAGAGAGTCGGCTCACAGAACGTGCCCATCAATGTGGCCCTGAAGGATGTGAACTGTTATAACTTCAACTAATTGAGAGACTTTCTAAAATCAGAAGTCTCTCAATCTTTATTTTACAACTTCTATTTAATCTACAAAGGATAATTAAAATGATTAAGGAGTTACAGGTGACCGGTGTCTATACGACCAACACCTACTTTTTTATCGACGAGCGAACCAAATCGGGGTTCCTGATTGACCCGGGTGCACAAGCGGGTCTGATATACGATACTGTAAAAAATAACGGCTGGAAAATTGAGAAAATACTTCTGACTCATGGCCACTTTGACCATCTGGGTGCAGCGGAATTATTAAGCGAAAAATTGGGCGCTCCAGTATATATATATCCATCGGACTCGCAGTATCTAAAAGATCCTTATATAAACCTCAGCGCCAACACCGATCATCCAATAATCGTATCGCATTATGAAGAGCTATTCAACGGAGAGAACATACGGCTCAAGGAGAACTCAGGTTTTTATCTGAAAGTAATTCATACACCGGGTCACACTCCCGGATCTGTCACTTTCTATTCCCCCGTGGAACAGGCAGCCTTCGTAGGGGATCTGCTCTATCAGCATGGTCCCGGTCTGACCAACTTTCCCGGAGGCAACCGTTATGAATTAGAGCAGTCAATCATTAACAAAATCCTCACCTTGCCACCGGACACTGTTTTATTGTCAGGTCACTCATCCCCCATCACGGTTGCTGACGAGAAAAGATTGCTGCTACGGGAATGATGAAAAAGTTGGACATATCGATTTAATGTGTTAGCTTTGCATTAACAGAAATTCCAATCAGTAACAATATGAAAGAATCTATATTCTCTCGAAACATTCTGTCGGCTATTGTGTTGATGCTCGGCATAAGCGGCTCGTTTGCCCAGACTTCATCAGACATCAAAGAGGTGACTCCATTAGTGGTTTTTGATATTCCTCAATCGTTTGATCCGGAAATGTCGTTGAATACGGATCCCAGAACCGGTCTGACACCATACAACTTATATACAGATCCCAAATATCAGGGTGATATTCTTCATAAGGCCTTCAGTGACTTCACCGGTGATGGTTACATCACATTCAATTATTCTCTCACTGATTTGCATGATGTCGAGGGTACGGTGTATTATCCCCTGTGGCTACTCGGTTTCGAAGACAATGGTGGTAATATAACCTTCCATTTCTCAAATGAGTATATCTCAGATTATGGGGTAAACATCAGCAAGGTTGTGATACGTGATGCACAAAACCGGTTCAGCAAAGATGGTATCGAGGTGACGGTAAACGGCAAAACCCAAACGTTGCCTTATACACCCAATAGCCGTAATATACCACAGGGTGATGACACTCTAAGCACCTCGATCAACCTGGAGTTTGATTTTGCAGACAGCACCCCCGTGGAAAGTGTTGCAATCTCATGTAAAGACTACGGAATGGGATTCTCTTCCATAGAGTTTTATACCGGTCAGCAGCAGAGTTCTCAAGTTGAAACGATATCCGGTGAGCAGCATATCACCACCTACGACCTCACCGGCAACAGGATCTCTCATGCCACATCCGGCATTGTTATTGATGTCACTCCCGATGGAAAGGCGCGCAAGGTGGTACGCTCTACCAGATAAAGCGGCGTAATTGCAGGCAGATTATTGCAAGAGCGGTTCCGTAGACCATGCCCATGCCCAAGATGTCGAGTAGCCGACTGTTACGGGTAACGAATGATTTGTTTTTCATGACTGATATGTTTTGGCGTTGTTGATACTGCAAAGGTATAGCCCCTCACTGCAACAATCAGACAGTCATCTGTTAAATTATGTAAATACAGGCATATCCTAAAATTCCTTCTAAAAAATAGGATTTTTTGGGGGGAATTGTTTTTTTTATTAAATTTGCTGCCGAAACGGTTGGCACGATGCCATTAATAGGGAACCGGGTGAAAATCCCGGACAGTCCCGCTGCGGTAATTTCCGTTTAGGCACGGCATAAACATCAGCCACTGTCGCTCACTGTGATGCGATGGGAAGGCATGCCGATAGCCGGAATAAGTCCGAAGACCTGCCGTCTCGATTATAGCGCAAACAACTTTGCGCTGATATTTATGTTGATCACTCTTTCGAGGAAAAGAGAACATATCTATGACTGCACTGACTTATAAGACTCTACGACTGAGTATTATCGGCATTACATTAGCGATGAGTTGTCCCTCACTGAGGGGCAACACGATCCCTGACACCTCCCCGGAGGACACTGACTCCACGACCTATTCGCTGCCGTATACACTCGACGAGTTGGAAGTCGTCGCACGCAGTATCAAGGATGACGTCACAAGTTCCTCTCCCCTGTTCCGCATAGATGACGAGAGAATGAAAGCTCTCGGAGTGACCGATCTCACCGATGCCTTGCACCGTATGCCGGGACTCAACATCAGGGACTATGGAGGCGCCGGCGGAGTCAAGACCGTATCGGTCAGAGGATTCGGGGCTGCACATACAGGTGTCATATATGATGGCGTAGCGCTCAGTGACGCACAGACCGGCACTATTGACCTCTCAAGATACTCCCTGGACAATGTAGATGATGTATCCCTGATCATCGGAGATAACAGCGATATCTTCATGCCTGCGAAGGGAGCCGCCACCGCAGCATCTATTGTAATCAATACAGGATCGGTACCGTCAGGAGATGACGCCAGATGGCACTTCAACGGTCAATTCCGCATTGGATCGTTCGGACTCGTCAATCCATACTTCAAATTGGCCAAGACGCTTAATCCCAAATTCTCTTTTTCGGCTATAGGTGAATATACATACGCCAAGAATGACTATCCATACACATTGCATAATGGTCGGCTCACCACACGCGAACGCCGCGAGAACAGCAGGATGCACTCGGGACATGGTGAAATCAATCTATGCTGGCGCCCCGGCGTTGCATCCACGTTGGATGCCAAAATCTACTATTATGACAACAATCGCCAGTTGCCCGGACCGGTCGTGTTATATAATCCGACCAGTGATGACACTCTGCATGACCGGAATTTCTTCGGCCAACTGACTTACTATAATAAGTTAGGCCAAAAGGTGCAAATACGCGCCATATCAAAATTCAATTGGGACGCAACATATTATCACGAGGTGGATGGCAAACACGCAGGAGGATTTAAGGATGAGAACTACGTACAGCGCGAAGCATATCTATCATGCGCGGCCCTCTACACACCTACACACCAATTTTCATTCAACTACGCGCTTGACTACAGTTACAATAACCTCAGCAGCAATTTAGCCACAACCGTAGGTCCCTGGCGGCACTCGGTCATTCAGGCACTGTCAGGCAAATTCAGCAATCATCTGATGCAGGTCATGGCACGCCTTCTGTGCTCATCATTCATCAATGGTGTCAAGTCGGGAGAGAGCATTCCCGATCGCACTAAGCTGACGCCATCCTTAAGTCTGTCCATACGGCCCTGGTACGGGCGACTGATATATCTGCGCGCTTCATACAAGAACATTTTCCGCTTTCCCACATTTAATGAAAGCTATTATTATCACTTGGGCAGCCTGCAACTGCGTCCGGAGGAGACACATCAATTCAATGTCGGAGCGACATGGCAGGGTGGTTCGTATCGCGCTCTAAGCTCCATAGCCGTCACAGGAGATATCTACTACAATATTGTCAAGGATAAAATCGTAGCCATCCCGATGAATATGTTTGTGTGGACTATGGCAAATCTGGATAAAGTCAGGGCCTTCGGGGCTGACATCACACTGGACTGTTCATTATATCTTGCGCAACGTCATAATCTGCTGATCAACGGCAATTACAGCTGGCAAAGAGTGCAGCCACGAACGGCCAAATCCGATCCTGAATATAACAAACAGGTCGCGTACACCCCTCAGCATTCGGGGGCTCTCTCTATGACATGGCAAAATCCCTGGGTCGATCTCGTCATAAAGGCCACCGGTGTCAGTGCCCGCTATGGCACAAATGCCAATCTCCCCGGCACCCGGCTGCCCGGATACATAGAGTTGGGCGCCGCACTGATGCGCACCTTCAATATCAAAAGTCACAGCATTGACCTGCGTCTAGATATCCTTAATATTCTCGATACACAATATGAGATCGTCCGCAGATATCCCATGCCGGGACGATCATTCCGCCTGACGGCCGGATTCAAATTATAAAGTACAGGAATTAAATATTAATATATTATAAATAAAGAAATGAAAAAACAGACCATCTTCTCTCTCATGGCAGCCTTAGTGCTCACCGGAGCACTCGTTTCGTGCGATAAGAACGACAATCCCGATGATCCTCAAGTCAAGACTTCCGGTGGATTCTATACAATCAACAACGGCAACATGGCCGGCAGTATATCCTCATCGATTACCACATACGACTACACTACCAATCAGAGTACCCCGGCTTTGCAAGATGCCTTTAAGGCAGCCAACGGCATTGAACTCGGTGACGGTGCACAACCGGCAATCATTTATGATGATAAAATGTTTATCCCGGTATATGACTCCAACCTCATCTGGGTCGTAAATCCCGAGACGCTCGAGATCATTACCTCTATACGCCCCGAGGCGCCGGCTACCGGTCCACGTGCACTTGCAGCCGCTGACGGCAAAATATATGTTTCACTCTTCACAGGCTATGTCAGCCGCATTGACGCTAAGACACTAAAAATCGAGAAGACAATCGCCACCGGACCCAATACCGAGCAAATGGCTATTGCCAACGGCAAACTATATGTGGCAAATTCAGATGGTTACAACTACGAAGACCTTGAAAATCAGTATACCAACTGCTCCATCTCGATCATTGATCTCAAAACGTGGACCCAGACATATATCCGCGATACCGACAAGGTGCTGAATCCCACGGATATGGCCACAAATGGCAAGGATGTATTTGTACTCTGCAAGGGCAACTATGGTTTCCCCGTACCCTCTACAGTCAAGAAGATAACCGGCGACGATGTAATTGAAATCGCTCAGGCATCATACATTACAGTACATGATGATGACCTATACGTCATCAACTGCCCGTACGGTATGTCGCACGCTGATATGAGTTTTGATATCTACGACACCAAAAGCCTTAAATTGAAAGGCACCATAGCCAAACAGACAGAGGGGACCGACTCATGGATTGATGCACCTGCCGGCATAGCAGTAGATCCATACAACGGCAACATTATCATTCTATCATACCATATCACCGAGGCCGGATTTTCACAATATATGCAACCATGCTATGCCAATATTTATGACAAGGGTGGCAACTTCAAGACCCGTATTGAATGCGGCGTGGGAGCACTCGGCGTAACGTTCTTTCACAAATGATCCTAAATAAAAGCACAAACCATAGATTAGTTGCGACATTACTTCGTGTCGCTATGTTGATGTTGATCGTGACCCCCCTGCTCTCATGCGGGGGGGCTCACTCTCGGTCCATGTCTGACGGCGACGGCCGGGATATAGAGATGCATTATGCAGACTATCTATCCATAACCGAACAACCCGGATATACCGATGTCACCATTCGCAATCCATGGGACACAACCGCGACGTTGCAACATCTTTACCTTGTGCCTAAGGATAGTATCCTGCCGGCAGGCTTACCAACGGCAAATGTAATTCGCACTCCTGTCAGCAATGCCCTTATATACAGCGGTGTGCATACAGGCCTTATTTCCGAACTGGGAGCCTCACAGGCGATAGGGGGCATTTGCGATGCCAACTATGTCACTGACTCAATAATGCAGGTAAGATTGAAAGCCGGCACTCTTACAGATTGCGGTCTCAGTCAAAATCCTGATATTGAGCGTATCATATCCTTATCACCGGATCTCATCATGCTGTCTCCATACGAGAATGACAGCCATCTCTCCCGTATACAGACGTTAGGCATACCTATACTCCAATGTGCCGACTATATGGAGACCTCACCGCTGGGTCGCGCCGAGTGGATGCGGCTATACGGTCTTATCTTCGGCGTACGTGATAAGTCTGAACGTCTCTTTTCTGATATCGAGAGCGAATATTTGCATCTTAAGGAGATAGCCTCTACTGCCGATTATAAGCCTGCGGTCTTGATAGACCAGAGATACGGACAGGTATGGAATGTACCGGCCGGCCACTCCACGATGGGCAGGCTTATTGAGGATGCAGGCGGACGCAACCCATTCTCCGACTATAAGCAGAGCGGTAGTGTCGCTCTGTCGCCCGAGCAGGTGCTTGCCCGTGCTCACGATGCCGATATCTGGTTTGTCAGATATAACCAGAAAAGCGAAAAAACACTGACAGAGCTTGCGAATGACGCTCCGGTAAATTCCAGGTTTCGTGCCTTCAGGCAAGGCAACGTATTCGGATGCAACACTCAGTATACAAACTATTTTGACGAGACACCATTCCATCCCGAACGCGTACTGCGCGACATGGTGATATACATCCATCCCGACCTGTTGCCCGACGCGACTCCATCATATTATCATAAGATGAAATGACTGCTATCAAGTACTGTATCATAAGTTTAATCACCATACTGTTGTTTATCCTCAATATCTACATAGGCTCAGTAGATATCCCGATTGCAGAGGTCACAACAATTCTATTTTCCGGCATATCTGATGCAGAGGTCAGTTCTCCGCTGCACTTCATCATCTTAGGGAGCAGATTGCCCCAGGCAGTCACCGCTCTCCTGGCCGGCGCGGCACTGACCATTTCCGGATTATTGCTACAGACAGCTTTTCGCAATCCCCTGGCCGGACCTTCGATACTCGGTATATCCTCCGGAGCAGGTCTTGGAGTGGCATTTGTAATGCTATTCCTTGGCGGCACGGTGACAGCTGCCGGTGTGACCTGGGGAGGATATGTGGCTATTCTTGCGGGAGCATTCATCGGAAGCCTTGTCGTGATGGGGATACTGTTACTATTCTCAGTCTGGCTCAAGAATGATATGATGCTGCTCATCACCGGCATTCTGGTAGGTTATCTCACCTCCTCCATCATCACATTGCTCAATGCCGCATCCACAGCCGAAGGGATACAGAGCTATACTATCTGGGGAATGGGATCATTCGCAGGCGTTTCAACCGCCCAATTACCACTATTCAGCATCCTTGCCGCAGTAGGTATAATACTGGCGCTCCTGCTTGCCAAACCATTGAATGTAATCCTCTTAGGCGAGAACTACGCTCAGAGTCTGGGAGTCGATATGCACATAGTCCGCAATATTCTCCTCATCGCCACAGGAATTCTGACCGCGGTCATCACTGCATTCTGTGGTCCGATATCTTTTATCGGACTTGCCGTCCCCCACATCGTCCGTATGATATTCGGCGTGTCGGATCATCGCATACTGCTACCCGGATGTATCTTGACAGGAGGGGCGGTGGCATTATTATGCAATCTCCTGTGCCTGATACCCGGCAACTTCATATTGCCACTAAATGGAGTGACACCCTTGATTGGTGTACCGGTCATACTGTACGTTATATTTAAAGGACGCAAATTCAGAAGATGAGTCATACTGATCAAAGACATACGGGTGACGGATTATTACGCACCGAGGATCATTGCGTGACACCCGCGAGCGATATCGCTATCGAAACAATCGATCTCACCACCGGTTATCACACATCCGGCCGTGACAAGATTATCTCCACATCGCTTCAGACACAACTGCGACGAGGTGAATTAATCTCTCTGCTCGGACCTAATGGCGCCGGCAAGTCAACCTTGCTGCGCACTCTCTCCGGTTTTCAAGATCCTGTCAGCGGCGATATCAAGCTCTTCGGACGATCTTTGTCTGAATACAGCTCACGTGAATTATCATATCTGCTCAGTGTTGTTCTCACCGAGAAACCTCTGCTCCAAGATATGGATGTAGAGACTCTTGTAGGACTCGGGCGGACTCCGTATACCGGTTTTTGGGGACGGCTGCATCGCAATGACCATGAAATAATCGAGAATGCCCTCAGCCTGACAGGACTCACCCCTCTGCGTCACCGGACCATCAGCACCCTCAGCGACGGTGAACGGCAGAAAGCGATGATAGCCAAAGCCTTCGCCCAAAACACACCTGTTATTATCCTTGATGAGCCGACAGCCTTCTTAGACTATCCGAGCAAGGTTGAGATAATGCTTCTGCTGCGTGAGATGGCACATACTCAACGTATGACCATCTTTCTCTCCACCCACGATCTTGACATCGCCTTTCAGACCTCCGATCAACTCTGGCTTCTGGACCGGGAACACGGACTCACCACGGGCACTATCGACCATCTGACAGCTACCGGTGCAATTGAGCGGTACTTCAACCGTCCCGGCGTGACCTATGACCCGCATACCGGTCATTTCCGCATAACAGGCGAGACCCCGGAAATAGTTGTGCCGTAAGGTTTTTCTCTATAAATGTGGGAATTTGCTTTTTTTTAGCTAATTTTGCAAATATAACAGGTCACTCTGCCCGACAGCTCACGTCTGACATACCTTCAGATGTCTGTCTCAGAGTTACAGATTAAGGTAAAACAAAGATTATGCCCACAGTATCGCAACGCGGTGAGATCATGCCCGCCTCACCTATCCGTCGCCTCGTGCCGCTGGCCAATCGTGCCGTGGAGCGTGGCGTCAAGGTCTACCGTCTCAATATCGGCCAACCCGATCTGCCGACACCGCCCCAAGCCTTCGAAGCACTTCGATCCATCGATCGTACAGTCCTGGAATATTCCCCCTCTGAAGGATTGCGTTCGCTACGCGCCAAACTGTGCGAATACTACCACCGATTCAATATCGATGTCACCATCGACGATATTATAGTGACATGCGGAGGCTCCGAGGCTGTACTCTTTGCCTTCATGGCCTGTCTCGACCCGGGCGATGAAATCATAGTACCCGAACCCGCTTACGCCAACTATATGGCATTTGCCATATCCGCCGGAGCCAATATCGTCACCATACCATCCTCTATCGACAATGGGTTTGCACTCCCTCCTGTCGAGGAGTTTGAGAAACTTATCACTCCCCGCACAAAGGGTATACTGATATGCAATCCCAATAACCCTACGGGATATCTGTACACGATGAAGGAGATGCTGCAGATACGCGACCTGGTCAAGAAACATGACCTCTTCCTGTTCTCTGACGAAGTATACCGCGAATTCTGCTATACAGGTGCGCCATATATCTCCGCCTTCCATCTCCCCGGCATCGAGCATCAGGTCGTGCTTATCGACTCTGTCTCCAAACGGTACAACGAATGCGGCATACGTATCGGAGCCTTGATCACCAAGAACGAGCAACTGCGACGCAACGTGATGAAATTCTGCCAGGCACGCCTCAGCCCTCCGTTGATAGGACAGATTGTGGCCGAGGCATCTATTGATGCCACCTCCGAATATATGCTGAACACATATACCGAATACGTCGAGCGACGTAACTTCCTGGTCGATGGGATCAACCGTATACCCGGGTGCTACTCTCCCATCCCGATGGGTGCATTCTATACCGTCGCTCAACTACCGGTCGATGATGCCGACAAATTCTGCGAATGGTGTCTCAATGAGTTTGACTATGAGGGTGAGACCATATTTATGGCACCGGCCTCCGGATTTTACACGACACCCGGTCAGGGGCGCAACCAGGTGCGACTGGCCTACGTGCTCTGCAAGGAGGACTTAAGCCGCGCGCTCACCGTGCTTGAGGAGGCGCTCAAGGCCTATCCCGGACGCACCCTCTGATCACTTCTTGAAGTGACAATAACGGCCAATAAAAGGCGTCCCAGCCGGGGCACTCTTGCAGATACCGCCGAAAATGATTAAATTTGCACAATCAATCACACATATATCCAAGCAACGATGCAACCTATCCACGATGCAGTACTCATACTTGAGGACGGCTCTAAATTCAAAGGAAAATCGTTTGGCTATCCCGGCGCCACAGCCGGTGAAGTAGTGTTCAACACAGCCATGACCGGTTATCCCGAGTCTCTCACCGACCCGTCATACGAAGGGCAAATCCTCGTCACCACCTATCCGATCCTGGGAAATTATGGCGTACCGCCGCGCAAACAGCAGGATGACGTCAGCCGATATTACGAGTCGGAACATATCCATGCCCGCGCTATCATTGCTCAAGATTACAGCTGGCAACACTCCCACTGGCAGGCCGACCGCTCACTGGCCGACTGGCTTAACGAGGAGAAAATACCGGGCATCTACGGTATCGACACCAGGGCTCTTACCAAACTGCTTCGCGAGAAAGGCTCAATGTTGGGCAAAATTATCGTTGACGGTGCGGAGGAGCCTGATTTTTATGATCCCAACAATGAAAATCTTGTCGCCAAGGTCTCTTGCAAGGAGGTGGAATATCATGGTGACGGCGACAAGACTGTCGTACTCGTCGACTGCGGTGTCAAGCACAACATAATCCGTTGCCTGACCCGTCGCAACGTCCGCGTAGTCCGCGTCCCCTGGGACTATGATTTCAACACCATCCCGCACGACGGCATCTTTATCTCCAACGGTCCGGGCAACCCCGATATGGTCGACGTCACTGTCAAACATCTCAGGAAGGCTCTGCAAGGCGACAAACCAATCTGCGGTATCTGCATGGGCAATCAGTTGCTCTCACGTGCGGCCGGAGCCGAAACATACAAACTCAAATATGGGCACCGTTCTCACAATCAACCCGTCCGCAAGGTCGGCACCGACTCATGCTTTGTCACCTCTCAAAATCATGGTTTTGCCGTCGATGACGCTACTCTCCCCGCTGACTGGGAACCGCTCTTTGTCAATATGAACGACAACACCAACGAGGGGATACGCCACAAGTCCAAGCCATTCTTCTCGGCACAATTCCACCCGGAGGCCTCATCCGGTCCGAAGGATACGGAATTCCTGTTCGACGATTTTATCGCTCTCCTCTAATCTCTAATCCCTCATCAACTCTCCCACACCTCTCATCATCCACAACAAGACACTATGAACGATAACACCAATATCGATAAAAGTATAAAGAAGGTACTACTCTTAGGTAGCGGCGCACTCAAGATTGGCGAGGCCGGCGAATTTGACTACTCCGGTTCGCAGGCACTCAAGGCTATGAAGGAGGAGGGGATCAGCACAGTGCTCATCAACCCTAATATCGCCACAGTACAGACATCCGAGGGTTTTGCCGACAAGATCTACTTCCTCCCTGTCACTCCCGAATATGTGGAGCGTGTCATCGAGAAGGAACGCCCCGACGGCATCCTGCTCGCCTTCGGCGGACAGACAGCGCTCAACTGCGGTGTCAGGCTCTATGAAAACGGAGTACTCGAAAAATATAACGTCAAGGTGCTCGGCACACCCGTACAGGCCATTATCGACACCGAGGACCGCGAGCTCTTCGTACGTAAACTCGATGAGATCGGTGTCAAGACTATCAAGAGTCAGGCCGTCGACACTATCGAGGAGGCCGTGGCAGCGGCCCGCCGTCTCGGCTATCCCGTCATCGTCCGGGCAGCCTACGCATTAGGAGGTCTCGGTTCCGGCTTCTGTGACAACGAGGAGGAACTTCGCTCCCTCACCGAAAAGGCTCTCTCCTTCTCTCCCCAGGTGCTGGTCGAGAAGTCGCTCAAGGGATGGAAAGAGGTGGAATATGAAGTGGTCCGCGACCGATTTGACAACTGTATCACCGTGTGCAACATGGAGAACTTCGACCCGTTGGGCATACACACCGGCGAGAGTATCGTAGTCGCACCATCGCAGACCCTCACCAACGAGGATTATCACTATCTGCGCAAGTTGGCCATCAAGATCATACGTCATATCGGCATCGTGGGTGAGTGTAACGTACAGTATGCCTTCGACCCCGAGTCAATGGACTATCGCGTCATCGAGGTCAACGCGCGTCTCAGCCGTTCATCCGCATTAGCATCCAAGGCTACGGGATATCCATTGGCCTTTGTGGCAGCCAAACTCGGACTTGGCTACGGACTCTTCGATCTGCGCAATTCCGTGACTCACGAGACAACCGCATTCTTTGAGCCGGCACTCGATTAC
>CAMWUY010000054.1 GCA_947177615.1 uncultured Porphyromonadaceae bacterium
ACCGTCGATAACTATATGAACGCCAAGAAGTCATTCTTTGACATGCTCCCCGACACGGCCTTCGCACTCGTCAATGCCGATGATAAAGCCGGGGCATATATGTTGCAGAATACCAAGGCTAAGAAATATACCTATTCACTGCGCACAGACGCCGACTTCCGCTGTCGTATCCTTGAGACGCGCCTTGACGGCACACTGCTGATGCTCAACGGCAGAGAGGTGGAGGTGCGCTTCTCGGGACGCTTCAACGCCTACAATCTCACTGCAGTCTATGGAGCATCCGTACTGACAGGATTTAATCCTGAAGAGGTGCTTGTCAATATGAGCCGTCTCGTCCCCGTAGCCGGTCGTTTCCAGACCTTCAAGGATGAACGTGGCGTCGTGGCCATCATCGACTATGCCCATACTCCGGACGCGCTGATCAATGTACTCGATACCATACGCGACATTGTCGGCAGCAACGGATTTATCACTACCGTAGTCGGTTGCGGCGGCAATCGTGACCACGGCAAACGTCCCATAATGGCCAGGGAGAGCGCGTTGCGTTCCGACCGGCTGATCATCACCTCTGACAATCCGCGCGATGAGGAACCGGCTGACATCATCGCTGAGATGATCGAAGGACTTACACCCGAGGATACGGCCAAGACTCTGACCATCACTGACCGCCGTGAGGCCATCCGCACGGCCATCCGTACGGCTCAACCGGGATCTGTCGTGCTCATAGCCGGCAAAGGACATGAGACTTATCAGGAGATCAAGGGGGTAAAACATCATTTTGATGACAAGGAGGAGGTACTCGCCTCAAGCAAGTTTAACATCTAATAATCATAAGCTTTGTTCTATTCCATATTTCAACGGTATCTCGAGTCGACCAATCTGCCGGGTCGACACCTGATGGACTTCATTACATTTCGCGCAGGCGTAACATTTGCCCTGGCGCTGATTATCGCTCTATGGCTCGGCGGGCCGGTGATACGCCGTCTGCAGCGTATGCAGATAGGCGAGGAGGTACGCGATCTCGGACTCGAAGGACAGATGAGCAAACGCGGCACACCCACTATGGGTGGAGTCATCATAATATTCTCCATACTACTCCCCTGCATACTGATCGGAAATCTCTCCAACATCTACCTATGTCTGATGCTGGTATCGACCGTATGGATGGGAGCCATCGGGTTTCTCGATGACTACCGCAAGCTCAAGTATCACAACAAGGATGGTCTGGCCGGCAAGTATAAGGTCACCGGACAGGTTGGTCTTGGTCTGCTGATCGGTCTGACCATGTGGCTCGCTCCCTCCATCGTCATGGACAATGGTATCAAAGCCCCTCAGACCACACTCCCGTTTATCAAAAATCATAACTTCAACTATGAATGGCTGACCTCATGGATCAGCGATCCGACGGTAGCCCAGACCCTGGGTTGGATAGTGTTTGTCGCGGTCGTGATCTTTGTCGTGACAGCGGTCAGCAATGGAGCCAACCTAACCGACGGACTCGACGGCCTCTGTGCCGGCACATCTGCCATCATAGGTGTCGCACTGCTGATAATGGCTTACCTGGGGAGTAACGTCATCTATGCCGGATACCTGGATATCATGATCATCCCCGGGAGTGAGGAACTCGTAGTCTATGCGGCGGCCTTCATAGGCGCTCTGGTAGGATTTCTATGGTACAATGCCTTCCCGGCGCAGGTATTCATGGGCGATACCGGCTCGCTGACCATCGGAGGTATCATAGCCGTCTTTGCCATATTGATACGCAAGGAACTGCTCATTCCTCTGCTCTGCCTCATATTCTTCATCGAGGATGTATCGGTCGTGACGCAGGTGGCATACTTCAAGTACACACGTCGCAAGACCGGCACCGGAGCTCGTGTTTTCAAGATGACACCGCTGCATCACCACTTCCAGAAGTGTGGTGATAACAATATCAAGGCCCTGTTCAACTACCCGTCTCATCCGATACCGGAGTCCAAGATTGTGACCCGGTTCTGGATCGTCGGCATACTGCTGGCCGTATTCACATTCGTAACACTTAAACTACGTTGACAATGCAGAAACTCGTCATATTAGGTGCCGGTGAGTCCGGCATAGGCGCAGCCATTCTCGGACTGGCCGAGAATATGGAGGTATGGGTCAGTGATGCCGGCAAAATACCGGCCAAGCACCTTGCCACTCTACAAGAACGCAATATCCCGTACGAAGAGGGGGGTCACACCGAGGAGAAGGTTCTGGCCGCCGATATAGTCGTCAAAAGCCCCGGCATACCCCCGACGGCTCCGCTGGTGCAGAAGTGTATGGAACGTAATATACCGGTGCTGAGCGAGATAGAATTCGCCGGACTATACACCGATGCCAAAATGATATGTATCACCGGCTCCAACGGTAAGACAACGACCACTATGCTGATATACCACATACTGCGCAAGGCCGGTCTCGATGTCGGATTGGCAGGAAATGTCGGTTTCAGCCTCGCACGCCAGGTCGCCGAGGAGCCTCACCAATACTATGTCATCGAACTCTCCAGCTTCCAGCTCGAGAATATGTACAAATTCCGCGCTAATATCGCTATCATACTCAATATCACGCCTGATCACATGGATCGTTATGACCATAAGATGGAGAAATATACGGCTGCCAAATTCCGCATCCTGCAGAATCAGACTGCCGAAGACTACTTCATCTACTGGATGGACGATCCCATCATAGCGCGACAGGTGAAGAACGTGCAGAGCGAGGCGATGCGTCTCCCCTTTGCCGACCACCCGACCGAGGGAGCTGCCGCATGGGTGGAGAACGGTATCGTACACTACGATATGCCGGGAGATGTATGGGAGATACCGTGCGACCGCATCTCACTGCCGGGACTGCACAACCTCTACAACTCGATGGCCGCCGGACTCTCGGCTACGGCTCTCGACATCAGCGATGACGTCATCCGCAACGCATTGGAGGACTTCCAGGCTGTCGAACACCGTCTGGAGTTTGTCACTGAACATAACGGTGTGAGATATGTCAATGACTCCAAAGCCACCAACGTCAATTCGACATGGTATGCACTGGAGAGTATGACCACACCGACAGTGCTGATATTGGGCGGTAAGGATAAGGGTAACGACTACAGCGAGATCCTCCCTCTGGTCAAGGAGAAGGTCAAGGCAATCGTATGTATGGGGGTCGACAACAGCAAACTGACAGACTATTTCACGGGAGCCGTTCCTGAGATATACGATACGCATTCGCTGCAGGATGCCGTGGATGCATGTGTACGTGCGGCCCGTCCGGGAGACACGGTATTGTTGTCACCCTGCTGCGCCAGTTTCGACCTTTTCACATCCTACGAGGACCGGGGACGTCAATTCAAGGCTGCGGTATTGAATATCAATAAATAAGGGATTTACGCATATTATTAAACCGGGATGATTGAAATTAAGGAAACCATAGACGGCATCCGCACAGAATCCGGAGAACCTGCCAAGGGTAGCGGCGGCGATCAGCAGGCCAAAAAGCGCCTTAAGGCTCAAAATCCGCCGGATAAATACATCTGGGGTATATATATCGCCCTGCTCATCATATCCATAATAGAACTCTTCTCCGCATCATCGACGGAGATACAGGGGGCCAACGTTTACGGACCGCTGATACGTCATGCCATCTTCCTCGGCATCGGACTGGCATTGGTGCTGTGGCTGCAGAACATACCCTACACCATCTTCAGCAAATGGGCGTGGCCGTTAGCCATCTTTTCGGTAGCGCTGCTATTGATGTCGATGTTCTTCGGCGTCACCATCAATGGTGCCCAACGTGCCATCAAGATAGCCGGGTTCACCATCCAACCGCCTGAGATTATCAAGCTGACAGCCGTGATACTGCTCGCTAAGATATTGGGTCAGAATCAGAAGGTCGGAGGCATTACGACCAAGGGAGTGATCTACTCGGCCATCATCGTACTCGTACTCTCCGGACTGTTATGGGTCAACGGACTCACCAATATGATACTCATGATGTGCGTCAGCGTATCGCTCATCATCATCGGTGGCATCGAATGGCGCAAACTCGTCATGGTGTTCGTGGTATATGCAGTCGCGGGAGGAGCACTCTTTCTGATCAAATATGCAGCTCCGGCCACTACGGAATATGACAGCGTCGGAGGCACGGAGATGGTAAGCAAATCGACAGGCGCAGGTCGTCAGGAGACCCACATGGAACGTATCAAACGCTTCATCAGCGGTGTGCATCCCGAAGACACTCTGACGGACAAGAACCGTCAGGTCATCTTTGCCAATCTGGCTCAGGCCAACGGGGGACTCATCGGACAGGGACCGGGCAACTCACGCGAGAGCGCACGCCTCCCTCTCGCATTCTCCGACTATATCTTCTCCATTGTAGTGGAGGATATGGGTTTCATCGGCGGCTCGCTGCTGCTGTTGCTGTACCTCTTCCTGGTGGCGCGAGCCGGCGTCATAGGCTACCGTTGCTCACGCGCCTTCCCGGCATTCCTCATCATGGGATGTGCCGTCCTTATAGTATTTCAGGCACTGGTACACATGGCCATCGTCACAGGACTATTTCCCGTGTCAGGCCAACCGCTCCCCTTCATATCCAAGGGTGGCACATCGATAATTATAATGTCTGTCGCCATAGGCATTATGCTCTCAGTAAGCCGGTTTGCCGTAACATCCGGTGATAAGAAAGCCATTAAAGCAGAAACGGAAAAACTGCCTGACGAACTTCAGGCCATCAATATATCTCACGAGAAATGAAACGACCTAAAATACTGATATCGGGTGGTGGCACAGGTGGCCATATATTCCCGGCACTCTCGATTGCCAACGCCCTGCGCGACCGGCTTAATGCCGAAATCCTGTTTGTCGGTGCCGACAACCGTATGGAGATGGAACGTGTTCCGAAAGCCGGATATGAGATCATCGGTCTCCCGGTGGCGGGCTTCGACCGCAAAAGATTGTGGCGCAACGTCTCGGTGTTGCTCAAACTCCGTCGCAGCATCAGCATGGCACGCCGTATAATCCGCGACTTCAAGCCCGACATAGCTATCGGCGTCGGCGGCTATGCCTCAGGACCTACACTCAAGGCTGCACAGAAATATGGTATACCCACCCTGCTGCAGGAGCAAAACTCGTACGCCGGTGTCACCAACAAGCTGCTGTCACGCCGTGCTAAGGCGATATGCGTAGCATACGACGGCATGGAGCGTTTCTTCCCGGCCGAAACCATTATCAAGACTGGAAATCCCGTGCGCAAGGACCTGTTGGACGACACACTGACGGTAGCTGCGGCACGTGAGCGCTTCGGACTTGACGCTGAGCGCCCCGTCATACTTGTCGTGGGTGGATCACTCGGTTCGCTGACACTCAACGAGAGCATGGAACATGGAGTGTCCAAACTCACAGAGGCCGGATATCAGGTGATATGGCAGACGGGTAAATACTTCACCAAAGAACGCGGACTCGCGGCCGCCAAGGGTCTCAAAGGGGTTGTCGTGACACAGTTTGTCACCGATATGGCTGCCGCATACAAAGCTGCGACACTCGTGGTCTCGCGTGCAGGAGCCGGCTCAATCAGCGAACTCGAATTGCTCGGCAAACCCTGTATCCTCGTCCCCTCACCCAACGTCGCCGAAGACCATCAGACTAAAAACGCAATGGCTCTGGTCAACGTCGGAGCTGCCGTAATGGTGGCGGACAAGGACGCTCGTGCCGATCTGATAAACGCCATACTCAGACTGATGGCCGATCCCCGGGCACTCGAAGATATGAGCAGGAATATCCGTACACTCGGCATCTCCGGCTCTGATGATAAAATCGTTGATCAGGTCATCAAGATTATCAACCACTCCCCCAAATCCTGAAGACACTGAAGACTTCCAGAACCTTTAAGCACCTAAAGATCAAAAGAGAAAAAAAATGCAAGAAAACATATACTTCATAGGAGCCGGAGGGATCGGTATGGCCAACCTCATCAGATATTGCCTCAGCAAGGATCTGAACGTAGCCGGATATGACCGTACTTCTACCCCACTGACCGACGCACTGCGCCGGGAGGGCGCCGATATCATATTTGACGATGATCCGGCACTCATCCCCATGAACTTCCGTGACCCGGCTCATACACTGGTCGTATATACCCCGGCGGTAGGCGACGACAATGCCATACTCTCGATGTTCCGTCGCGAAGGCTTTGAGATCGTGAAACGCGCCAAACTCTTAGGCCGACTCACGGCCGACGGACGTGCCATCTGCGTAGCCGGCAGTCATGGCAAGACCACCACATCCTCCATGATCGCCAATATTTTGCGACAGACACCTGAAGGTTGCAATGCCTTCCTCGGAGGTATACTGCGCAATATAGACACCAATCTGATACTCTCGGAAAACTCGGATATAGCCGTAGTTGAGGCCGATGAATATGACCGCTCGTTTCATCACCTCTCCCCTTACATCGCTGTCATCACCTCCACAGATCCCGATCATCTCGATATCTACGGTGATGAACAACACTATCTGGAGGCCTTCGGTATCTTCACCTCGCTCATCAAGGATAACGGATATCTGATCAAGCACACCGGCCTGAAGATGCAGGCTGACTGCAAACCGAGCGTGAAGACATATACCTATTCCGGTGGCGCGGAGGGAGACTTCCACGCTGAGGATATACGCTACGGCAACGGCACAATCACATTTACACTGGCGGGTCCCGACGGTCTGCGCATTGAGGATATGACGCCGGGTGTCCCCGTCGAGATCAATGTAGACAACGCAGTGGCAGCCGCCGCGGCAGCGTTGCTTGCCGGTGCCACACCCGGAGAGGTGCGTGAAGGACTCCGCTCCTTCCGCGGTGCCAAACGCCGCTTTGAGATATACCTCACAGAACCCATCGTGCTGATCGATGACTATGCCCACAGTCCCAACGAGGTGAAAGCCTCTATAGAGAGTGTCCGCAAGCTCTTCCCCGGAAAGCGGCTCAGTGTCATCTTTCAGCCACATCTCTACACCCGTACACGCGATTTCGCCGGAGAGTTTGCAGCCGCGCTCTCCTCAGCCGATGAGGTCATCATGCCCGAGATCTATCCGGCACGCGAGCAGCCGATCGAAGGTGTGGACTCAATGCTGATACTCAACGCAGTCACCTCACCATCCAAGCGATATTGTGAGCGAAAAGATTTGGTGAATCTTATAAAAAATAGTAACTTTGAGATTTTAATGACTCTCGGAGCCGCCGATATTGACAAAATCCTGCCGGATATTGTCGGTATGTTTGTATCCGATCATTAACAATTGTCACCGGGTGAGCCTGTTAAAAAGCTCATTGCTGTCATCCGGTGAGAGATATTGGACAAGTGCAGGAAGTATGAAAACTGTGTGGAAATGGATTATCCTGGTGGTGTTGCTCGCCTACGTGGTGACAATGACCGTTTGGGCAAATGCCGAGGCTGACAGACACAAATGTCGCGGCATCTCTGTCTCCATCAAAGGTGACGGTATCAATGACTCCGTGACCACAAGTGCCGTGCTCGACCTGCTGCGCCAATATCCCGAGAAGATAGTCGGCATTCCGGCTACGCGCGTCAATACACTCGGCATCGAACAGTATATCATGAGACTCAATAACTTTGAGGATGTGCGATGTCACATTACGTCACAGGGATTTCTGGACGTCGAGATCCAACCGATGATACCGGAGATACGTGTCTTTGACGGCGACCAATCATACTATGTCAATAAGGATGGCAAGCATATAACGGCCAATTCGGCTTTCTACGTAGACGTGCCGGTAGTCGCCGGACACTTCGGCAAAGACCTCTCCCCTCTTGATGTCCTGCCGGTGGTCAGGTACGTGGAACGCGACAGCATACTCCACAACCTTATCACTATGTATGTGGTCAAGGATAAACATAATATTCTGCTGGTGCCGCGATTTACGGGACACGTCATCAACTTTGGCGACACCTCGCGACTCAAGGAGAAGCGACGTGCCTTGCTGACAGCGTATCATAACATCCTGCCATATCGCGGATGGGAACTATATGATACAATCTCGGTAAAATTCAAGGGACAGATCGTGGCATCACGCCGCGACAAGCGTCCCTTATACCCCTTTGAGACCATCATTGAGGAGGAGGATCCGGAAGAGGCCTCACTCCCTGATGATCCCAACCCTGAAACTAACTCTAATCAGAACCCTAAAACAGAAACGGGCACTCCGGCGGAGTGACAACCCTTTTTATATAAAATACGATGAGCGAAGACAGATACATAGCTGCATTGGAGATCAGCAGCAGCAAAGTGATTGGCGTAGTAGGACGCACCCGCGGCGACGGCACCGTCGATATAATCGCCGTAGAACAAGAGAAACATGTAGAGGTGGTGAGATACGGACTCATACAAAATCTCGAAGAGACATACCTGCGTATAGCACGTATCATCGACAAGCTGGAGCGTAAGCCCTCTGTGGCTCCAAGACGCATCAAGAGCGTCTTTGTCGGACTCGCCGGGCGCTCTATCAAGAGTATCAATACCCGGGTCAGTCTCAATCTGCCGGATGAGACCGAGATTACGGAGCAGATTATCGAACGCCTCAACAATGATGCCTTCAATACAGCTATTGACTCTTCGCTCGAAGTGGTCGACGTCGTGCCACGCTCATATCGTGTCGGCACGCTCGATACCCTCTCACCCGTCGGCACTGTCGGCAACCGTATCGACGCCACATTTGACGTCATCGTCTGCCGTCCGGAACTGAAACGCAACATCATCCGCGTGGTCCACGACAAGCTCAATATCGAAGTGGCCGGATTTGTTGTCACCGCTCTGGCCACAAGCCACCTCGTGCTGAACTCGGAGGAGAAGCGTCTGGGAAGTATGCTCGTGGACTTCGGCGCGGAGACTACAGCGGTCTCTATCTATAAGAATGGTGCGCTCAATTACTTTAACACGCTACCGATGGGGGGACGTAACATCACCCGTGACGTCACGACGCTATCCATTCTCGAGGAGCGCGCGGAGGAGATTAAAATCACCTCGGGCAAGGCTATCGCCCCCGACACCCCGTCCACACTCAATTTGAGCGGTGTCAAGCTTTCAGAGGTCTCCAATCTCATCGTGGCGCGTGCCGAAGAGATTGTGGCCAACGTCATCGAACAGATACGATATGCCGGACTCAAGGAGAAGGATCTCCCCGGGGGTATCATCTGCATAGGTGGAGGCGCCAAACTAAATGGCCTCACCGACCTGCTCACGCGACAGACCGGTATGCAGGCCAAGATAGGACGACTCCCGTCATACGTGCACCTCGATGACGCCAAGGCTCCAAGCTCGGAGATTGCTGAGGTGGCAAGCGTCCTCTACGAGGGTGCCACACTGACTGACGAACAATGCCTCGAACTGGCAAAAAAACCGGAGGTACCCGTCACCGGTGAGGCTGAAGAGGTAAATGGAGGCACTGAGGAAGAGGTGCCCGCTAAACGTCACAACAACGGTCCGTCACTGATGGATAAGCTTCGCAATAAGATCGCCGGCATTTTCACACCCAACGACGAGGATGACTCCGGACTCCTCGATGATTAAGCCGGTGACCATACCGGTGTGGCAACCGCGATGGGGATAGATAATCATGGAATAAAAAATATATAGAAAACTCGAAAGATTATGGACGAGAATATACTCGACGCAACAATAGGGACTGACAACTTCGCTGACATCAACGATGCAAGCGGATTTAACGAGGACTCCAACAATGATATCATCAAGGTCATAGGTGTAGGTGGCGGTGGTGGAAACGCTGTCGACTATATGTACGCTCAGAAGATACCTAACATCAACTTTGTGGTGCTCAACACTGACCAACAGGCTCTCAATCGCAGCAAGGTGCCTCACAAGATGGTGCTCGGACCGGAAATCACAAAGGGGCGCGGAGCGGGCAATAAGCCTGAGAAAGGTCGCGAATGTGCCGAGGCCTCTGCGGATTTAACGAGGACTCCAACAATGATATCATCAAGGTCATAGGTGTAGGTGGCGGTGGTGGAAACGCTGTCGACTATATGTACGCTCAGAAGATACCTAACATCAACTTTGTGGTGCTCAACACTGACCAACAGGCTCTCAATCGCAGCAAGGTGCCTCACAAGATGGTGCTCGGACCGGAAATCACAAAGGGGCGCGGAGCGGGCAATAAGCCTGAGAAAGGTCGCGAATGTGCCGAGGCCTCTGCCGATGATATACGCAAACTCTTTGACGATCAGACAGAGATGGTCTTTATCACCGCCGGCATGGGTGGTGGTACCGGCACCGGTGCAGGTCCGGTAGTCGCACGGCTCGCCAAGGAGGCGGGACTTCTCACGATAGGCATTGTCACCATCCCCTTCATGTTTGAGGGTGAAAGCAAGATCCTCAAAGCGATCGAGGGTGCCGAGGAGATGGCCAAACATGTGGACGCTCTACTGATGATCAACAACGAGAACCTGATCGAACTCTACAAAGACCTGAACCTCTTCAACGCATTCGAGAAGGCCGATGACACACTGGCAAACGCCGCACGCTCCATATCCGAGATTATCAATCAGGAGTGCTACATCAACGTCGACTTCCAGGATGTCAAGACTATCCTTAAGGATAGCGGTACAGCCATCATATCTACGGCTTACGGTGAGGGTGAACGCCGTATCACGAAGGCTATCAACAACGCCCTCCACTCCCCGCTGCTCAAGAAGCACGATATCAACACATCGCAGCGCCTCCTCTTCAAGGTCGTCTGCTCGCGTGACAGCCAGAATGCGCTCTGTGCCGATGAAATCAATGAGATACGACAGTTTACCAACAATCTGCCACCGACAATCGATGTCAAATGGGGTATCGCTGATGACCCGGCGATGGGTGACAAGATCAAGATAACGATCCTGGCATCCGGATTTGATGTAACGGTACGTGATGGAGAGGATGGCAACAAGATGGTCTTCGAAGGCGAAGGACCCGGCCGCGATAAGAAGAAGGAGAAGGAACGTCTTAACTCGGAGGCTAAATCAAAAATCGCTGAAGTATATGGTCATGACAAACTGGTGGAACAGATTCAGGCCAACGCCAAGCAGAAGTATGTGATACTGAAGCCTAATCAATTTGACAATCACGATATCATCGCCATACTCGAACGCACGCCGGCGTTCAACCGTGACCTGACGGTGCTCGATGAGATAGACAGATTATCACGTCCGAGCGGACCGGCCGCGCAGGTTCAACCGGATAACAACAATACACCTGCGGGTGAGGACGGCAACTTTGCCATAACATTCTGAAACGGGATGTGAGAGGCCGCATAATTCAAGATTAGAGAAACATAATATATGGACAATAAATTCAAGATGGTAGCCAAGACCTTCAAAGGTCTGGAGGATGTACTCGAACAGGAGCTGACAGCTCTCGGAGCCGAGGATATTGAGCCGGGGGTCAGAATGGTCTCCTTCAGCGGTGATCTGGAGATGATGTACCGGGCAAACCTCTGTCTGCGCACCGCTCTTAGAATTCTTAAACCGATCGATACTTTTACGGCTGACGACACGGATGAACTGTATGACCATGTAAGAGACTTTGACTGGGAAAAATTTATCGGCCCGGACTCTACATTCTCAGTTGACTCCACAGTCAATTCCGCGGAGTTCAATCATTCGAAGTTTGTCACCTATCGTGTTAAGGATGGTATCGTCGACCACTTCTACGACAAGTACGGACGACGTCCATCAATCAGACTTACAGGTGCTGACCTGCAACTCAACGTACATATCAACAACAATCAGGTCACTATCTCGCTCGACTCAAGCGGCGAACCGCTCAATCGGCGCGGCTACCGCGTTGAGCAGACCGAGGCTCCCATCAATGAGGTGCTCGCCGCCGGCATCATCCTCAAGACGGGATGGCACGGAGAGTGCGACTTTGCCGACCCCATGTGTGGCTCGGGAACATTCCTCATTGAGGCGGCTCTCATTGCCGGTAACATCAATCCCGGTATCTACCGTACCAACTTCGCCTTTGAAAAATGGCCCGACTTTGACGCCGACCTCTTCGAGTCGCTCTACAATGATGACTCCAACGAGCGGGATATCAACTGTGCCATAAACGGAGGCGACATCTCGCCCGAGGCTGTGATCATCGCCCGTAAGAATGTCAAGGCAGCCCGTCTCGAGCAGAATATCACCATCGTATGCAAGCCGATGCAGGAGTGGGACGAGAATGACCGCGACGGTATACTTATCACCAATCCCCCTTACGGTGAGAGACTGCGCCCCGACGATATGGCCACACTCTATAAACAGCTGGGTACGACACTCAAGCAGCACTTCCAGGGATGGCACGCATGGATACTCGGATATAAGGATGAACACTTCACCGAGATAGGACTTAAGCCCTCTGTCAAATATCCGATCCTCAACGGCGCGTTGGAATGTTCTCTGCGTGAATATGTCCTCTTCAGCGGCCGATATAACGACTTCAAGGCTGACGGAGGCAATATCTCCAACGACACATTCGTGCGTGAGTACAAGCCAAAACGCAGATATGAGGAGCGCGAGAGTGTGCACAAGCGTGAACGTAAGGAATTCAAGCGCGAATTCAGACACGATGACCGCAAGGAGCATCGCCACGACAAGAGACGCGATGACCGCAGAGAGTTTAAGCGTGATGACCGCAGAGAGTTTAAGCGTGATGACCGCAGGGAGTTCAAGCGTGATGA
>CAMWUY010000055.1 GCA_947177615.1 uncultured Porphyromonadaceae bacterium
AGCGTTCGCGCCATGCTTCTTGTCTATTTCTTGTTTTTATCGGACAGCAATAATTTCTTATGAAAAAATTACTCACGACATTTGTGATTCTTTTTATCACAATTCTAAATGTTACAGCTGATACTGTGACTGTAAAAATAAATTACAAGCGGAAGACTCAACCGGGACCAATTGGCGGTTCCATAGGCAGAATTCCCATTAACCTTCCCATTGATGTCACTTTTGATGATATGGCTGGAGACTTAATTTTCACTGCCCCAGAAACACAGTCAGGCTGCATCTACATCTACGATCTTGACGGCGCTCAGGAGGCTTACTCGCCCACACTCAATGCTTCATTCACTCTCACACAGACCGGTGACATCCACATTATCTCCCTACAAGGTGAGACCTGGATCGGAGAGGCCAAAATCATGTATTAAAGAATAACAAACAGTATACAACATGAATTCATGTTTTAAAACATCTATGTCTGATTGCAGCGGCCTGTTTATCACTGGCTTCCTGTTCGCAGGAGAACCCGGACAGGCTTTCTTCGACAACTCCGTCTCCGGATAGTAAAATATATGAGTTGATCCGCAATTATGCAAATGCCTGTGCGTCAGAGACTCGTGGTCTAAAGTCTTTTAAGATTTTGGATATAGAGCGCCATGAATACTCATTGGAAGATTATGTATCCGACTCCACTTTGACAAGGGCAAACATCATTAACGCAGACCCCTTTGAGATTCAAACTGTGAAACTGGATTTCGGTGATACTCAAGGCTATTCAATAGTGTCAGATGATGACAGACTCAACAGAGTCTTCTTCTATACCGAGTCGGGTAATATAAGTGATACCACTTTTATCCAAGGACTTAAAGAGACCATTCGGGAATATCCGCTGACAGCCTCTATTCTTATCTTAAATGATATTGGGAAGGAAACACGCGCCAATGAGATCAAGACTCTTGTAAATCAACTCGTAAGATTTGAATGGCATCAAGGTGAGCCGTTTAACAACTATGCACCATATTGCAACTGTTCCAAGTGTATTTCAGAGGGGAATCACATGCCCATAGGTTGTGCTGCTATTGCAGTTGCACAGACAATTGCAACTCTCGGTACTTTCAAGGGATCTTTCTATGGAACCCGTGATTTGGATTTTTCAAAACTACCTAATCAGGGCTGGCAAATGACAGGTGTGCAGAAAGTGCAAATCGCGCAATTCCTTCATGATATTGCGCTTAATTGTCAAATGAAGTTCTCTTGTGATGGAAGTGCAACATATCCTGAGGCAGTATATAATTATTTATCAGACCTTGGATATAATTGTACTTTTGTCAAAAATGGCACTATTGATTCCGCTAAGATGCTGGATTTATTATTAAATGGAATACCTCAATTAATGGCAGGTTCAAATAAATCGGTGGGTCACATGTGGATTGTAGACGGTATGCGACTTCAGAACGGTGCATTTGATTATCATTGTAACTGGGGATGGGGTTCCGAATATAGTAATGGTTGGAGTATCGGTAATGAGTACACTGATAGCTCGGGAATTAATACATACCCTAAAAATAAAAGTTATATATATATTAACTCTAAATTGAAATAATAATGAAGCATAATGTTCTATATCTTTTGCTCGGGGGATTATTTATATGCATGTTGAATTCCTGCTCGAAAGATGAAGTATCACCAGCGGTTTATAGGGGTCATTATCTATCTTTTGGTAAGGAGTACGAATTATATGATGAGGGATCACCCAAAGCAACAGAGGGTGGTTGTTTCTGTTGTTACAAGGTATTTGATGCTGAAGCACACAAGATAGAGCTGTATCTCTATGACATGCGCAAGAACTATGCACCCGTTGAAACGTTCGATATCAGAGGCGTAGCTATTTATCACGAACAGAATGGTCTTAAGATAACCAGTATGTCAGATATTGATATTTTACATGGTATTAATTGGGATAGTCCAAATCCTAACGCCGTACCCGACTTCTCAAGTCTGGAGTATGCTGAGCTTGGTGAAGGAGAAACGTTCCATCATAGCTTTGGATGGTTTAATATACAGCATGTAAAAAATATTGGTGAACCGCAAAAGATTGTTGTAACCATTCCCGAGAATAACACGGGACAAATCAGAGGGTTTAATTTATGTGCGGGAATTGATGACGGGTATCCGATTGATGGAATGATTCAAATATATCAGCTCCCTAAGGAGGATAGTCTTGCCGATGATTCCCGCTTCCCAATGCAAATCAGATATAAAGGGAAAGTATACTCATCAATGGCTGAAATTGATGAAAATGGTGAATATCACTATGATGATTTTGAATTTGAAAAGATGATGTGTTATCTCGACAATACTCCCGGTATTGACGCTGTGGTAAAAGATAATTTAATTGTTGATTACTACGATGCCGATGATCCGGTTTACCTTAATATTCTAAACGGTGTCGACAGACCTATAGACCAGACTCTCAGCCTTACTCCGGTCAGCACTCCATTATCCAAAACACGCGCTGATGGGTTTGAACTATTTACTCAGGGGTCAATCGGATATTATGCTGCCTTTTCAGATGGTGAATTCAAAGGTGAATATCTGACCTTTACACCTAAGAATATGCATAATTCTCATAATCTCAGAGATCTGAAGTTGATTGGTATGAACGACAAGCTGTCATCAGTTGCTGTCTATTACGGAGGAGACCTGCAGAATGTGTGTGCTGTCCTGACAGTCTGGGAAAATGGTAATTACAATTTTGATGATAACAATATTCCCAGGAAAAAACATCGTGTCAGCTTTATTGCGACATACTACAATCGCAAGATTTCAAGAAACAGCCTGAAGAATGTGAAATTGATAAATGCGTCCGGATCATGGAATGACCGAATTTCAGCACTCTCATTTCATTTCGCATATCTTGACACGCCCCTGATGGATTATTAATCGTAAGGATATGCTTTCTGCATGATTGTGATCGTAAGTAATATGGACATTACGAAAGTACAAGCTTTTGCTTGTAGAACGGAGGAATTCTTATATCTTCGTAAGAGTTAAGTTAAAATGAGTTCTTGATACTTCTCAAAATTAATTATCGTTATGATTCTTCTATCTTTATTACATGACTATTTCGCTGACTATACTCTCTGGGATTGGCTGGCTTTCATCCTGCAACCTATCATGGCTGCCCCATTTATAATATACGCCGTCATCTGGCTTTATCGACGGATGGGATGGAATATAAATGGTAAAAGAAGTAATGATCAACGCATAAATAACACCAATCTTGAATGCAAATGAATTTCTGATGACGATGCTCTATGAGTATTGTATTCTATGCGCTATGCTCGTCACATTCAAGGCGATCGTAAAACTATTGACAAGAAACCGCAACAGCAAGAGGTAAATCTACTGTACTATGGGAAAACTGCGGTCCGTATATGATGTGTCAAATGTCCGATTGTCTTTATTTGTTTTGTTCATAGTTACTACTTGTTTAGTAAGTCACGCTAATTGTTATTTCGTGACAGGTACACAATGGACAGTTCGTTATTGGGGTACAACTCAACCTGAACCAACGGTAATACAAGGATTAATATCATTAAAATCTTCCTCAGATTTGAAGGATATGGAAATGTGGTATGCACATAATCAGGATTTGCCGGATAACAGAATAATACTTTATGTGAAGACTGAGGGTGAAAAGATATATTTTAGATATCCCGATGATGTTGATCGAAAGTATTATTTGCTGTATGATTTTGGTTTAAAACCAGGTGATGGATGCTATGTATACAGTCCTGATATTTTCAACTCAACCTGCTCAGTCTATAAGTCATATCTGAAATGCGATGAGATTATTGAAAACTCGTCGTATGATAATTGGCCGATTATGAAGATGTCAGAGTATAAGGATGAGTCCTGTGCTGTATTATTAGGATGCGGAATCTGGATACAAGGTTTATCTTCAGAACGGGGAGTGTTGAATAGCAACAGATTTGAAGTAGACGGTTTTCAGAGTAAATTATTAGAGGTAAGGGATAGTTCGGGAGTAGTTGTTTATGATGACGTTGCCTCCTCCGTCCAAAGGGTAGCCACGCTGGGTGATATTAACATCACTATTAATGATCGGGAGATTAGTATTTCAGCTGATGGTGACAGAGATATTTTTATATATACCGTTTCGGGGTTATTGCTATACCAAGCAAAATTGCGTACCCAAAGTACAAGTTTTTGCTTGAGGAACGGAGGAATTTATGTAATTAAATCAGGGGATTTTGTGCGCGAAATTCTCGTCTACTAAGTGCGTAGGCTAAAGCCTACACTCCATGTCGCCTGATGAAAATCAAGAGGTCGTATCAGCGTTGTGCGAATACGACCTCTTAAACTTTTTATAATTGATGATTACCGCTCTGCAGAACTGCTTCGTGCCGTTGGAGAGCTACTAACCTCGGTTTGTATATCATAATAACGTGGCGGATGAGGTTAATGTTCTCAGAAATAGTAATTTTAACACTTTTTAGGGCGATAATCTCATAATTATTGCTATTATATATTTAGAACGCGCTCTTATCTGTTGGCACGTTTGCGCTCCAGCTCATCGAGGATGATCTTGCGCAGGCGGATATGGTGAGGTGTCACCTCGACATATTCATCCTCCTTGATGTATTCAAGAGCCTCCTCGAGTGAGAATACGACCGGGGGTACTATTCGAGCCTTGTCATCAGCACCCGATGCACGCATGTTGGTGAGCTTTTTGGACTTGGTGACATTGACCACTATATCATTGTCCTTGGCATTCTCGCCGACGACCTGTCCGGCATATACCTCCTCCTGCGGGAAGATAAAGAATTTGCCACGGTCTTGCAGCTTATCGATAGCGTATGCGTAAGCCGTACCGGCTTCGAGAGCTATAAGTGAGCCATTGGTGCGACGGTCGATATCACCTTTCCATGGTTGGTATTCCAGAAAACGATGAGCCATGATAGCCTCGCCGGCCGTACCGGTCAATATATTATTACGCAGGCCGATAATGCCTCGCGAGGGGATGGTGAATTCGATATTTATCCGGTCATTCTGCGTCTCCATGCTGACGATATCACCCTTGCGCCGTGTCACCATATCAATAACCTTGGAGGAGTATTCTTCGGGCACATTGACGGTCAGGGTCTCGACAGGTTCACACTTTACGCCATCTATCTCCTTGATAATGACTTGCGGCTGGCCTACCTGCAGTTCATACCCCTCGCGACGCATAGTCTCAATGAGAATGGAGAGGTGCAGCACACCGCGTCCGAAGACCGTCCATTTATCCTCATTTGGATCCTTGACGACACGCAGTGCGAGGTTGCGGTCCAGCTCCTTCTCCAGACGCTCGGCTATGTGACGCGAAGTGACATACTTGCCATCTTTGCCGAAGAAGGGGGAGTCGTTGATTGTGAATGTCATAGACATCGTTGGCTCATCGATAGCGATACGGGGGAGAGGTTCCGGGTTTTCAATCAGAGATACGGTATCACCTATCTCAAAGTTTTCAAGTCCAACGATCGCACATATATCACCCGAGGATACTTCAGCCACTTTCTTTCGACCCATCCCTTCGAATGTGTGCAACTCCTTAATGCGTTGTTTGCTGACGGATCCGTCCTTCTTGCATAGAGCGACATCCATACCTTCGCGCAATGTGCCACGGTGCACACGTCCGATGGCGATACGTCCCACGTATGAAGAGTAGTCGAGACTGGTGATCAGCATCTGTGCGTCACCCTCTATCTGTGTCGGAGCCGGTATATATTCGATGATGGCATCGAGGACGGCTGTGATATCTTCTGTCGGTTTGCGCCAGTCAGCCGACATCCAGTTCTGTTTGGCAGAACCATATATAGTGGGGAAGTCAAGCTGATCTTCAGTGGCGTTAAGATTGAACATGAGGTCAAATACCATCTCATTGACCTCATCAGGACGACAGTTGGGCTTATCGACCTTATTGACCACAACGACCGGTTTGAGTCCCATCTGTATTGCTTTCTGGAGTACAAAGCGGGTCTGCGGCATCGGCCCCTCAAATGCATCTACGAGCAACAGACACCCGTCTGCCATATTGAGTACACGCTCCACTTCTCCACCGAAGTCCGCGTGTCCGGGTGTGTCGATGATGTTGATCTTGGTGTCCTTATAATTGATTGAAACGTTTTTTGACAAAATAGTTATACCACGTTCACGCTCAAGGTCATTGTTATCGAGTATGAGCTCACCGGTGTTCTGGTTGTCACGGAACAGGTGTCCGGCAAGGAGCATTTTGTCAACTAATGTAGTCTTGCCATGGTCGACGTGTGCGATAATGGCGATGTTGCGAATATTCTGCATAAATCAGAGATTTAGACTGCAAATTTAATAAAAAATGCTCAATAACATATCCGATATCCGGATTTTTAAGCCCGATTAAACTTATCAGGTATCCGTTTATTACTACCCAACATATATCCGACACATTCAGTCAATGAATTGCTCGATAGTATTAGATACATTATGAAAAAACATAATGTAATATATAGGAATATATATAATTCCCTTTTCTATATAGACTCTCTGCTCATTTGATAGGACATAAGCTTTCTTGATATTATAATCGGTATTTGCAATAAACTTATTCAGCGCACTATGGATGGAATAATTCTTTCCGGATTTGACCTCAAGCGGAATGTTTGATAAATTGTCCACATCATCTATCAGGAAATCAACCTCTCCATTTTTCTTATTGTCATAATAATACAATCCATATCCGTGAGCCTTTAACTCCTGAGCTACAACTGTTTCATAGACGGTGCCAAGATTAATGCTTTTAAGGTCAGACATGATGGCACTTATATTATTATGGTAATATATGGCTGTCAGAATACCAACATCATTGAGATATAGTTTCAGCAGGTTTTTGCCACTGTTTTCCACTAATGGATATGTTGGAGTACTTATAGCCTTTACTTCCAATGCTACTCCCGCTGATATGAGATAATCAAATTCATCAAGGTAATCTTTGGATCTCTTCCATGATTTATCCTCAATATCTTTTATAACCATCCTTTTCTTTTTATTCTCAAGTGATGAAGGTATCATCTCATATATACGGCGAATCTTTAGTTTCTTATTATGCTCCTTCTCATATTTTGAGCAATCAATCTCATATAAATCGTGAATCTCATTCTGGAGAGATCTGATTTCAACAATATTCCGCCTTTCAACGAATGTCTCTACTGCTTTAGGCATACCTCCCACAATAAGATACTTTCTAAAGAGATCCATGATTTTGTTATGCATTGCGTCAGGGAGGCTTTTTTGGTCAATAAAGTTCTGTCTCATCGCCTCAATGACGTATTCACCCACACCGTTGGCATAAAGAAATTCTTCGAAATCCATAGGGTACATGTGTTTGACTTCGAGACTGCCTACCGGTACAGATTGTGTATTTTTAAGAGCTATTCCGAGCAATGAACCACTTGCAATATAAGTAAAACGATTTTCTCTCATCAAAAATTTAACCAAAGTCAGAAGATGGTCGTATGCCTGAATCTCATCAATGAAAACAAGTGTATTTTCTTTATCTTTCATTTTGTCACCGGCAACAAGACTTAGAGCCATATAGAAATCATTTGTAGTTCTGGCTTCGGCAAATATCCGATCTCCTAACTTATCCTCCTCCATATTGATCTCGATATAGTTGGGGAACATCTTTTTGCCAACATGGCGAATGATATATGATTTCCCTATTTGTCTGGCACCGTCAATCATCAACATCCTATTGGATTTTGATGAAAGAAAATCTTCTATATGTTTTGTAATTTTTCTATATAGCATATTATCATAAACTTATAGATGCAAAGATAATTATTTTTATTAAGAAAACTGCGTTTTCTGACAAAAAAACGTCTCAAACAACTGCGTTTTCCTACATAAAGTCGCCACAAATAACTGCGTTTTTCTGTCTGATTTCAGAGATATTGGTCCTATTTCTTATTATGAAATTGAGGCGATGTCGACATTGCGACATCGCCTCAGATGGTTTATTGGAGTTTTGTCTGGTACGGATTGCTGTGGTTACCAGCAGATCTTACGGGATTTTTCCGCCTTCATCACGATATACAGACCGCGTTGTGGCAGAGTGAATGAGCCACGGATATTGCCGCCCACGAGTGTGCCGTCAATGGCATATATGCTGTAAGGCTCGTTGTCTGTCGGCAAGATAACACCGCCATTGAGCAGGAAGCCCTCTGAAGAACTGTTATCAACGCTGATCTCCTCCACACCGCTGACAGGAAGGGATGCAGGAGTGAATGTAAGCTCGTTCGAGCGTATGCCCTGCTCCTCTCCACGCATCGGAGTGACGTATGCCACATATTCAGTGTCTCCCTGCAGTCCGATTACTAAGGCTGAAGTCTCGCTGACAGGTGTGATGTCAAGGTCGGCTACGGGAAGATCAATGAAGGTGTCGGTAAATTCGATTACGATATCATCCAGATTGCAGTCAAGACCGGTAGTGGTGAAGAAGTATACGAAATTGACACCATAACAATCAGACGGGAAGTCGATATTGTGCCGACCACCCTTGTTGGAGAGGTCATTGACAGTGGTCACAAGGCGCATGGAGCCATCCTTGGCGATGCCGTAGACATTCAGATGGCACAGATTTTCGTCAAATCTGTTGCGTGCCCAGAACGATACGCTCTTGATGGGATTATCGTAGATACCGGTGCGCAGATATGCACCGCTGTGAGCCAGCTGATATGAGGGAGTAGCCTCGCCGCAATATTTGGAGCGGCTGTCAAATGAGCCGTTACCGTCCCAGTCGTCGGGCATACGGTTGCCGGTGAAGGGGACATCCACATTCTCGATAGCCTCGGCTGGTGTGGCGGCAGAACGCTGTACCACTGTGAGATCGTATGATGTAGCACCATTGACAGGCATCCATGATATGATCGTGCCGGGGGTATCATCACCTGTTGCGAGAGCGAAGATCGCAGTCTTTGCCTCCTCAAAGCGATCGGCTACCGTCGTAGCTATCAGGGGTGTTGCACTCGCCACGGCATTGACGTCATTGGCAGCGTATGCCATAATGCCGTATGATGCACCCTCTTGCAGGCCGTCTATAGTCACTGTGACATAGCCGTCGGACTCACTGACGGGACGGAAATAGTAGCCGTCTACATATTCGTTGATGAATGTGCCGTCAAACTTAGCGACGGGATAAGCCGAGATGTAGTATAGATTGGCACCCTCAATGGCCGGGAAACGTACCGTTACCGCCTCGGGCGCAGACTCTATGAGCTCCGGTTGTGGAGCCGCCAGAGTAGCTCCGGGCATCTCCGTGCCGGCAAATGACTCACAATTGAAGGTGACGGTACCGTCAAAGTTGCGGCGTATCCGGGTGAGGCGATAACCGGTATTATTGTTGGACCAGTCGATAAAGGATGGTGAAACATTCTCTGTAAAGCTGCAGATACCACCGGCACCGGGGAACAGGTCGCCGTCGCGGGAGGTGTTGTTACGGTCATTGTCAGCCTCGATGAGGTCAATACGCTGATGACTGTCATTATTGTTGGGAGTATTCTTGCTCCAGATGTCGAGGTTGAAGTCAATGTGCCATACAGCCAGACCATGACAGGGGAGATAATAGTCAAGGCTGCTCTTGTCGCGTGTCTCGATAAGGAAGTATTCCTGAGGGTTGGTAGTCTCAAATTTGTATGCAAACTTGCGTGCCGTCATCGGCAACATGGTGAATGTGCCGCCACCGGTGACTGTAGTGGGCAGCATCCACTCCAGACTATACTGCTCGTATGATGAGAAGTAGGGAGGGGTGTGCTCGTCGTTATTATAGTTGCCCGAGTCCATGCATGTGAACGGACCTGCTGTGAAGTTGGCTTGGGCAGAACCATTGTTGGCAGTGTCATAAATGTCAGGGAGACCGAGGACGTGTCCGAACTCGTGACAGAATGTGCCGATACCGCTCAGCTTATTGTTGGCCCCGAGCTCAGCCGAACAAGCGTAACGGTCGATCTTGACACCGTTGAGCTCTATTGGCTCACCGAGACCGGCTGTCAGTGTATAGGCGTGAGGCCAGATGGTGGTGTAACGGCCTCCACCGGTTGTGGCGCCCTTGCCGGCGTAGAACATATAAACGAAGTCTACGTAGCCATCATTGTTGGAGTCATATTCGGAGAAATCGACTTGGTCTTTAAGCGCCATAATAGCCTCTCCGACAGCCCGAGATGCCGGATATTTCTGGATTAAGTTGCCTGACGCGTCAGTATAGTACCCGTCCGGGTTGGTAGCGGGTGTTTCGGTAGGCGTAACGTAATCTACGGATTTGCCGGATAGTTGTATAGGGCCATATATGTCAAACTGAGGGTCAAATTGGCCGTCAGAGACTGTGCGGTAGAACTGATTTGCAGATCCTGTAGCATTCTGGTATGTGAAGTTCTCACCGTTGAGCATGTCATGGATCAGAGCGTTGGGATCCTCCTTGCCTTGTGAGAATTTGGTGTCCTGGAAGTTGACGATCAGGACCAGAACCTTGAGTTTGCCTTCGGTATAGACCTCTCTCAGGTCGTGACCATCAGTATTATCCCACTTTGAGTTGCCCAGTTTGGTACCAATGCGGAATGTGTGAGGACGAGCAGAGGTGTCGTCGACATAGTTGATTTCAGACTCCGGCATACCCCGGAAACAGTGGAAACTGCCGCGCGGCACGGTCGGAGCAACCGGACTCTGTGCAAAGGCCGGTGTAATGGTGCTCATTGCCAGGGCGGACAGGAGCATTTTACGTACAAATCGATTCATATTAGTATATGGTATTTGATGAATATTGCAAGTTATGTCTGGTTATCGCTTATGTGATATTGGGTCTGAGGATAGCACGAGATACTGCTATCACTTACAAATATAATCATAAATAACAAATTAACGACCAATCCCGGGAATTATTAAGCATAAAACACCCAAAAAATGTTAATTTTTTTATTATCTTTGTGGGTAATATGTATTTGCCTGTAGATAATGTGCGACAGATGTGGGGCGAGGACCATGTCCCGGTGACTCTGAGGTGTGGCGGTGGCCTGCTGACAATCGGCCGCCCTCTTGTGATGGGTATCGTCAATGCTACTCCAGATTCATTTTATTGTGAGAGCCGGACTCCCGGTGCGGGCGCCCTGGAGCAGAGGTTGGCACAGATCGTTGAGGAGGGTGCTGACATCATAGACATAGGTGGTTACAGCACACGCCCGGGCGCCTCGGAGATCTCGGTTGAGGAGGAATGGGAACGTGTGGACAGGGCGTTGGAGATTGCGCGCCGTATGGCAGGTGATGATGCCGTCATTTCGATAGATACTTTCCGTGCGGAAATAGCTCGCCGAAGTGTCGTCGGGTATGGGGTCAGTATCATCAACGATATATCCGGTGGTGATCTTGACGGTGAAATGTATGAGACAGTCGCAGAACTCGGGGTCGCATATATATTGATGCACACACGCGGCACGCCTGCCACAATGCAGACCATGACCCGATATGACGATGTCGTGGCCGATGTATACTCCGACTTGCTCTTTAAGATAGATAAGTTGCATGATCTGGGTGTGGCGGATATCATCCTTGATCCGGGATTCGGGTTTGCCAAGACGGCGGAGGATAATTTTGCATTGCTTGATAATCTGGAGGTTTTCACGCGTACGGGGTTGCCGGTATTGGCAGGACTATCACGCAAATCGATGATATGGCGCACACTCGGTGTGACTCCCGAAGAGAGTCTCAACGGCACCGTCGCGCTCAATATGTGCGCTCTGGAGCGCGGAGCCTCGGTCCTCAGGGTGCATGATGTGCTCGCTGCGCGTCAGACTGTTGAACTGTTCCTAAAGATGAGACATCTATGATAGATTTTGGTATTAAGGATATTATCGATATCCTGCTTGTGGCGATGATACTCTATTATGTGTACCGGATGATGAAACGTTCGGGCACATTGAGTCTCTTCTTTGGTGTCTTACTCTTTATCGTGCTATGGGTCTTAGCCTCCGAGATATTGAATATGCGTCTCACAGGTACTATCATGGACAAATTCATGAGTATCGGAGTCATAGTCCTCGTCATTATCTTTCAGGATCAGATCAAGCGTTTTCTTATCGATCTCGGTTCGCAGCGGCGTCTGAAGGGTATACGGCGCCTCTTCCGGCACGGAGCGCGTGAGGATGAGAAAGATCACGGCAAGGTGATGGCGGTGGTATATGCGTGTATGAGCATGTCCAAGTCCAAGACAGGAGCGCTGATAGTCTTTCAGCGTAAAATGCCACTGACAGATTATGAAAAGACGGGTGATATCATTGATGCGGACATCAATACTCGGTTGATAGAGAATATCTTCTTCAAAAACTCACCGTTGCATGACGGCGCAATGATAGTCGCTGATCACCGTATCAAGTCGGTGGGTTGTATATTGCCGGTGAGTCATGATATGAACATATCCAAGGCATTGGGTCTCAGGCATAGAGCAGCTTTAGGCATGAGTCAGGTGACGGATGCCGTGTGCGTGATAGTGAGCGAAGAGACAGGCAACATATCCGTAGCCATGGATGGAGAAATCAAAGTAAAAGTCTCAGCCATCGACCTCGAGCATTACCTATCCGAATTATAAT
>CAMWUY010000056.1 GCA_947177615.1 uncultured Porphyromonadaceae bacterium
TTTAATGATACGGCGTCCACCTAGATCTACACCCTAGAGGTCGTCGGCAGCGTCAGATGTGTATAAGCTACAGATGCTGCAATCGTCAGCGATGACGGCCTGCTCGCATCTTCCTATGCAATGTTCTGCGGACGAAAATACGGCGAAGCACATGCGGCTATGGACAGAGACATTGACGCGCTCAAAAATGCTTTGGAGACATACTCTTCGGTCCGGATCGGAGCAATTGGATCACTTTACAGGACTGAGGATGGACGACTCACATTTCAGCCTAAATTCTCCGCAGAATCAACCATGAGTCAACTTGGATGCACACCGATATCTCTCACTGACCGGATATCTGAAGTTCAACAGGAGACTTTAGTAGACTCGCCGGCTCACCCCTCTAATTCACTCAAATCGGATAAGTATTATTACATCCCCATTCACAAGACATTTGCCAACATTGCAGCATCTGTCATTATAATACTTGCAGTCACTATTGGCATCTTGTCATATCCTCGCACATCTCGATATGCATCTGTTCAAGCGTCTGTGATGCCGGTCGAGAAAGTCCTCCGATTGCACTCCAACGAGTACACTCGCCATCTCAAGACTCCGGCCAAGACCGAACGAAATTTACAGGTTACAACAGCGTCAGCTGACAACCGAAACATAAATCCGCTTGATACACTAATACAACCTGCAGAGCGGACGCTGTGCAAATTCAATCTTGTCGTCGGTGCATTCGCTACGCGCCGGGAGGCAGATAGATATATCAATTCCAATACAGACTCATCATCCTTGTTCATTACCAAGCGTGGCCGTCATTATCTCGTGGTGTATGCCACATCTGATGATCGCCGGACTATCATATCTTTACTCAATAGCAAAGATATTGATGAGCGATATCACGGAGCCTGGATTTGGGAGACTAAAAAATAAATTCAAAAAAAATCGCAAAAAAATTTGCACATCTTAGAAAAAGATTGTAACTTTGCAGAGCAAAACGGGAGAACAAGAGAGTTCAATTCCTCGACAATATTGAAATTGCGAAAATAGCTCAGTTGGTAGAGCACGACCTTGCCAAGGTCGGGGTCGCGGGTTCGAGCCCCGTTTTTCGCTCAAGCAGTCGCGAAAATAGCTCAGTTGGTAGAGCACGACCTTGCCAAGGTCGGGGTCGCGGGTTCGAGCCCCGTTTTTCGCTCAAACTCTTTTAGAGTCCCTTTGTCCGGGTGGCGGAATTGGTAGACGCGCTACTTTGAGGGGGTAGTGGCCATTAGGCCGTGTGAGTTCGATTCTCATCTCGGACACATTAGCCGAAGCATCAATTGCTTCGGCTTTTTTCATTGCCCATAACCGGTCATCGCCCCACTCCCCCCTCGCACCAACACTCAATAATCTCAAGAATGAGACTATACGATACAAAAAAGAGGCACCGAACATTTTCGACACCTCTCATTTATCCTAAGTATTAATAATATTAGAAGGGCAGATCATCCGGAGAGTCCGTAAATGCAGGAGCCTCAGGCGCAGGAGGAAAGCCCGCAGGTGCTGAAGGCGCAGTAGTTGCCCCGCCAAACGGTGACGCAGGAGCTGCTTGACTGCCAACCCCGGGTTGACCGCCAAATGCCTCTGAAGCACCGGTCTCTTCCACAGCGCGATACACCTTAAGGTCTGTATACCAACGGCCATTATATTCACGACTTTCAGCATCTACTGACACATTATAGTAGCGGCCTACCTCCATGTGAACGTTCTCAACGGAACGACCCATCGCATCTACCTTTACCTTGCGTGGATATTGACCTTCAGTTTCAAGAAGCCAACTCTGCTTTGACCATGCATTACCCGCTTTGGAAGTTCCGGACTCAAGATCAAATTTCTGTATTACTCTACCTTTAAAATCCATATTTATTTCTTTTGATTTTCATTTATATATATGTGCTCGTATCCGAGGATTTCACGACAATTGCACGTAACAAAGGTAACTAAAATTTCTCATATTATAATCCTGTACTCGCATTTTTTATATTAATTTTGTATTCTCCTCTTACCATACTTTGTTAATAATATAACGATTTGACAATTTCTGACACTTACCATAATGAATACCATTCTGAAATACTTCAGCAACCTCTCCCCGACTCAGGTTCAACAGTTTGAAAAGATGCTCAGACTCTATCCCGAATGGAATGACAAAATCAATGTTATATCACGCAAGGATATTGACAACCTCGAGACACAACACATACTGCACTCACTCGCTATTGCCCGGTTCATTCAATTTACACCGGGCACCCGAATCCTCGATATCGGCACAGGTGGTGGATTTCCCGGAATTCCATTAGCTGTCCTATTTCCCGATGTACAATTTCATCTTATTGATCGCATTGCTAAGAAACTACGGGTCGCCTCAGATATCGCTAATAGCATCGGACTTACAAACGTGACATTCCAACACGGTGACATAGGTGAATGTCACGAACGATTCGACTTTGTCGTGTCGAGAGCAGTAATGCCACAAGCTGACCTTCTCAGGATTGTCAGAAAAAATATTGCCTTACAACCACAGCGCAACGCTATCCCTAACGGACTTATTACACTTAAAGGTGGCGATCTCTCGGGAGAAATAAGCACTATTAGGCAGAATACCGAACTAATTGATATATCACCTATCTTTGAGGAACCATTCTTTGAAACAAAAAAAATTGTTTATACACAACCCTGACCGATCTTTATATGAAAGTCACAATTTTCCAATTATCACTCTTCGGTATCAACACTTACGTCGTCTCTGACCCTAACACCAACGATTGTGCGGTCATTGACCCGGGAATGATTACCCCCGAAGAGGAACAAGCTGTCACACACTTTATAGAGTCCAACAAACTCCATCTTACGCATATTATCAATACACACCTTCACATAGACCATGCCGCCGGTATTTCATACCTCAGACGACTATATGGAGCTCCGGTATACGCCCATCCGGACGATGCGGTACTCGGACAGCGCATTTCTGATCAGGCACTAATGTTCGGCATACCTCAAAAGGTAGAGAACATCTCTGACACCAGACAACTACGCGACGGCGATATAATACATATTGGAGAAGGTATACTTCAGGTAATACACGTCCCCGGACATTCACCGGGCTCAGTCGCTCTTTACGATCCGGCGGACGGATTTCTTATTGCCGGAGATATTCTCTTCGCCGGGTCAATTGGACGGACGGACCTCCCGGGAGGATCGCATCAACAACTTATTTCAGGCATTAAATCCAAACTGATGACACTCCCGCCGGACACCATCGTATACCCGGGACATGGACCGGCTACAACCATAGGTCATGAACTACGCAACAATCCCTTCCTTTAGAGCGCTCTAAGACCACTTATCTTTAATAATCTTTGTGTGAAGGTTACTGAATAAATAAAAGCTGAGGGTGAAGCCGACAGACTTCACCCTCTTATCATTAGATATCTTATATTATGATTACTTGTTGATCATAACCTTGCTTGCCTTACCATTTACCACCTTTACATAGATACCGTTGGAAGGTTCGGCTACCTTTACACCCTGAAGGTTGAAGTATACAGGACTCTCTTCAGCCTCAATAGCTGCTACACCTGTACTGCTGCTCTTGGTTACTGTCACCATCATTGTAGTGAAATCTACCTTGAAATCGCAAAGTTCTTCACCTACGGTCAGAGCCCATGACGCAGCTGAAGATGCGCTGACATTTACAGGATAGCAAACGAATTCTGAAGAACCACCGAGCTCAATGGGAGCATCTGCTACTGTTGCACCATAACGGTCAGCGTTGTTGGCCACAGCCCAGGGATCCTCCTCTGAACCTTCGCCGATAGCGGTAAGGAATGAGAAGTAGCAGATACCTTCAGCTACACCCTTAACATTTGCTGTGCACGAGAATACATTACCATCCTTTGTCATTTCTACAGCCTGAGCCGGATTCCATGAAGAGCCGTCGATCTCACCACCGATCAGATAGAGTTTAGAAGGTATATCACTTACAGGAGGAGTCGGAGGAGTCGGAACATCTCCGTTAGTAGTGTATGTCACCTTAAGAGTGTTGGCATTTGCATCATATACAAATGTAACATTTGTTGCCGCACCGGACAATGCACAGTTCGAATATCCTGTCTCAGACACCGGATATGCTACACCTGACTCCATTACTCCATCTATATAACCGAGCCACTGACCATCATAAACGATCTTAAATTCCTCATCGAAAGAATCTTTAGTCAGAGTAAAGACACCATTGCCACTATTGGTAAATTTATCAGCTTCATTGCTTGCACTCCAACCATTTCCTTCGTATGCAAGGAAACACTCCGGAACGATCTCCACAGAACCGCCACCAAAGAGGCTGCCGGTTGCACCGCTCGGATTATAGATCATATTGTCAACGACATTGCAATCCTTTGTCTGAGTTTTATCGTTGTTATTGAAGATGATTTGAGCGAAGTTGCTCTCGTACTTGTAGTACGTCTTACCCTGGGAAGTAACGGTCTCTGTTACGGCTTCACCAGGCCATGCATGATTATTTTCATTGCCTGTCCATGTATATACATAGACCTCACTCCAATTATCGGAGTTGTCAAAATAGACGGTTGCAGCGTTTGCTGCAGACGCACCTGCAACAAGAGCCCCAGCCAAAAGAAGTAAGCTTTTCTTCATTTTGCTTAGATTTTTAAGTTGTTAATATTATTGTAAGTTATATAAGTACTTTACACCTATATCAATGTAAAATTCCGGGTATATATCTGTCGGTTTTTTCTACCTTGTGTTACACCGACAAAGATAACTCTTTTTTAGATATTTCCCAAAAATATCAGTATCTTTTCAAATAAATATATTTCACTCAACGTTCCCCGCTCTCCATTCGGGACTCTGTCATAATCAGTCTTGGTCATGACTTACTTGCCGTTATAGTGCGTCATCGCATATTCCATTCCACTCAGAGCGTATGCCTTGATCGCGTCACAGGCCATTTTAAGCCGATTATCCATTTGATCCATTTCCTCTTGAGGAAATCGCCCGAGTACAAAGTCTACCTGACCACCGCGCGGAAATTCATTGCCTATACCGAAACGCAGACGGTTATAGCCCTGCGTACCCAATTCGGAAGCAATATTCTTCAATCCGTTATGACCGGCATCACTTCCACCCTTGCGAAGTCGTATCGCGCCAAAAGGCAACGCCAGATCATCTACAACCACCAACAGATTTTCAAGCGGCAATTTCTCTTTGTTCATCCAGTAGCGCACCGCCACACCGCTCAGGTTCATGAAGGTTGACGGTTTGAGCAACATCAATTCACAATTTTTGACCTTGACTATTGCCATGTCTCCATATCGGCATGAACTCCACACAGCACCGGCACCACCGGCCAACGCGTCCACAACCATAAATCCGATATTATGGCGCGTTCCGACATACTCCGGCCCTATGTTCCCTAAACCTACTATCAGATATCTTTTCATATTATCTTGCTCCGGACTCACATTGTGAGAATTTCTTCTATTAAAAATCGCGCCGGCTAATAAAGCCGACGCGATATGTTTTAACTTTCGCAGTATCATCAGACGGATTACTGATTGGCTTTGGCTGCGGCACCGCGGGCGGCACGAGTCAGCTGAACGGCACATACTACTGCATTCTTGGCATTCATCAGCTCGAGACCCTCGAAGTGCAAATCACCTACTGCCATTGACTTACCGAGACCCAGCTTATCCACATTGACAATCAGGCGATCGGGGATTTCGCTATAGAGAGCCTTCACCTTAAGCTTACGCATAGACAGTGTCAGCTTACCACCGGCCTTTACACCCTCGGCATGACCCTCGATCTGAACGGGAACCTCCATGATGATGGGCTTGTCGGGATATACCTCCAGGAAGTCAATGTGCAACACGCTGTCCTTTACGGGCTGAAATTGCAGATCCTTAAGCACCGCTTTCTTAGTCTCACCATTCACCTCAAGATTGATCTCAAAGATATCGGGTGAGTAGATCAGCTTACGTACATCCTCAGCGTTGACTACTACATCGGTAGTGATCAGACCTCGCTTCTCATCGAGAGCTACTACCTTCTCACCGGCTTTAAGTGTGCCGTTGTAGGGCAATTCAACGAGCTTGCCACCATTAATCACTGCGGGAATTTTACCCTCCTTGCGGAGAGCTTTCACTGACTTCTTGCCTACTACCTCACGAGGCTCGGCCTTCAATTCAAATGTCTTCATTGTTAATTATTTAATTGTGTTACTCAAACCAATGTGCTGAGCAGACATTAATCTCCGCACAACACATCATTCCCATCACACGGGAGGCGAAATTCATTCACCGGCACAAAGGTACGGATTTTCAACTGTTTTACCAAATTTTTATTCTAAAATTCAGTCCGCAAACATCAATATTATTTCAATATTATATCGATTTCATATCCGGGTGTCACACTTGTCACTCCCCTTAATCAATGTCCTCGCCATCGTCATCATCATCTTCCCAATCCAGATAGAATTCTTCCAGCGACTCCTCCTTAAAACGGTTTAACATTCGGCCATCTCGTTTCGTCGGTCTACCCAAACCCTTACGACGATCGACAAAACCTGCGATCTTGGCCATCTCAAGGATGTCATATTGACTCTGAGGGGTGATATTCTCGACATAGTCAGGCACCAGTTTGGCTCCAAGTCTGTTCTCCGTCAGAGCCTTAACCCGGAAACTATACGTCACCGGCGGTTTCTTCACTTCTATTATGTCACCGATCTTCACTCCGCGTGACGGCTTGACAGCAACCCCTCCCATCATCACACGTCCCTTCTTTACTGCGTCCGTGGCTATCGTACGGGTTTTAAAAACTCGCATCGCCCACAGATATTTATCGACTCTTACCTCTTCCTTCATTGCTAAGACGGATTTTTAAGACCCCATTATCTTTCCAATGTCAAAACCACCTCATTGGCACTGTTCAACAATAGAACTCTGCTACCCGATATCGGCTTGGCATGATCCGCATCTTCCAATGCCACAAGAAAACGCGTCTCATACTCGGGATTCTCACAGGCCATTCGTGTCGTGATCAAATCCTGAAACGATATGACATTCGCTGTCTCACGATCTATTTCAAAACTCCCGTTGAATATATTACACCCCGTATTACCATGGATCTTACCTTCATCCACATCTATAACCAACTTTAGATCAGGATTATTCATCGACTCGTCGCCGATAGTCAATACACGCCATGAGCCGTTTAAAAATTCAAAATTCTGATGCATCAACACGAGCAACCGGTTCATATTCGCATCGGTCAGGTACAGATAATATTCGTTACCGTCACGCTCCCACGTATAACGTTTCACATTACTGAGAGCCGAATTAATGTCAATATCGGTCAGACCCGGCTCATTACACATCATCATTGTGGTCGCTATATGATCGAAACTCAGCGTCGAGTCTGCGGCATTATACGTATACTCGGCATTCAGCACATTACATCCGTTATTACCATATACGCGCTTCTCCGAGGGCACGAATTTCAAATACGGTGGCTTGACACCGACTGTCCGTTGTCCATTGACTTCCTCAATAGCCCAGTCACCCTTGATCGTTCCGCGCGCCAGATCCTCTGACGTATATTCTTGAGACTTGGCTTGTAGTTGTATCTGCTCTCTATCTGACGGCAGCACTGTCTCCTTCTTGATATTTTTATCTTTCCCGCCTATCAGACCACTTAGAGTACTGCAACTCCCCATTCCCAACATTGCCACTCCAACTCCTATCATTAATAATCTTCTATCCATTTTTCTTTTCATTTCTTATCGCTACACATTTTCAATTCCACCGATGACACCTTTCAGTCTCCCCAATGACGGCGCAACGGATATTTCGTAGGACGCAACAACAGTCTCAATGATGTCGAATATGTACAGTAATTCCATATCCAGTTGAGCATAACATTCAGCTTGTTGCGCATCCCGATAAGTGATATCAGGTGAATAAACATCCATGCCCACCATGCCAATGAACCGCCGAAGGAGACTTTCGCAAGATCTACAACGGCTTTATTCTTTCCTACGGTAGCCATCGAGCCCTTGTCGTTATACACAAATTTTGTCTTAAACTCCCCCGCATTCAGGTTTCCGGCCAGATTTATCGCCTGCTGTATCGCCGGTTGCGCTACTTGAGGATGACCATTGGGATATTCCTCTGTCTGCATCAGAGCGATATCTCCAAGTGCATATATACTCTCCTCATATCCTATCAGTCTGTTATATTCATCTACTTTCAGACGTCCTCCCCTCCCTATAACCTCCTGAGGCAATCCGGGCATTGGCTCACCACATACTCCGGCTGTCCATATCAGAGTCTCACGATATTCACTATGACCATCACCATACGTCACTATCTTATCTGAATACCCCTTCATTGTTGTATTCAGACGTACATCAACCATCAGATTATGCAGATAATCCAACGCCTTCGACGATGATTTTTCACTCATAGCGGCCAACAATCTGTCATTACCCTCTACCAGAGTAATCGACACATCGTCCGGATCCAATTCCGGATATTCGCGTGGCAATATATCTCGCTTCATCTCACCTAAAGCTCCGGCTATCTCTACTCCGGAGGGACCGCCACCGACTACAAGAAAACTCAACAATTCACGTCGACGTTTTACATCCGGTTGCAATGCTCCCCGCTCCAATCTGTCCAATATCTCATCGCGTGTATGAGCCGCCTCGGCTACTGTCTTTATACAGAATACATTCTCCGACAGGCCTGACATACCGAAAAAGTTATTCGTCGTGCCTGCGCTGATCACCAGTCGGTCATATTTGATCGTCTCGTATGATGTCGTCACTTCATGCTTTTCGACATCTATATTCTTTACATGACCCATGTGGTAAGTCACGTTGCGTTTCTTCTTAAACTCCCTGCGGAACGGAAAGCTTATATTACTCGCATCAAGACCCGAAGACGCTATTTGATAAAATAATGGAGGAAAGGAATGAAAGTTATTGCGGTCGATGAGCTTCACCTCATATCGATTGCTATCAAGACGTTTCGCCAGATTCATACCGGCGAAACCTCCACCTATGATTACTATTGTCTCTCTTTTCATACCTTTATAACCACTACACCCCCTTATAAGTTTAAAATTCCCGGAACTCAAAAATCCATCTGATTATAAGATTATTTGCGGCATATTGCGCGGAAACTGCAGTAACTGCATTTCTTTTCCTCGGGCATCGCCTCAAATTCCTTATCCTCTATATATATTTCATGCAACATTGCGCGCAGTCGTTCATTAAACTCCTCCCGTACCTCATCATAATAACCTATCGTCTCCTTATTTATCTGAGGCACTCTTATCTCATTTACCCTTTGAGGGCTGTTCACTGCATATATCGACAAACCAAGTTTGGGATGACCATAGCGCGACTGCCACCTCTCCCAACTGCTCAACAACTCTGCGTACAGCATCATCTGAAACGTTGGATCAGAATTATTCATATTCACGAAATAGTCATCAAAGCTTGTACTGTCATAGCTGACATACCCGGTCTTGTAGTCTACAAGTCTATATTCATATATGGGATTGCCGGATTCATCATCTCCCGTCGGCACAAGATCTATACGGTCGATCTTGAATTGCATACGCACTCTGAGATCATCTCCTGCATCATATATTACATCACCCGCTGTCTCACAACCTAATATATCAAAAGGAGTCAGACCGAGATCGTAGCGCAACGTCGATTCAAGCTGCAACAGCATCCCCTCTGCGATGATTGCTGTCGCCGGGGGCAATGCCATATCGAGGTCTGACTCATCACGACGGTAATAATGTTTATTTATCGCCCGAACTACCTCTGACATCAACCTGTCCCTGTCTTCCAGCAATTTCCGTATTTTATCCGCGTGTATTCTCACCGGTTTGTCAAACAGATTGTTGTTCCCTATATGATCCGCAGGCAGATACATGTGCTCCATCAGACTGTGGAAGATATTTCCATATTCGATGGCACCGAGTTTCTCTGATTCCTCATAGTCTGTTTTTATGCCGCAAATGACCTCCAGATAAAATTTCAGTGGACATACGCAATATTTCTTGAGAGACGTCGCTGAAAACGATCTGCCTCCATCACTCTCAGCGAGATACCTTCTCAACTTACGATATGTCTCCACATTATGTCCACTTGCCTCACTGTACTCCGAACCATTGGTCACGACTACCTTGCGTTCGCTACGCATCAGCGACTCGCGGGCATACAGCATATCAAGCTGATGAAGATAACGTGACGGACCTCCACCGCTTATCCCGATACGTGAATCATATAGCATCCGCACACTCTTTGCCCTGCTTATCAGACGATAGAAGTAATAGCTGAATATATTCTCCTGATAATTCGAGGGAGGCATGCCGTAACCCCACCGTAACGTATCGGGTATGAATGTCCGTTGACGAGACTTTTGAGGCATGATCTTATCATTCATCGACAGAATGATGATATGGTCAAAATCCAGCAAACGTGTTTCCAACAGTCCCATGATCTGTAGACCGGCCAAGGGTTCTCCCCTGAAACCCACGGTCTCTGCAGATAATAACCGTTCTGCCTCATACATTAGAGTGAGAGGGCGCATCTCTATATCGTATCTCTGCAGACTGTCTGTCAGAAGCCTTAACGCCTGTTGCCATTTTCGAGCGTTTGCCGATTCCAATTTATTGTGAATCATCGTGCCGTGAGAAGATGACATCGCTTCTATGACCATCTCCAACACGTCATTCATATAATTGGAAGTCTCCTCTACTGATGCCTCTGACCCCAGTATTCTTAGCATTCGCTCACCTCGTGACGACAGTGACTTTATATCTTCTGCGCCCACCACTATACGACGTTTGGAGGCCATCTCGCTCCTAAATCTGTTGATGGTACTCGTGCCCAATATCGCGTGGGATAATGGATGCGAAAACAATCGATTTAACTCTTCAATGCCAAATCCTCTTTCACCCCTGCTATAGCGCTGAGATGACTGGACTGAACGCAACAAAGTGATAAAAGTCGATATCGATGTTTCCTTCAGAGGATAGCCCATCGTCAGATTGACATTCCCTACTTCCGGAGGCAGTCCATACAGGATCGGCATCAACAATGACTCATCGGGGACGACAACTGCCACTCGTGCTTCAGCAAAAGCTTCCTCTCCCAACTCATTATGCATCTTCACCAGTTCCTCTCCTGCCACCTTCGCCTGCAATGCATTCGACGGACACGCAATCTTCTCCAAATGATAAGGTAATGTCGTGGTATCTGATTTACGCAGATACTCCTTCAACCACTCCGGCTCCGGATATCGCTTTTTATTTATTGCGACAAAACGTCCTGCCGGATTTTCCCTGTCGCGCAATATAGGACCCGTACAGTCCCAAACAAAGTCCGCATAAGGCTCCGGTATGCTCTTGTCTGTACCTGAAGACTCTACCTCTAAATCCTGAAGGGCGGAAAAGATACCTCGTTCTGCACCGGACAATGCATTAAAACCCACCATCACTACACGTTTCCATGGCAGGATTTCCGCACCATATTGCTCAAGACGTTCCTTGGCTAAGCGATATGCCATACCCGTTGTAGCCTGCCCGATCGCGGACAGACTTGCTTCAAATCGCCGACACAGACTCGACAATAGCTGCCACAGATACACAAACTTCTTGCGCGCCTTTCTCCGGGGAGGCACACCCTCGCTATCACCCTCCTCTTTCCCGTCACTAATTTCATCAACATCCTCAAATTGGCGCCAGAACGAGTCACTCTGTTCATACAGGTGCTTACCAAAATATTCCTCTACCACTCGACGTTGATTATCATTAAGATAATCGGTAGCCAACGTTCGAAAATCCTTTAGATTGGTAAATATCTCCTCTGCATCTATACAATGTAAATCTACATCGCTGAAATCCCTTAACACCGTGTCGCCCCACACTCTGAAATTATCAAACCGTAACGACTCATCAAGCTCCGACTGAGGCACACCGGGAGCTAATTCTTCAAGATAACACTTATATAGCAGCAACAGCATCTCGAGACGTGTCCCAATTTGACGGCCGGAAACGAGCGTCACAAATTCAGTAATATTGGTAATCTCCGGCATCAGATATACACCCTTGAGTGCCTGTCGTAAATATTTTCTGAAAAAGGTGCCGGCACGCTTATTCGGAAACACAAAACAGATATCTGACAAATCCACATTACCGGACTCACCACTCTTTAAACCCTTTTTATCACTATCACCATCCTCAACACGACCGTCAACATTGACAAGAGAACCCTTTTCACGAGCTCTGACATTAACATATTTATCTATGTAGCCATCGGCTATACACTGCAAAAACGGCCTCATATTCTCCATCTTATTTTATCTGAAAATTGCGAATACCACAAAATTAATCAAATCTATCTATAATTACAACCCATCCGCTGTCCTCAACTATTCATCAATTTTGATCCATCGTATATTTCGCATTCGGTACAACGCCTAACGAAGATTCAATAACGAAGTGCAAAAATCTTCGAACTGAATAGCCCAATATTTTT
>CAMWUY010000057.1 GCA_947177615.1 uncultured Porphyromonadaceae bacterium
AAAATTCTTTATACGCCAAGGTCACCACGTTGGAACGCAAGTGGAAATCGAAATTAAACGTCACGGTATTATGGAGAGTATCTAATTCAAAACCGGAAGTTATATTGTCAATGCCTTCTGCCGCATCCATCAAATTCATTTTCGGCCTTCTTTCTTCCTTCATAATACAGGAAATGGAGAAATCATTTCCGGCCACATAAAGGGTATCAACCTTGTTTTGCATAAAGTCATCGGCATTGACGACATTCCCAGAAAACACGAGATCCTTTCGGCGACTTTCAGGAATATTCAGACTACCTTCCATTACGACCTTGAATATCCATGGCTGTGAAGCACTCGGTTCTTTGTCGTCATTCCATGAAGCCGTGACAGGCGGATTGACATCCAGTTTGTCTTTCTGAATCGTCACAGTGTAGTGGTTGTGGTAGCCCGCGATGAGGTCATCGGCGCTACTTGCGGCAGTATAGGTCAGCGTCTTGTCAATCAGGTGCCCATTGACATTGACCGTGAGCTTCACTATGATAAGCGGTTGACCGGTCATCTCCCGCGGCACAAGGAGAGCTGTGTTGATGGAGTCGGGAGTGATAAGGCCGAAATCGAAACCATCGCTATTAAAATCTGTTTCAGAGAAATTGACTCCGGTATAACCACTATAATACAACTTGGCTGTAGCAAACTCCTCCTCTGATACGCCCTCGCCGCGCACGAGTTCAGTTGAGACCTTAGCCATCTCGTGCTTGAACGTCAGGTTGACTACATCTTTGAAGTGTATGCTGTCGGATTCCGCCCTCATGAAATCGAGGTGGTGATATCCGTGGGATTGGTCTTTTAATGAATAGGTCTTGACGGCGTTCATGTCCACGTAGGGGTACCATGCCTTGACGATGTCTTTGGGGCGGGGCCCGCTGAGGGGGGCGGGCTCGTCCATGACCGTACCATCGGCATTCAGCATATAATTACCGATACGGTCAAACCGTCCGATTACACCGATACGCACAGCTATACTGTCACCGTTAACCCAGCTGCAGGATTCATCGGCGCGCGTTCTCATTCCATCGACCGAGGCAATGAGCTTGAGCGGGTGCTCACCGGGAGGCATATCTTCCGACAGGATGCCGAGCTCATCCTGAGAGCAGGACACAATTCCGGCAAAGAGCGACAGAACCGCAACAGCACGTAATATATGTTTATATAATGTGTTCATAGCTGAGATTAATCAATTGTTTTATTGCGGAGTCTATCAGTCATCCTCCCATTCTACAAATCCTCCGTCGATAGTGGATGTGAGCTTGACGTCGCGCTCCACTTTCCATGGCTCGATCGACATCTCGCCTACAATCAGACCGACCTTTGAAACTCGGATGGTGTACTTATAATTACAACCCGGTTTGAGCTCGCCGTCACCGAAAGTGAGGGTGCAGGTATAGGTCTGCAGCTGGTGCTCGTGATTTTCACCTTTGAGTTCATCGAGATATAGGCGAAGAAGCACCTTGTCGTTGCCCGGCTTCTGAGGGAACATTATGATCGGATCGAGAAACTCATCGTGTTTGATATTCTTGTAGAAGGGTGTGGAGCCATCTTTGAATTTCTCAATCTTGATACTGTCGTTGACAGCCGGATCATTTATAGCGCACACTCCGGTGTAGGTATTGAAAGACCCATCGAAACCAAGACCTATGAGTTCGTAGGCGGTTATATTCTCTACTAATACTTCATGCAGGGGATCACCGACAGATGTATTGAGAAACTTGAACGTCAGCTGAGACATCTGATGGGTGAAGGTAAAATCCACTTTGGGATTTCTTGCAGTGAAACCGTTCTCGCTGGCCCAGAGAAAGTCGATGAGGCGTTGCTCCTTCACTCTCTGATTGTCAGTGCGGGTGTTTGCCTTGATAATTCCATTGTCATCAATGCCGTTGGCATCTCCGGTCTTGGCAAAAGGATAATATGCGTAGAGAGTCATGGGCTTGTAGAAGTACAATGAATCGCCGGTAAAGATACCGTCGCCTTTGACTGTGGTGTATTCAACATTGAAGTAAGGACCGATGACCCGGTTTTCACCATCCCTGCCTACAATAGAGTGGATCCCGATTGCATCACCGGCCTCCCATGACGTGTTGATGGCACGGGTAGCGTTGATATCAGCGATTTTAGCAGTGATTTTTGCTGCCTGATATGCTGACTGCGGATTATCTTCGTTCTTATCGCAAGCGGCCAATGTGATCGCGACGGCTGTTGCAAGGAGATATATCTTTTTCATATTGTAATCTGTTGATCGGTATCTGAATTAATATTTATAAATCCGTTTATTCGGATTGTCCATCGGAGGAAAGGAATGTCTCAGTCCAGTCGGTGATGGTGGATTGCTCGACATTGAGAGAAGTTTTTTTCACGACTATCGTGTAGACATAGTGGTTGCCCGAAACGAGACGGTTGTCGGGGAAGTTGAGTTCGCAACTATATTCCTGTTCCTCGGTGTCGGTAATTCTCACAGTCACCTTCTCCACCGACTGCGGGAAGAGGATGAGATATGGTAGTCTGACATTATGTGCGACGGCCGGTGTCATCTCGATAGGAGCGGCTGATGTATTTTTTGCCGCGCACTCACCGGTTGCTGTGTTGAATGAACCGTCAAGCACGAGTCCGTCGATACGATATGAGTTTATTTTGCTTACATCGGTACCGCCGTTGCCATTTCGGAAAATCAGCGTCAGCTTGCACATCTGATGTTTAAATGCCAGATTTATATCAGGAGCGCTGCCGGTGACATTGTCAAGCCGTGCATAAAGAAAGTCAAATTTGGGCTGCTCGGCAGGAGTCTGGCGTTCGATACCGGTGGAAACATCGATAACGCCGGGAGAGGTGCCGTCTGTGCCTGTAAAAGGATAGTAGGCAGAAATCGAAACTGCATCCCGCTTATTTCTGAAATACATTGGATCGCCGGTGAATATTCCATCGGCATTTTCGGTACTGTATTTTATATTGGCATATCGTCCGCTCATGCTGATGCCTATACTGTCCCCGGTATTCCAACTTTCATCAACAGCACGTGATATGACATCTGTCCCAATAGTGCCACTGAAACATGCCGCAATCCGACCGTCTACTGGAGCATCTTCTGAGCTGCATGCAGTCAGCAGAGTCACAACTATCGCGAGAAGAATATATTTTTTCATGAGTTTGGAGTTAAATTTACGTTTCTAACGTGGTTTATGTGTGATTGTCAGTCTATATGGTTGTTATCCGTCTACCCTTCCACGGATTATGCCATAGTGATATATCATCTTTATAATTAAGTCTTTATTCTTATGGAAAATTTGTATCTATAATACTGTCGTGTCAATATGTGACGATTGTATCACTCCGGGGTCAGCTATTTAACGAAAACAGCACCTCTTTATTGTGACGATTATTTACGTCAGAGACATCCGGACCGAAAGGGAGAAACTTACGGATTGCAATAAGCAACTTATTGGCAATCACCATTTTTCTATATATATATAGCATTATAAATATCGTTAATTCAGGCATAAAACTCAATTTTGACGACCCAAGTCGACGGATAGGGTCTACCTATTCTATTACAAAAATAACTAAATTTCTATCACTCACACAATCTCGACACTTATTTTTAACAATTTTTTCAGAAAAACACAAAAATTTATTATTTTTTGCCATGATTATCATCAGATTGATTCTGAGGTTTCTTGAGTTATATTACAATAATGTGACCTTACAGGCGTTAATACATCAATGTTAGAGCATATCTAAGCTGACACAATATGATTTTTCGATATCATAATACTATCCATGTGAGCCACGGACTCCGCTGTCTGCTGACGTTGCTGGCTGTCATAATCCTCTCACCGGCGCTATGCAGTGTCGGACGGGCTGATGCACGTCCACGCAATAAGGAGTTAAACCGCCAATACGCCGATCAGAAGCCTATACACCTGGGATTCTCAGTCGGTGCTCATTTTCAGGATTTGAGTTTCACACACAATGGATATGTCACCCCCGACGGACAGCAGTGGGTCGCTGAGGTCCCGGCATTCTCACCGGGATTCTGTGTCAACGTCTTGGGAGACCTCCGGCTCCACAGATACCTTAACCTCAGACTATCACCGGGTATGTATTTCGGTTCTAAAACGGCTGAAATGATCGACTATAACAACCCTAACCCTACGCTCAATCCGGATAACGGATTTCCATCACGGGTACAACAGACCATAAAAAGCGCATACGTTGTCGTACCCGTCGATCTCAAAATCTCGGGTGACCGGCAGACTAATGTCCGGCCATACGTCACTGTCGGAGCGATGGCATCATTTGATGTTTCCAAAAAGCGTGCTGACTATCTGACGTTCAATACCGCTGACGCATATCTCACCGTCGGACTGGGCTGTGACTTCTATCTCCCTTTCTTCAAGTTTATACCGGAGATAAAGTTCTGTTTCGGACTCACCGACATATTGAAACATGACCGTCCGGACCTCGTAGACAATCCACACCAATATATTATGACACAATCTCTCAAGAAGGTCAAGTCAAATATGGTGGTCATCAATTTCTACTTTGAATAATCATTAACCCCTCCATCATCGTCATAATATCATGAGCATAATATACGACACATTTATCGACAAATCAGCATGTTGTCGCGCAAACATTGCGAGACTCTCTATTGTCGTGGCGATGATCTGGGGCGCCGTCTTCAATGCATCGGCTCAGAGCGAGATGATGCTGACACAAAGTTGGGAGGTGCCGACATATTATAATCCCGCAGCTACGGGGACAACTGACTATATCCGTATCCGCGCCGGCGCCAAATTGCAGTGGCTGGGCATCACCAACGCACCAAAATCATTCTTCGGAGTCGCCGACGCGCCGTTCAAGATCGGCTCCAAGCGCATTGGTGTCGGTGTCAATATCAGTCAGGAGTCCCTGGGTCTCTTCTCCAATCTTTTGGCCAACGTACAAGCATCCTATAAGTTCAAATTACTAAAAGGCGTCTTCTCAGTCGGCGTACAGGGGGGATATTATAATTCCAGATTCCGGGCAACGGATATATACATTCCGGATGAGGATGACTATCACGAGAGCACCGACACATCTCTCCCCACACAAGACCTGTCGGGCAACGCATTTGACTTCTCGGCAGGTATACATTATCAACACCGGTACTTCTCAGTTGGCATCGCCGGGCTGCATCTGCTCAATCCGGTCGTCAAGATGAACGTCCAGGGATCCGAGGCCTCAGACTATCATGAATATGAGACGGAACTCACCCGTTCACTTTATTTGACCGCCGATGGCAATATTCCTGTAAAAAATACGTTATTCTCATTGCAGCCCTCAATATTGGCGAGCACTAATTTCGAAAGATTTACCGCTCAGGCCACGATGAGAGCCACATACAATAAGTTTATAACCTTCGGAGCGGGTTACCGCTGGCAGGAGGCCGTCTACGCCACAATCGGCGCAGAATTCAAGAACTTCTATATCGGATATGCATACGACTATCCACTATCCGCCATCGGCAAAGCCTCTTCAGGCAGCCACGAACTAATACTGGGATATCAGCTAAAACTCGATTTCTCGGGCAAAAACAGAAATAAACACCGTTCCATTCGTATAATGTAGCGATTATGATAATAAAGAAAAATTCAAATAATACTCTGCGCGGCATATTGCATTCGGCCACTCAACGCCACACCGCAGTATGGGCACTCACTCTGACCTCTGTATCACTACTCGCTTCATGCGCCGCGACCCGCGGTGGCGGAGCCGGAGGTGAAGTCACCGGCATCGGTGGTTCGACCTTTGCTGAGCCGGCACCTTACGGTATGGTGCTCGTCGATAGAGGTGCATACGCTATGGGAGCCGCCAAGGATGACTCCGTATGGGGTGTCAAGGCCAATTCCAGAGGAGTATCCATCGACTCGTTCTGGATGGACGAAACTGAGATCACAAACTCCAAATACAAGCAGTTCGTGTTTTGGGTGCGCGACTCCATAATCCGTGAACGCCTTGCCGACCCGGCTTACGGTGGCAATGAAGCCTTCAAGATTGAGGAGGACAAGGAGGGCAATCCGATCAAGCCTTACCTCAACTGGAACAAGCCGATACCCTGGCGTAACGCCAACGAGGATGAGCAGCGTGCCATAGAGAGTGTCTATCGCACCAACCCCATCACAGGGCGACGTGAGCTCGATCCGACACAGCTCAATTACCGTTACGAGATATTCAATCATACGGCGGCGGCTCAACGCAAGAACCGTCTCGACCCGACACGCAGGGAATATAACACCGACCTCCCGGTGTCGACCGAACTGCCGATCATATCAAAAGATACGGCATACCTCACCGACGAGGGTGAAATAATCCGTGAGACTGTCTCACGCCCCCTCACCGGTGACTATGACTTCCTCAACACATACATCGTCAATGTCTATCCTGACACAACTGCTTGGATCAATGACTTTGACAATGCATACAACGAGCCTTACACACGTCTCTACTTCTCTCACGCCGGATACAATGACTATCCTGTAGTGGGAGTAAGCTGGGAGCAGGCCAACGCCTTTGCCAACTGGCGTACTGATTACCTCCGCCGCTCGCTCGGACGCGAGGGCGTATACATCGAGCCTTTCCGTCTCCCCACAGAGGCTGAATGGGAATATGCGGCCAGAGCCGGCAACTCCGAGTCATCATATCCATGGGACGAGACACTGCCAATGGACGAACGCGGCTGCTTCTACGCCAACTTCAAGCCGATGGACGGTGACTTCGTACGCGACGGTCACGTCATCACCTCGGCCGTAGGCACATTCAAACCCAACGACTTCGGACTATACGATATGGCCGGTAATGTCTCCGAGTGGACCTCTACCGCATATACCGAGAGCATCAACAAGCTGACTTCCGACCTCAATCCTGAATATCGGTATGATGCCGCCAAGGAGGATCCGTACAAGATGAAGCGCAAGATAGTGCGCGGAGGCTCATGGAAGGATGTCGCCCACAATCTGCGCTCCGATCTCCGTATGTGGGAATACCAGAATGAACAGCGCTCGTATATAGGCTTCAGATGCGTCCGCTCGCAGATAGGATTTGCCAAAGGCACGCAGAAGAAGAAAAAGAAATAATCCAAACATCAATACCTCAACCTACGCATATACTTTCCGAAATGGTCAAGATAAGAAAATACGCCAACGGCATCGAGCGTTTCCTGCACGGTGAAAAGGGACAACGCTTCTTCAACTTCGCATACTCTATCGGTGCGGCAATCGTTATATGGGGTGCGCTCTTCAAGATCCTGCACCTGCCAGGAGGTTCGACTCTGCTCTGTATCGGTATGGGAACGGAGATAGCCATGTTTATCCTTACAGCTTTCGACCGTCCTCCCAAGGAGTACGCATGGGAAGAAGTATTCCCGGTCCTTGAGTCACGCAATCCGGAGGACCGTCCTGATATGAGCGGTTCGCATGGTGGAGGCGTCATCATCAACGGTGGCGGCGGTGCCGACGAAAACGGCAATATCATAATCGCCGGAGGCGGTAATGCGGCCATCTCTGCTGACGGGGCACGCGCAGCCGCAGGTATCCCCGATGCAGTACAGCTGTCGGAAGAGGACACGACCTCACTCAGAGAGTCAATCTCACGTATGGCACAGGCCTCGGAACAGCTGTCGCAGATGGCGGAACTCACTACAGCTACACAGGACTACCTGCAGCAACTCGCCGGTATCGCCGATCAGATGACTCAGCTGCGCGAGACTACGGCTTCGCTCAATGAGGTAAGTTCGGTTCTTCTATCCTCTTACAAGGCTATCACTGACAACTCCGACTCCATATCACGCAGTTCCGAGGGATACGTCGACAAGATGGAAGACCTCAACCGCAACATCGGTGGTCTGAACACAATATACGAGATACAGCTCAAGAGCATTTCATCGCAGCTCGAATCTATCGACCGCGTAAACCGCGGACTCAAGGACATCCGCGATATGTACGAGAAGTCTGCCGCAGAGAGCGCTCACTATTGCGAGGAGACCGAGAAGATGGCACGCTATATGAAGCAGCTCAACTCCGTGTATGAAAAGATGATCACAGCCATGACCATCAACATGTACAATCCGATGATGGGAGGTGCGCGTCCGGCCGATATGCCCGCCAACCCATTCGAGCAGTCGGCACAGCAGGACGCCTGATTTCTTATCTCTATTCCTAATTCCCAACTTCTAATTCCTAATTCCTAATTAGTATAAAATGGCAGGTGGTAATAACGTAGCACGAATGTCTCCGCGACAGAGGATGATAAACCTGATGTATATCGTCCTTACGGCTATGCTCGCTCTCAATGTCTCAAGCGACGTGCTCAACGGTTTCAGCCAGGTCCAGGACAGTCTGCACCGCACAAATCTCAGCATGTCGGCCCGCAGCGACAACCAGTTTGCATATCTGGCTGACCTCTATGAGAAAAATCCTGAAAAGGTCGGACCCTGGTATAAAAAAGGTGAGGAGCTCCACAAGCGCTCTGCCACCATATATGCCTCCATCGACTCTCTCAAGACAGCTATCGCTCAGGCAGCCGACGGCAAGAACGGTGACTACCGTAAGATCATAAACCTCGATGACCTCGAAGCCGCATCGGTCACCATGCTCAATCCGGCTACAAACCGCGGCCGCACACTACGTCTCAACATCGACCAATACCGCGACTATGTGGCAGCCCTCATCACGGACTCCACAAAAAGAGCCTCCGTCATGCAGTCACTGTCGACCACTGTTTCTAATACTCCGGGTACAGTGGGTGAGATGACATGGGAAAATAAGATGTTCGACAACATGCCGGCCATCGCTGCCGTAACACTCCTCACCAAGCTGCAGAATGACATACGGCAGGCCGAGTCGGAGGCTATGGCCACGCTGATCACCAATGTGGACATAGGTGATGTGCGTGTCAATGAGCTCAACGCATACGTCATACCCAACTCCAACATGATAATACGAGGCGGAAAATATTCAGCCAACATCGTGCTGGCAGCTATCGACACCACACAACGTCCCTCAATATACATAAACGGCTCAAAACTCCCCGGAGACAAGGGGTTGTACGAATTTGTACCAACACAGACCGGCACGCACGAGTATTCCGGATATCTGGAGGTGATGCGCGGCGACGGCACACTCGACCGTAGGCCGTTTACCTCTTCATACACTGTCATCGAGCCTATGGCCACCATCTCACCGACGATGATGAATGTGCTTTATGCCGGTATAGACAACCCTATCTCCATATCCGTGCCGGGAATACCGATGAATGCCATCAACGCATCCATGACCAACGGCACGCTGACACGCTCGGGCGATACATGGATAGCCCACCCCGGCAAGGTCGGTACCGAGGCTGAAATATCAGTCACTGCCACACTCGAAGGACGCCAGCAGAGTGTCGGCTCGATGAAATTCAGAGTGCGTAAACTACCTGATCCCTCACCCTATATCGCCATTAAGGATGCGACCGGCAATCCCGTCCACTACAAAGGCTCGCCCAAGCGCATATCCAAGGCACAACTCATGGCCGCATCCGGACTCGGTGCAGCCATCGACGATGATATTCTGAACGTAACATACTCTGTCGTTTCGTTCTCCACAATATTTTTCGACTCTATGGGCAATGCTATCCCGGAGGTTAGCAACGGCAGTTCATTCTCCGACAGACAGAAGGAGCAGTTCAAACGCATGAAGCCCGGTAAGTCTTTCTTTATCTCTAATGTCAAGGCCAAAGGTCCTGACGGTATCACCCGCGACATCTCACCCATGGAGGTCGCCCTCAATTAACAATGATTGTTATGAAACTATACCAGAAATTCATCCCCGTAGTCACAATTGCCTCTCTGGCTATCGCATCTTTCGCTCAGGTAGAGAGTGGCAGCAGTGTCGTCCGCAGACGTGCAGACAAGGATAAAAAGGGACAGACCGAAAAGGGAGCGCCACAGGTTACTCAGCGTATGCAGGGCTTCTACGAGAACAAAGAGACTCATGATGCTGATCTCCAGTTCATGCGGCAGATATATCGTCAGATCGACCTCACTAAAGACGCTAACACTCCACTCTATTATCCGGAGGATGTGGTAGACGGACAGGAAAACCTCTTCCGTCTGATTCTGGGTAAGGTTGTGGATGGTAAAATTCCGGCCTACGAATACCTCGACGGTCGTGAGGTCTTTACTGACCAATATAAGGTCAATGTCGGTGATATGCTTGATCGCTTCGGCATATACTACCGCGCGGGTTCCGGTCGCGGCGAACCGGCATACGTTATCGAGGAGGCCGACGTGCCTACCGGTCAGGTGCTCAACTACTATATCCTCGAAAAGTGGGAGTTTGATCGTCGCACCAACCAGATGAAGACTCGTGTGGAGGCGATCTGCCCTGTCCTCAATCAGAGCGGCGACTTCGGTGGAGAAATGCGTCTGCCCATGTTCTGGGTCAAGTTTGACGCCCTAAGACCTTTCCTCGCACAGCAATACATCTTCCTTAGCGATGACAACAATCTCCCGCAGTATTCACTTGATGACTACTTCAACCTCGGCATGTACGAGGGTGATATATACAAGACTCGCAATCTGCGCAACCTCTCGATGAACCAGATGTATCCTGACCCTGATGACCTCAAGCGCGCACAGGACAGCATAGATACACGTCTGCGTGAGTTCGGCAAGAATCTTTGGGTCCCCACTCGTGAGGAGTATCTGGCACAGAAAGAGGCTGCCGAAGAGGCTGCCAAGCTTGCAGCCGCAGGAGCAGACTCTATTCCGGAGCGTACCGTTGTCGATGAAAAAACTCCTGCCAGGAAGGTAACGTCTTCCTCTACTTCACGCACGAAGCGCACCTCCACCAAGAAACGCGCCACCAGGGCCAAACAAAGCAGTCCGTCATCATCGTCGGCCAACAGCAACGCCAGCAAATCTGTTCGCCGTCGCCGAAGATAACAGCACTTGCACCGCGTTCATCAACATCAACGCTCTCACTTAATCTAAAAGAATCGTGATTTAAACTTATATCCGTCATGAAGTCGGAAAAATTGTGGAACATCAGATTTTGCAAAGCTATGCTTGGCAACTTTCTGATGTTCTTCTCTTTTTATCTCCTCACACCACTGCTCCCCAACCAGCAATAACCGACAGGTCCCCGCTACGACATTCTCAAATCCCCCGGTTCAGTAAAAAATCGTAAGCCGGACGAATTGCTATCGAATAACCCTCTAATTCTAAATCTTCATAGATGTGGTCGGTCAGAAGCAACAGTTGGTTACATCCCGTCTTTTTTGCTGCTAATAACAGACCTGCAATCTCTCTTTTTCTGGTTTTTTCTGAAGTAATATCATAAGAAACCTGCACTGCAAGAATAGCCTTGCGATTTTCACAGATGATAAAGTCACACTCACCGGACCGGTCAGAAAAATAATATATATCCATTGCACGCTTCTTATACCTACGTAGCAATTCCATATACACGATAGTCTCAAGTCGCCAGCCAAGATTGTCTCCCGCAAAAGCGTCTGAACGTTTATTCATCAAGGCGACATCAATCGGATAGACTTTCTCCCCTATGATACGTTGGCGACTCTTAGCGGAATATTTATGCAATCCGACCAATAAATATGCTTGCTTTAAGTAACTTATATAATTTTTGGCAGTGTGCGAAGATTTTAAACCGAATAGCTCCTGTATGTTTTTTTCAACAATTATTGCCGGTGAAATATTCAACAAATGGTGTGACATATCTTCAAAAACTGAAGTATGATGAATCTTGAAACGCTGTTCAATATCACGTTTTAGAATATTATTGACCAAATCATTTATATAGTCATTACAATTGGCGATAAATTGGAGTTCCGGGAATCCCCCTTGTTTCATATAATCATCAAAGAGCGATCTTCTGGTTGCGATAGCAATAGTAGACCTTGACTGAGTATCAACATTCTTTACCGAGCAATATTCAGAAAAAGAAAATGGATATAAAGTTATTGAATGATGACGGCCTGTCATATGAGTAGCAAGTTCACCACTCAATAATTTTGCATTCGAACCTGTGATAATTATATGTATCTGCTTTCGTAAAAGTCTGTTCACAAATAAATACCATTCAGGTATATTCTGAATTTCATCAATGAATAGATAATTAAAATCACCATTGATTTTATACAATACCTCCAATACATCGTTTAAGTCATCACCGTTCAGATGTATAAGTCGCTCATCGTCGAAATTGACATAAGCGAATTTCACACCATTTCGGGTCAAAGCGTTATAACACAAAGTAGATTTGCCACTCCGTCTCACACCTATAACAACCTGAGCCTGCGGACTTTGCAAATCTATAAGGTCTTCCTCTTCACGCTGACAAAAGCTGAGTTTACTTTTACGATTCAGTTCCTCTAATTGGTCAGTGAGTATTGTTTCAAGTATCCTCTTATCCATATATCTTAATTATAAATACAAATATAG
>CAMWUY010000058.1 GCA_947177615.1 uncultured Porphyromonadaceae bacterium
GATCTTGAGACAGGTCGGACCCGTTGGATTGATACCTCATCCTCACGTGTGCGAGAGGCCTACGAGAAGGCATGGTATGAAAGACAGCAACGTCTTCGGTCCACCTCTGTCAGATGTGGGGTGGAGCTCGGCTCTATTCGCACTGATGAAGATTTTGTTAAAATTTTGCTTGGAGTATTCCGCTCTAAGTCTCGGCGTTAGAAGTGACTCCCGGATATAACCCGGGTAGCTTAATATCGATTCTAATTTATATGAATTATCTAAAGAATATCATCTTGCCCTCCACTTTGGCCATTGTCGCCCTGCATTGCCAGGCAGGTGCGGTTATGGTACAATCCAAACTGGACTCTACAACCATGTTGATGGGCAGCAAGTCGCCGTTCAGGATAGAAGTTGTCCAGGACAAGGGTACCAAAGGTGAATTCCCTCTGTTTGAAAATCTGTCGCAAAGGGGATATGTGACCCTTCTCAACGATACTGTTGAGATCTCCGCAGCCTCCGCACCCGATACTGTGGAAATAGGCAGCAACAGGATTCAGATCAATTATAATATGCTCATACAGGTATTCGATTCGGGATATTATAAGATACCGGGTATGCAGTATGTTGTAGGCGGTGACACAATATCCTCCCAAAGCCATTTCCTTAAGATCAATCCGGTCAATGTAAGCGCTGATGACAAGATATCACCGATGACCGGCGAGCAGGATCCGGAAGATAAGTCCATATTTGATGCTCTTCCGGATTGGCTTTATTATTGGTGGTGGATTATATTTGTTGTAGCAGGCATTGCAGTTCTGACCTGGTGGCTTATTCGCAGATATAAAACCACAGGTGGTATATTACCCCCAAAACCCGTTACTCCTCCCCATATCGTGGCCCTGCAATTGCTTGGACGACTTAAGTCGCGACATTTATGGGAGGATGGGCACGAGAAGGAATATTATACCATAATGACGGATATCCTGCGCACATATCTATACAAACGTTTCGGTATCAAGGCTATGGAGATGACCTCCAGGGAGATTATGAGCCGGTTGGCTGATGATAAAACACTTATGCACAGCAATGCTGTTATCAGACAGGTGCTTGATATGGCTGATTTTGTAAAGTTTGCCAAGGTCCGTCCGTTGCCGGATGACAATGTCAAGGCATACGACAATGCGGTCAAATTCGTGGAGGATACGGCTCCGCGCACCGAGACAGATGCTGACAATAGTGTTGCCGGTGACAAATCGCACGATACGGATACTCACAATAATCAGAATAATCAAAAACTATGATGCTCAAATATCCCTGGTTACTCCTTCTGTTTCTGATATACATACCGTTGATATGGTGGTATGTGGGGCGTCATCGCAAGGCTACTCCGACACTTATGGTGTCGTCAGTGATGCCATTCGCAAAACTGCCGGTCAGCTACAAGCAGTGGTTGATGCACCTCAGTTTTTTGCTTAAAATGGTTGCGCTCGGTTGTATCATAGTGGCTCTGTGTCGTCCTCAGACGTTTGACTCAAAACGCACTTCGCGTGTCGAAGGTACCGATATCATCCTGGCACTTGATATTTCCGGCTCTATGGCGGCAAAAGATTTTGAACCTAACAGGTTTGAGGCCGCCAAGGAGGTCGCCGTCAAGTTTGTCAATCAACGCAACAATGATAATCTCGGATTAGTAATCTTTGCGGGGGAGAGCCTCTCTCTCATGCCCCTGACATACGATAGGGCTGCGCTGATCAATGCTATCCAGAATGTCGAGATGGGCGACCTTAATGACGGCACCGCCATTGGTGACGGTCTCTCTTCGGCCATCAACCGTCTCGTCTCGGGCAAAGCCAAGTCCAAGAGTATTATTCTGCTTACCGACGGTACCAATAATGCCGGCCAGGTACCGCCCATGACCGCTGCACAGATTGCCAAGTCCAAAGGTATCAAGGTATATACTATCGGTGTCGGTACTGACCGTAATATTCAGATTACCGATCCGTTCGGATTTTCAACCACAACTCTTGAGACCAAGATTGATGAACAGTCCCTCAAACAGATTGCCGATATCACCAACGGCAAGTATTTTCGTGCGAAGGATGAGAAGGTACTTCAGAAGGTGTTTGAAGAAATAGACCGTCTGGAGAAGACCGAGCTTGATGTCGAGAATTTCACTCGCACAGACGAGGCGTTCATGCCCTGGATGCTCGCCGCCCTGATAGCGTATGCTCTCTCTATGTTGTTGCGATACACTATCTTGAGACGTATCCCTTGATGCTATTCCTGTTATGGGGTCTAATCTAAAATTTAGAATATGAGTTTTGCTTATCCATACATATTGTTTCTTCTGCTCGGTATACCGATATATATCGGGCTCTATCTATTTGCCAGATTTTCCAGACGTCGTCGACTGAATAAATTCGGACGTCCGGAGGTGCTTCAACAGATGATGCCTGACGTCTCCCCCTATAAGCCGCCGATCAAACTGACATTGCAGTGTCTTGCATTTGCATGTATTGTCATTGCGTTGGCGCGTCCCTGGGGTGGTGTTAAGAGTGAGGATACTTCCAAGGAGGGTATAGAGGTCGTCATCGCCGTCGATGCCTCCACATCGATGCTTGCGCCTTCATCACCCGAACCCGGTGCTCCCGACAGAATGCGTATGGCCAAGATGATGCTCGAGAAACTGATCGGACGGCTTAATAATGACCGTGTCGGGCTGATTGAATATGCCGGTGAGGCATATACGCTGATCCCTGTCACCAACGATTATGTGTCGGCCAAAATGTTTCTCAACTCAATCTCCCCGGATCAGTTGGCTGAACAGGGCACTAATATCGCAGCTACTATAGAGAAGGCTACCATGTCATTCTCCGAGTCAAAGGATATTGGCAAGTCCATAATCCTTATCACTGATGCCGAGGAACTTGAAAATCCCGACGGGGTGATGGATGCCGTGGCCGCCGCCGCCAAGAAAAATATTCAGGTCAATGTCATAGGTGTAGGCAGTCAGACAGGAGTCAATATACCTCAGCGTGGAGGATTAATGATTGATCCGGCCACCGGAGAGCCCGTGGTGACCCGGCTTAACGAGGATCTCGCTATAAAGATTGCAGAGGCCGGTAAGGGTATATATGTCAATGCCGCCAACAAGGATTGCCTTAACGAGCTCGAAAAACAGATGGATAAGGTAGCCAAGACTGCTTTGGAGGGTAGTATGTCCGTAGTGCATGACGAACTCTTTGCTCTCTTCGGTTGGCTGGCATTCGCTTTTATTATTATTGACATGTTTGTTGTCGATAGCAAGATTACCTGGCTTGATAAGTTCACATTCTTCAGAAAGGAGGCCAATAAATGAAAATCAGAGTCCTTTTAGTAATACTTCTCGCTCTCATCACTCTTCCATCGTCAATGTATGCCGTGTCGGTGCGTGCCGAAAGACGGGCTATCAATGAGGGCAATAAGATGGTGCGTGAAGGAAAATTGGCAGAGGGTATTCGCTTGTACAAGCAGGCACTTCAGGCTAATCCTGAGAGCAACGTGGCCCGTTTCAATCTCGGTCTTTCACAGATTAATCTGGCTAAGGCGACACAGAATAACGACTCTCTCAGCAAGAAACTTCTCACTGAAGGGAGTCGTCTGATGCAGTCTGTCGCAGGTCCCGAATGTCAGAACATTGACCTTCGATCCAAGGCGAACTATAATATGGGTAATCTGGCCTTCGAAAATGAAGATTATGCAGGTGCAATAAATCTGTACAAACAGGCACTCCGTCTCAATCCCGATTTCCCGGATGCGAGACGCAACCTGCGTATAGCACAGCTAAAATTGCAGAATCAGGACAATAACAAGGATCAAAATCAGCAGAACCAGCAGGATCAGCAGGATCAACAGGATCAGCAGGACAAGCAAGATCAGCAGGATCAACAGGACAAACAGGATCAAAATAACCAACAGGATCAACAGCAGCAGGATCAGCAACCCAAGGATAACGAGATTAATCAGCAGGCTGCGGAACAGATACTGAATGCCGTAGAAAATAATGAAAATCAGACTCGGGCACGTCAGGCTGCGCAAGGCAATAAGTCCTCAGGCAATCATGAACGTGTGAAAAAGTGGTAACTGAGATAGAGCAATGACACGATTGACATATTTAAGATATACCTTATTGGCCGTCGCTTTGCTGTGCGCTACAGTCGGAGCATTGGCGGCAAAGGTCGAATTGCGTGTTTCACCGCGAGGCACTATCGGGGAGGGTGAGAGATTTCATATAATGATTGTGGTCTCGGATATAGATGAAGTGCCCGCCGCGCCGGCTTCTGTGCCGGGAGCAACGATTTTGTATTTCGGTCACAGCGGGTCAAGCAGTTCATTTGTAAGCACCAATGGTCGTACCTCGCAGACATTTTCCAATACGTATGCTCTGACACTCAAGGCAGACAGAAAGGGCTCATATACCTTCGGGCCGGTCACTGTGGGTGGAGTCAAGTCCAATTCGGTATCATATACCATCGGTGACGCTCAGTCTCCCCGGGAGTCGTATCCCCAGCCCGGATCCAATCAGCAAGGTGCTTCGGGAGTCGATCCGACAGCGTCCAATGCGCCTACCTTTATCGGAAAGGGGAACGAACAGCTCTTCCTGCGTGCCAATATCTCTAAAACCAACGCTTACGAACAGGAGGCGCTGGTATATACTGTCAAACTGTATACTACTTACAATTCGATAAAATTCATAGGTGCCACCGATGCTCCCAAATTTGATGGATTTGTCATCGAGGAGTCTGACAATATATCTGATCATCTCGTTATGGAGAACTATCAGGGGAAGGAATATGCCACGGCTGTTATCGCCCGGTATATCATATTCCCTCAGATGACCGGCAAACTTAAAATAATTGGAAACAAATATACCGTCAGCGCCGATGCGGAAGAGTATTATCACGATCCCTTCTTCTCACGTATGACCGTTCGCCGACCGGTACAACTGCACGTTACTCCCAACGATCTGACAGTAGATATCAAACCGCTGCCACTTCCCAAGCCGGCTAATTTCTCAGGTGGTGTCGGACGGTTCAATATATCTTCGGATCTCCCGACTGCCAATGTCATCTCCAATCAGGCCGGTTCGATCACTTATACAATCACGGGTGAAGGCAATCTCAAGCTCATTACCCTTCCGGATCTGAATAATATATTTCCCTCTCAGATCGAGGTTTTCAGTCCGACTACCGATGTCAAGTCTCACGTCGGATCTTCCAACGTTTCCGGCAGTGTCAAGTTTGACTATTCATTTATGCCGCTCGAGGCTGGACGATTTGACTTGCCCGCGGTCTCGCTCGTTTACTTCAATCCGTCGACCGGAGAATATGAGACCGCCGTTTCACGCAGCTATACTCTGGATGTCGCACGTGGCTCAGAGTCATCCAAGTCACAGGCCTCCTTGGCCTTCTCCTCCGCATTGATGAGTGATCACGGTGAGCTGCAGAAACATTTCCGGCCATACGTTTTCAATTTTCTGTATTGGTTGCTGTGGTTCGTCATCCCGGCATTGCTTCTTGCAATCGTGCTGATCATGTATCGCAAGCATATCGCCGAGCAGTCTGACCTTATCGCTCTGCGCAGCAAGAAGGCTGCCAAGATGGCCAAACGCCGTCTGCGTGCCGCCGGTCTATGCCTGCAACGCAAGGAGACTGACCGCTTCTATGACGAGATGCTCAGGGCTGTATGGGGCTATCTGGGTGATAAGATGAGGATACCGGTCTCTGAGCTCAATCGTGACAATGTGCTGCAGCATCTGCAGCAGGCGGATATTGACAGCGATACACAGTCCACACTATTGAAACTCCTTGATGATTGTGAGTTCGCGAAATATTCTCCGGCGCGGGCGGAACATGATATGCAGGCCATTTATGACGAGGGTATAGATACGCTCAACAGACTGGAGGAGGGCTTCAGGGCGGCACAACGCAAACGCAACGCTGTCTCCACCGAGAATGATGACAATATGTTAATGTAGAACTTGCCTTATTGTATAACAATGATAAAAAAAATATATAGTCTCGTGGTCATCGCTTTGATCGGTATTATTCTGCCATTTCATTCCTATGCCGGTGATACTCGTCTCATTGAGGCGGACAGTGCTTATAACAAGGGTGATTATGAACATGCTGTTGAGCTCTATAAGCTTACTGCCGATTCTGTCGGTACGTCAGCTGAGATGCTCTACAATATGGGGAATGCCTACTACAAGGCCGGTGATGACGGTCATGCCATGATCAGTTATCTGCGTGCCAAGAGACTCGACCCGCGCAATTCCCGGATTAATGACAATATCCGCTTTCTCGCTTCGCGTATCGAGGATGCCAACAAGGCGGAGCTGAAGGGGAAGAAGGGGAATGTCTCTCCTGATCCGTTATCCTTCTTTCAGCGTGTCGGACATACCATCACCGTTGATACCGCCTCTGACTACTGGGCTGTATTCGCAGCCATGGCGTTTATCATTATGTTAGCGACAATAGCTGTATATATTTTTTCGCGCCCGGTCAATATCAAGAAGATTGGCTTTTTCAGCGCCATCATTATGTTTATCTTCACAGTGATATTCACAATCTTCGCGTTGTGTGCGGCTCACGTCTGTGACAGACACGATGATGTTGTGATGACTGCATTCAAGACCAATCTACTGGAGGAGCCTGATGCAAATGCCCGCATTATAGGTACGCCGCTTCATCGTGGTACGGTATTTAAGATTCTTGATGAGGAGGGTGATATTGACGGCAAGCCCGTATGGTACAAAGTCAAACTCAATAATGATAATATCGGCTGGATTCCGGCTATAGATGTGGAGATTATTTAGTGACATGAGCGATATGGGCAGCAGCTATATGTTATATAGCAGTTTATTTTTATCCGTTAAAGTTTGCATAATGTCTAAATAATTTTTAACTTAGCATTTGTTAGGGGAGGGGATGGCTCAGAGGAATTCAAATTAGAGAAAATATTAATATTAGTCACCACCAAATAAAAAAATTTATGAGCAAGACAATCTCATTCAACGAGCTTCGCCGCCTCAAAGACAGTCTGCCTGATGGAGCGACTCATCGTATCGCCGATGAACTTAATTTAACTGTTCAAACCGTTCGTAATTACTTCGGTGGAGTAAATTATCAGTTTGGCAAGAATATAGGCATGCATATCGAGCCGGGTCCCGACGGTGGTATTGTGGTGCTCGATGACACTACTATATATGACATGGCTGTCAAGATCCTCGAAGAGGCTAAGCAACAGTAATTTAAACTTATTTTCCGTCAGTATTCTCTCACTGGCATTTTATTTATAGCTCACCTTATTTCTCGATAGGGTGAGCTAATGTTTGTTGGATTTCGCAGTATGATATACCCCGACAATTTTGAGCAGAAGATAGGATTTGATACTATCAGGCAGCTTGTGCTTGCCGAGTGCAATTCTTTTTATGGTAAAAAGGCCGCTGAGGAGATGCACTTTTCCAATGATTTTGATGTTGTTACTCGTTGGCTCTCCCAGACCAACGAGATGCTCTCCATCATTACAGGCACTGCCGATTACCCGGCATTCTCACCGGTGGACGTCGCCTCATGGCTCGGACAATTAAAGTCGGAGGGGGGATATGTACCCGCCGTCAGGTATCTTGACTTGCTCAAAATGATACGGCAGGCGGAAGATGTGCGCAAGTTCTTTCATAACCCCGCTGATGGTGACCGATCTGCTTATCCTGCACTTTCTGAAATAGCCGGACGTATCTTTTCACTCCATGAGATTATCACCGTCATAGAGAGAGCGATCAATAATTTTGGCGAGATCAAGGATAATGCCTCCGAACGACTGTTTGAGATACGGTCTCAACTGCGTTCGGCCAATGGCTCCATGCAGCGTGCCATGCGGCGAGTACTTGACAGGGCGATAGAAATGAATATTATCGATCGCGATGTTACCCCGGCGGTCCGCGACGGTAGAATGGTAATACCGGTAGAGGCATCAAGGAAGAGAGCGCTCCAAGGTATAGTACATGACTCCTCCGCTACAGGTAAGACTGTCTACATCGAGCCTTTGGAGGTGGTGGAGGCTTCCAATCATATTCGCGAATTACGTATGATGGAGCAGCATGAAGAGATAGAGATACTGAAGGCGATTGCCCTGAATATCAGACCGCATCTCGATGATATATTTGCCACCGCCAAGGTTATGGGTCAATTCGAGTTTATTGCTGCCAAGGCTAAATTCGCACGTTCCGTTGACGGTCGGTTGCCGGTGATGGAGCGTGACAGGGTCATAGAATGGTATCATGCGGTCCATCCGGTACTGTTTCTCAGTCTGCGGTCGCAGGATCGGGAGGTTGTACCGCTCAACCTTACACTTGATGACCGGCAACGTATTTTGATCATATCCGGTCCCAATGCCGGAGGTAAATCGGTGGCACTCAAGACCACCGGGGTCATACAATACATGACGCAGTGCGGACTCCTGCCGACATTGTATGAGAATAGTCACGTCGGCATATTTGATAACCTTTATGTCGATTTAGGTGATGAACAGTCTATGGAGAGTGACCTCTCCACTTACTCCTCTCACCTTAAGAATATGAAATATATTCTGCAACACAGCTCGCGTCGCACTCTGATCCTCATTGATGAGATGGGTAGCGGCACCGAGCCGCAGATAGGCGGTGCCTTGGCACAGGCTATTCTTGCTGTCCTCGCCGACACGGGGTGTATGGGTATAGTCACTACTCACTATCATAATCTTAAGGTCTTTGCTGCTGAGCAGGATGGACTCGTCAATGGTGCAATGCTCTATGACCGTCAGCACCTGCAACCTACTTTCCGGCTCTCTGTGGGCGATCCGGGCAGCTCTTTCGCTTTGGAAATAGCGCGTAAGATCGGTCTCGACAATCGCATCCTGGAGAATGCCAGGCAGATAGTCGGCAGCGAATATGTCAATATGGACAAGTATCTGCTCGACATAGCGCGCGACCGACGGTATTGGGATAATAAGCGTCGTAATATTAAGGAGAAGGAGGCTAAACTCGATCGTCTCCTCTCAATGTACGAGGATAAGAGTGACGATCTTAAATCTCAACGTAATGCGATCCTGCATGAGGCTAAGGCCGAGGCCCGGGAGATACTGGCTGCCGCCAATGCCAGAATTGAAAAGGCTATCCGGGAGATTCGCAACGCCAATGCCGAGCGTGAACAGACCAAACAGATACGACGTGAGCTCGAGGCCTATAAAATGGCCGTAACCAATGATGAGGAGCAGACGGACGCACTCCCCGAGCCGCTCAAGGATCTCAAGCACAAGAGTCGTGAGCGTGCTGTCAAACGTCAGCAGTCACACTCCGTACAATCCAAAAAACCGGGTGAATATGTTGTCGGTGACTATGTTACGATCAAGGATTCCGGTGTCGTTGGCAGGATCCTCCGAATTGAGGGGAAGAAGGCTGAGGTAGCTTTCGGATCATTGCGCACTATGGCTGATATCAATAAATTAGTGCCGGCAGCCAAGCCTAAAAACGATTCCTTATCCGCTGCGCAATACACCATCTCCCGCCATACGTCAGATGAGTCGCGCGCGCGCCAGCTCAATTTCAAGCAGGATATAGATGTGCGTGGCATGAGAGGTGACGAGGCTGTGCAGGCTGTCATATACTTTCTTGATGATGCGGTGCAGTTTGGTGCGTCAAGGTTACGTATCCTTCACGGCACCGGACATGGCATATTGAAGACACTGATACGTCAGCAACTGGATGCTTATCCCGCTGTGAAATCTTATCGTGATGAGGATGTGCGTTTCGGAGGTGCAGGTATTACAATCGTCGAATTGTAGTAATGGGTTCTTAATTTGTGTACGTCGTAAATCTTAATTTGTGTACGTCGTAAAAATATATTAATTTTGCGCTCCGAAAACAACTGAGACATTAAATGAAATCCAATTACACCGGCGTATGGCTTCTTCTGGCCATGTCAATGGTAATTATCATATTGATAGCGTTTGCCGATGATATCACGCTCGGTAACTGGACCGTCAAAAAGGCCCCTTATCGCGAAATGTTGCTCGCGGAGATTGACTCGTTGGATAATGCTGGCATCTCAGGTCATGATAATATTGATGACATTATTACCGGCGGGGACGGCGATCAGTTGTTGGCAGAAACCGACACCACTTCTCACAGCATCCTTCTCATCGGTGACTCTATGACGCTTAACCTTGCGTACCGGCTTACTCAGTATGCCCGTCAGAACGGCCATCAATTTCATGCCGTCAATTGGGATTCCAGCAATACCCGTATCTGGGCCGAGTCCGATACGTTGCAACACTTTATCAATAAGTTTGACGCGACCTATATATTTATCTCTCTCGGTAGCAATGAGCTTTATCTCACCAAGCCGGAAGGACACCGTAAATATGTAGAGGCTATACTCTCCAAGATTGGCAACAGACCGTATATCTGGATAGGTCCGCCCAACTGGAAGGAGGATGCCGGTATCAATGATATGATAGAGTCCGCCTGTGCGCGCGGTTCTTTTTTCCGCTCTGCCGGCATGACTTTCGAGCGCAAGAAGGACAAAATCCATCCCACCAGAAATGCATCGGCGCTCTGGATAGACAGTATAGCGCGTTGGATGCCTAAATCGGCTCATCCCATTCTTCTCGACATTCCCACCGACTCCATCGGTAATGTCAATCCAAACGTTACATTCCTAAAGGCTCGCAACAGATGATCCCGCATATTGACTTTTCCTTTGATCAAATCCCCGTTGCATTGGGCAATATATGGAAGATGTTGCAGTATGACCCCACTGCCCCGATGCTCTTCTCCAGCGGACTCTTCTGGCTGCTCTTTATCATCTTTCTCCCGGTATATGCTCTCGTCAAGAGCAGCAAGCCCAAGATGGTGTTCTTTATCGTCTGTTTCTCCCTCTATTTCTATTATAAGTCCAGCGGTCTCTTTTTCCTCATGCTTATCGGCACCTCATTGGTCGACTGGCTTATCTCCAGGCGTATTGACAAGTGTATCACACGGGGTGCAAGACTCGCATGGATGTGGACATCCATCATCATTTCACTCTCCATACTCGGATATTTCAAATATGCCAACTTCTTTCTTTGGAATTGGAACCAAATGGTCGAGGGCAATTTCCAACCTCTCGATATCATCCTTCCCGTAGGTATATCATTCTATACATTCCAGTCTATATCATACGTGGTGGATGTCTATAAACAGCGCATCCGGCCTACCCGATCCTGGCTCGATTATCTCTTTTTCCTCAGTTTCTTCCCCGCCCTTGTCGCCGGTCCTATAGTCCGGGCTGACTATTTTCTGCCGCAGCTTGAGAAAAATACACCCGCGACGCGCGGCAATATATATGGCGGCCTTTGGCTCATTATCATCGGTATCGTCAAGAAGGCGCTCATTGCCGATTATATTTCACAGTTTAACGACCTGATTTTCAACGACCCCTCATTCTATACCGGTGTCCAGACGCTTATGGGCGTACTCGGATATACCATGCAGATATATTGTGATTTCTCGGGTTACTCCGACATGGCTATCGGTCTGGCGCTGATGATGGGATTTAAATTAGGTATCAACTTCAATTCCCCCTATCAGTCACGCAACCTTACCGAGTTCTGGCGACGCTGGCACATCTCCCTCTCATCATGGCTGCGCGATTACGTTTACATACCCCTCGGTGGTAACCGTAAAGGCACATTCCGGACTTATCTCAATAATTTCCTCACCATGCTCATCGGCGGATTGTGGCATGGAGCAGCATGGAAATTTGTGTTCTGGGGTGCCATGCACGGTGTCGGCCTTGCCGTACATAAGGCTTGCCAACCCGTGTTGAGGAAAATTCCGGACAATCCGCTTGTCTCATTCCTCTCATGGCTCTGCACATTCATATATGTGTCATTGTTATGGGTATTCTTTCGTGCCGCCTCATTTGAAGACTCCATACTTATTATCAGGAACATATTCGTCGACTTTTATCCCGACCAGATTATACAGTTTATCATGATCAGACCCGAATGGAGCATTATGATGGCAGTATTGATAATCGCGCACTTCATTCCCGAGCGAGTCACAGATCATATCTGTCGTATCTTCATCCATATACCGTGGGTGATGAAGATCATCATCTTCCTGATTGCCGTACAGCTGGTCATCGAATTCATGTCCTCCGAAGTAGCCCCCTTCATCTACTTCCAGTTCTAACCCCACCCATCCATAATATCCGCGTACAGCAAGGATTGTAGGCTTCAGCCTACGATAACCGCCCCGACCGCGCGAGTCTCTTTGCCAGCGTAGGCTAAGCGTACAGCAAGGATTGTAGGCTTTAGCCTACGATAA
>CAMWUY010000059.1 GCA_947177615.1 uncultured Porphyromonadaceae bacterium
ATCTCAAAAATAGTCCGCCCTGGATTTTAACATTTTTTGTGGAATGGGGTCTTAACTAAAAATAGACAAGAATGGCACTTTGGTTTGAATGTAAGGTCCGATATGACAAGATGCAGGAGAACGGTTCTGTTAAGAAGGTCAATGAGCCATACCTCGTAGACGCACTCAGTTTTACAGAAGCCGAGTCACGCATCATCGAGGAGATGAAACCATATATCAAGGGTGATTTCACCGTCAGCGCTGTCAAGAAGACCAAAATCGCCGAAATATTCTTCGATGAACGCGGTGATAAATATTATATGGTGAAATATAATATGCTGATGCTCGATGAAAAGACAGGTAACGAGAAGAAATCTGCCGTTTATTCATTGGTGCAGGCAGGAGACTTTGAGATGGCTCTTGCCAACTTTCTGGAGTCTATGAAGGGCACGATGGGGGATTATGAGATAGCATCTATATCGGAAACACTGCTAATGGATGTTTTCCCCATTGATCTCGGTTCAAAATCGAATAATAATGAGGGTTAAGTGATGTCAATCATCGCACAACGTATCAGACAGCTGCATGAGGAGATACCTTCCGGGGTCTCCCTTGTAGCTGTCTCTAAGTTTCATCCTGCCGATGCGATCCGTGAGGCCTATAATGCCGGTCAACGCTTGTTCGGAGAGAGTCGTGTGAAGGAGTTTGTCGAGAAGGTAGAGGCACTCCCGGGCGATATAAAGTGGCACTTCATCGGCCATCTGCAGACCAACAAGGTGCGTAAGATCATAGGCAAGACCGCTCTGATCGAGAGCGTGGACACGGAGCATCTTTTGAAGTGCATAGATACCGAATCTGAAAAAGCAGGCGTCGTGACAATGGTTTTGATGCAGGTTCACGTTGCGCGCGAGGAGACCAAGTTCGGTTTTACGGCCGATGAACTCTATCAATTTTTCAGAGAGCACAGATATGAACAGCTGAAGGCCACCCACATCTGCGGTATCATGGGGATGGCCTCCAATACTGATGACGAGCAGAGGGTGCGCAGCGATTTTGAGAAGATAGCTGAAATATATCGTACCATAAGGGATGATGAGTCTCTCGGTCTGCATGGTTTTGATACATTATCCATGGGTATGAGCGGAGACTGGCCTATAGCTGTAGAAACCGGATCCAACCTGATACGTATCGGTACATACATATTCGGCAATCGTCAATATTGAGATATGTCAAGATACATAAATGTGAATTAATCAAACTGCAACACGGTCACCCGCAACCGTACTGACATAAATAAAATTAACTGATAATACAAAATATACATGACACCAACCAAGACCAATCAAGGGAGTGGCAGACACGTCGCCGTGGTAGCGATGTTCTTTCTCTTCGCAATGATATCTTTTGTCACCAACCTGGCTGCTCCATTCGGCACTATATGGCAAAACAACTATAATTGGGCCGGAATGGTCGGCAACTTCATGAACTTTTTCGCCTATCTGATCATGGGTATACCGGCAGGTACATTACTGGTCCGGATAGGATACAAGAAGACAGCTCTTTGGGCTATCGCGATCGGTGCTATCGGTATCTTCGTACAGTATCTGTCCAGTCTGTTCGGCGCTCAGACCCCTGTATTTCATATAGATGGTGCCCCCGTGATGCTCAACTTTATAATATATCTGGCGGGTGCATTTATATCCGGTTTCTGCGTATGTATGCTTAATACGGTCGTAAACCCGATGCTCAATCAGCTCGGCGGTGGCGGAAACAAAGGGAATCAGCTCATACAGCTCGGCGGTTCGCTCAATTCTCTCTCCGGAACGCTGACTCCACTCTTTGTCGGTATGCTGATAGGAAATGTCACCAAAGAGACCTCCATGTCGGACGTTGCTCCATTGTTATGGATCGCCATGGGAGTCTTCGTTGTCGCGTTCATTATCATATCCTGCGTCTCAATACCTGAACCTCACAAGCGCAAAGATGGTGACAGGAAGGTAGTATATTCTCATTCACCATGGAGTTTCCGTCATACGACTCTGGGTGTGATAGGGATATTCTTCTACGTGGGCCTTGAGGTCGGTATCCCCGGAGTCTTGATATTCTGGCTATCCGATTCTGCGGCGAGCGGTATAGAGACCAATGCAACTGCCGTAGCAGGAGCAGTGGCGGCAATATACTGGCTGTTGATGCTTGTGGGACGTCTGTCGTCATCAGTGATATCCGGTAAAGTGTCGAGCAAGGCTCAGCTTACTGTGGTATCGGCCACGGCTATCCTGTTGATCCTTCTGGCTATCTTCCTGCCTGCAAGCATACGCGTCTCCATGCCGGCATATTCTGTCGAGTCCGGTTTCTCCATGGCACAGGTCCCCATCTCGGCGTTGCTGCTCGTATTATGCGGACTGTGTACCTCGATTATGTGGGGTGGCATATTTAATCTTGCGGTCGAGGGTCTCGGTAAGTATACCGCGCAAGCGAGCGGTATATTTATGATGATGGTGGTCGGTGGTGGTGTGATGCCACTTATCCAGAATGCTATCGCACGCAATGTCTCCTATATGGCATCATACTGGCTTGTCATCGCAATGCTGGTATACCTGTTGTATTATGCTGTCGCAGGTTGTCGCAATGTGAACACTGATATTCCCGTGGATGATGATGAAAAGGAAACTCTCCGGGAAGCCGAAATTGAAGAGGAATTAGTCTGACAGGAACAGTACTATATCCGATTTATTCCCTTAAAATCCGATTTATTCCCTTAAATATCTAACCCTAAATCAAAATACTTGAAATTATGCATTCAGCAGAGAGAGAGAGACTGAATAAGGCGGCAGATAACATCCGTATCCTCATCGCGGAGATGGTGGAGAAGGCTAAATCCGGCCATCCCGGCGGCTCAATGGGGGGTGCCGATTTTGCCAATGTCCTGTTTGCACGTCATCTTGTGTATGATCCCAATGATCCGTTATGGATAGCGCGTGATCGTTTCTTTATGGATCCGGGCCACATGTCACCTATGCTCTACAGCGTATTGGCACTGAGCGGCCGATATACAATCGAGGAACTGCAACAATTCAGACAGTGGGGGAGTGTAACCCCCGGTCATCCGGAACTCGATCCCAAACGTGGCGTGGACAATTCCAGCGGCCCGCTCGGTCAGGGACATGTTATGGCTGTAGGCTGTGCCATAGCCGAAAGGTGTCTCGCAGCTCGTTTTGGAGAGATAGTCGCTCACAAGACTTATGCTTTCATATCCGACGGCGGTATCCAGGAGGAGGTGTCGCAGGGTGCGGGTCGTATAGCCGGTACGCTCGGACTTCACAATCTGATTATGTTCTATGACTCCAACGATGTACAGCTCAGTACAAAGGTCGATGAGGTGACTGTCGAAGATACGGCCGCAAAGTATCGCGCTTGGGGGTGGAACGTATTGGAGATAGACGGATCGGATCCCGATGCTATCGATGGCGCTCTCAACGTTGCCAAGGATGAAAAGAACCGTCCGACTCTCATTATCGGTCATACTGTCATGGCCAAAGGCGTTTTGAAGGGGGATGGCAGCTCACTGGAAGGTGCGGTCTCGACTCATGGTCAACCTCTCTCAAAAGCCGGAGCGGATATAGCGGCAACTGTACGCAATCTTGGCGGTGATCCTGAAAACCCATGGATTATCTTTGATGAGGTAAAGGCACTTTATGCAGAGCGTAAGGCTCAACTTCAAGAGATTGTGTCAGAATGGAAGAAGGGATTTGAGGCCTGGAAGGGTGACAATGCAGATGCAGCTGAGACATTAGGGGAGTGGTATGGCGATCGTGTACCGCAACTTGATTTTGACTCGATAGAATTTAAGGAGGGTCTGGCAACCCGCAATGCTTCAGCAACAGTGCTCGGTTATCTGGCAGAACACGTCGGTAATATGATAGTGTCAAGTGCTGACCTTGCCAATAGCGATAAGACTGATGGCTTTCTCAAGAAGACTCACGCCCTGATGCGTGGTGATTTTTCAGGTAGATTTCTGCAGGCAGGTGTGGCTGAATTGACAATGGCATGCATTATGAATGGTATTGCACTGCATGGCGGTATGATATGCGGTTGTGGTACATTCTTCGTATTCTCCGACTATATGAAGCCGGCCATACGTATGTCGGCTCTCATGGAGTTGCCTGTCATATATATTTATTCTCATGATTCATTCCGAGTAGGTGAGGATGGCCCGACACATCAACCTATTGAGCAAGAGGCACAGTTAAGGTTGATGGAGGAACTTCGCAATCTTAGCGGCAATCGCTCTGCGTTAGTGTTGCGTCCTGCTGATTCGGCAGAGGCAGTCGAGGCATATCGTCTTGCACTCGCTAATCGTAATCGTCCTACAATACTTGTATTCACACGCCAGGATGTTAAAGACCTGCCGGGAGCAAATCGTCGCGAACAGGCTAAGGAACTGAAACGTGGAGGATATGTAGTATTTGGTCCTGAGACGAAGCCGGATATCGTATTGATCGGTAACGGCTCTGATGTATCGTTGCTGGTGGACGTGGCCGTACGTATGGCGGATGACGGTATAGCGGCGCGTGTGGTTTCCATCCCCTCTATCGGCCTTTTCCTCGATCAGGACAGTGATTATCAAGACGCAGTGCTTCCCGCCGGAGTGCCGGAATTTGGATTGACTTGTGGTCTCCCCTCTACGCTCTATCCTGTTATGCGAGGCGTATGGGAGGTAAGCGGACTGGATCATTTCGGTGCCTCGGCTCCCGCCAAAGTCCTGGAAGAGAAATTCGGTTATACGGTAGACAATATCTATAACAAAGTGATGGATTTTTATCACAAAGTCAAATAGCGGGTGATTAAAGGATTAAATAATCAGCATATTACTGTAAATCAACTCGTTTCTGGCGCGGTAAGTTACAAGATTTTTCGTAAAATAACTCAAAATCAAAAAAATGTTAAAATTTTTGGCTCAATGTCTAAACATTTTTTAAGAATTGCGTGTTGAATTAGAGAAAAATAATTAACTTTGTGCTCTGAATTAGAAAAAAAGGACATTATTATTAACATTAAATATTGTTGTTCTATGAAAAAAAGTGTATTACTAGCTCTTGCTGCTCTCGCGTTTAGCGGTGCTACTGCTATGGCGCAGGAAGTTACTTATGAGCCCGATTGTTCACAGGGTCTCCTGTTGAACCAGAACAAGAACAATTGGTTCTTGACAGTTCAAGGTGGTACAAACATCATGTTCGGTCATCATGACATCAAAGCTGATCTGAAGAACCGTTTCGGTTTCAACGGTGCGCTTTATGTTGGTAAGTGGGTTACTCCTACATTCGGTTTCCGTTTCGGTGCAAACTGGATTATGCCTAAGGGTGCTACAACAGCCAACGGTGACTATGTTAAGTACAATAAGGATGGCAAGCCCGCCGAGATCGCAGGTACCGGTTACTATGCCGAGAAGTTCATGGGTCTTGGTCCTGAATTCGACGTTATGATCAACCTTACCAACTGGTGGTGTGGTTACAAGCCCAACCGTGTCTACAATGCCGTTCTTCACGGTGGTGCAGGTGCATATTGGACTTGGGGTCGCAACATGGGCCAGAAGGGTACTAACTTCAACTGGCATCGTGCTCACAACACTTGGTTGTTCGCTAACCTCGGTCTGCAGAACAACTTCCGTCTGAGCAGCGTAGTTGACATCTTCGTTGACGTTCAGTATGAACTCTTCAACATGACAGGTTCTGCCGTTCACGATGCTTCTGCATCTCTCGGTCTTAACTTCAACTTCGGTAAGTCTGAGTGGAACTGCCCCGTTACTGCCGTATGCCCCACTTGGAAGTATACAGACGCAGAGGGTGACGCTCTCGTTGCTAAGCTGAATGACGCTGAGAACAAGATCGCTAACCTCCAGCAGCAGCTCGACGCTTGTCTCCGTCGTCCCACTACTGAGAACAAGGTTTACGATTGCGAAGGTCTTGCTACTGTTTACTATCCCATCAACCAGTATGGTCTCTCATCTCGTGAGAAAACTATCCTTAAGAGCGTTGCTGCTGTAATGCAGGAGTCTGGCAAGAAGTATGTCCTCACAGGTTATGCTGACAACTACACCGGTACTGACGAAATCAATGCTGCTCTCCGCGAAAACCGCGTGAACGGTGTTAAGAACTACCTCGTTAATTGTGGTGTAAACGCTGATCAGCTCGTTGTTAAGACTGACAACAACAACCTCACTGACCTCGGTGTTAAGGCTGCTCCTCTGGATCGCGCAGTAACTATCCGTCTCGCTGACTAATTAAAGTAGCGATTAACGAAAAATTTAATGTGAATAATTTAGAGAGTGTGTCACTACACAGTGGCGCACTCTCACTTTTTTGTTATCTTTGTGTCATGAAAGTAGTCTACGAGGATAATCACATAATAGTGGTATATAAAGAGGCCGGAGAGATCGTGCAGGGAGATAAGACCGGTGATAAGCCTCTCTCTGATATCGTCAAGGAATATCTTAAAGAGAAGTATAATAAGCCCGGGAATGTCTTCTGTGGTGTAGTGCATCGTATCGACCGTCCCGTAGCAGGTTTGGTGATCTTTGCCAAGACCTCAAAAGCACTTACACGTCTGAATGATATGCTGCGTAGAGGTGAGATTCACAAGACTTATTGGGCACTTGTGGAGGGTAGACCGGCAGATGAGGAAGGGCGACTTGATAACTACATGGCGAATATCGAGCGGATAAATCGGTCTTACCTTTGTGACAAGAATGATCCGAAGGGAAAACATGCAGTTTTAGAATACAAGACAGTAGCGGTCGGTGAGCGCTATTCGATCCTTGAAGTAAATCTGCTGACCGGCCGCAAGCACCAGATACGTCTGCAGCTCTCCTCAATGGGCAATCCCATCAAAGGAGACTTAAAATACGGAGCAAAGCGCAGCAACCCCAACGGCGGTATCTCCCTCCTCGCCAAGCGCATCGAATTCATCCACCCCGTCAGCCATGAATTGATATCCCTCGATACCGACCCCCTCCCCGAAATGCTCCCGCTACTTCCCTAATGCTTTATACCCATTGACGTTTCTGTCTTAGCAGTTGTTGTGTGAAAGAGTAAAATACAGACTCTATGGGTTAGTAGTCTGGTATAATGTGTAGATATATATGATCTCCTATATATCTTTTCTGCTCTTTTTGCCGTAGTAAGACATCTATTGTGTATCTTTGCTCCGCAGTTACGTGATTATATTTTTTCTTTTTAGCAATACAAATTTACTAATCGCAGGGAGACTTCGGTCTCTTTTTTTTGTGTTGCAGCTAAAATCAGGTCAGATTTTCCTTTTTAACTTTCATATCGCTATTTGGCAGATATTTTTAATTTTAAGCTTGATATAAAAAATTTTTTGTATTTTTGCAAGGCAGACCGTTCGCAGAGACCCGGTTGTGGGTTTCAGGGGGCGGGATTGCCGGGATGCACAGAGAGTGGTCCCGATTTGAAATTCAGGATGCGTTTACTTGACGCTCTCTCTTGACAATTGGAAATCTGGAAAATTTCTTTGGTAAAGTCAAGACTGGGCAAACGGTAGATGCCTTGAGGATATGCTATATATTCACCTGTGGCTACGACTGAGCGTGGTCGCGGGCGATGTGTCATATTCTGCGTGAGGTCTCTGCAAGTTTGTCCGTTCTGCTTTACCGGGCATTCCAGAGCCTCCAATTGCGGGACGGACAACGAGTATGGTCGTCACGCATTTTTTATATAATTAACCGCTGAAGCCGATGACCCTTCGGCAGTTAATAGAATTTATGTTTATCGGAAAAGGAGCAATCGTTTTTACATTCCTTGCATGCGCAGTATGTGTCCGAGCCGAGGTTAAGAAGCCATGCCTGATATTTCAGGGAGACGCCGTTGAAAACCTTTCAATAGACCTCGACAGGTATAACCGCATTAAGTTCGGTGATGAAAGTATGGTACTGTCAAGTTCTGAAAATCCGGGAACGACACTTGAACTATTGTACACCGCTTATAATCAGTTTTTAGTAGGTGATAGCAATCCAAATTCGGCAATGGAGGACATTACTGCAGTTGATGTCAGACTTATTTACAATGCTGCTGAACAGACCCTCGCGTTAATGGGAGTGTCTGAAGAAATTTATTCCGTAGGGATATTCAATTTAAGCGGTGTGCTTTTACGGAGTACAAGCCTGACAGCCGGAGAAGCTGTTTCTGTTCAATCTCTTGGCAGCGGTGTATATGTAGCCGTTGCATTAAATTCCACCAACTCACAAACCATCAAATTCGTAAAATAACAGACACATGAAAAATAATTTACTACAGAAAAGCCTGATGATATTGGCTGTTTGTGCCCTATCTATGTTGACCTTCGCCCGTCAGGAAAAAGTTATCAAAATATTCAGCAAAGGGAGTGTGGTAGCCGAATATATCGCAAGTAATATCGACTATATACAGGTCGATGATATGATTGGTGCTCCCGGCGATGTCGCCGCGACTGTTGCCGGCACGGAAATTACAATAAGCTGGAGTGCAGTCGAAGGTGCTACATACAGCATATTCCGGTCTCCCGATAATGTAAACTTCTCTCTGCTTGCAAAGGGAGTGACGGAAACCAAATATACTGACAAATCACCACTTAAAGGTTCCAACTATTACCGAGTGAAAGCTATAGTAGACGGTAAAGAGAGCGGCTACACATCTTCGGTGGCTGCCACCCTTACCGATAATGGAATGGAGAGTGGTGTCTACCTCGGTATCTATGGTTTTAACACCAATCTATATAAGTATCCTGTAATGCGTCTTGACGAGACCTCCATCAACGGCTTCTATAACTTCATAGACGAGTTGTCAACCAGCGGTATGACAAAACTGTATTATGCCGTGGAACAGGCACTCAACACCATGCAGAGTACGCAATATCCATCCGACTTGTCTCAGGTGGCACTTGTTACGTTCACTGATGGTCTTGACCGTGGCTCACATAATCATAATGATTCTTATTTAGACAGCGAGGATGGAGATCTGGATTATCGTAACGACCTCAATAAACGTATTATGAACCAGACTGTAGGAGGAAAAAAAATATCAGCATACAGCATAGGCATAAAGGGAAGTGACGTAGTGGATAATGCCAAATTCAAGGACAATATCCAAAAACTTGCCTCTGCACCGGAGAATGCCTACGAAGTCGCGAATATGTCGGAAGTAAACGCCAAGTTCAAAGAGATAGCGGCACAGCTAAACAAGAGTACCAACGTTCAGAGCTTCAATGTGAAAATACCGGTAGAAGCTAACGGCAGCCGCATAAGGTTTACCTTTGACAACACCAAGTCTAATGCCGATAATTCCAAAGTGTGGATAGAGGGTAAATTGAATCTGCGCACGAATGCCCTTGAAGAAATCGAATACAAAGGCATGATATTTACGACACCTGTAAGCTCGGTATCAGGTACGCGTGATGCAGAAGGTTATATTAGTTATACCTTCAGCGGAATTGTAACCGACAACGGTCTGATTTTTACCCCTAACGCCACGATGGAACATATTTATGTGGTGTCAACGGGAAAGTATCAGCCTAACTCAGAGTTTGGCAAGGAGGGTGACTTCGTTCCCAAAGTAGAGCGTAGTTCGGCGGCAATAATGCTTGTATTGGACTGTTCCAGTTCTCTTGACGACGTATTCAGTACCTCACAGGCCAATGCCAAGAACTTTATCAAGACCCTTTATGATGCCAGTGGAAACGACCCGTTCACTCCCAACCCTCCTTCATTTGGGGATGATGAGACTTTTACAGTAAACGGAGTTACCTTCAAGATGATAAAAGTTGAAGGAGGGACATATCAGATGGGTTCTAACAACGGTGATTCTGATGAGAAACCGGTTCATAGCGAGACTGTATATTCTTTCCAAATAGGTGAGACCGAAGTTACTCAGGGACTATGGCGTGCGGTCATGGGTACTGATCCCTCGTATTTCGACGGGAATGATAATCTGCCGGTTGAAATTGTAAGTTGGAATGATTGTCAGGATTTTATCAATCGTCTGAACGAAATAACAGGTAAACAATTCCGTCTCCCATCTGAAACTGAATGGGAATATGCAGCACGAGGGGGTAATCAGAGTCAAGGTTACACTTATAGTGGCGGTAATAATATCAACGATGTTGCATGGTACGGCGGCAATAGTGGCTCCAAAACTCATCCGGTAGCACAAAAACAGCCAAATGAACTTGGCATCTATGACATGTCAGGGAATGTTTGGGAGTGGACTTCGGATTGGTATAGCTCTGACTATAGTAGCCCCCGCAACAGCTCTTACCGTGTTTATCGGGGTGGCAGCTGGAACAGCACCGCTACGAGCTGTCGTGTTGCCAATCGCAGCGGCCTCTCTCCGGGCGGCCGCGGCAGCAACCTCGGCTTGCGCCTCGCTCTCTAAGGTTACACATGATTTCATCCTTGAATGTAAGCTTAAACTGAGAGATGGGAAAATATTAGTGAGGATTTGCGGAGCAATCCGAATAAATATTTTCCTCATCTCTCAGTCGTAATATAAAATATTATGCAATTAAAATTTTTTATTTTTTCAGTTCTGGATATTGTCAATGCTGAAGAAGATATTAATAAATTCCTGAAAAGTGCAAAAGTGCTTGAAATAAAAAAAGAATTAGTCCATGATGGTGACAGATCATATTGGGCTATCTGTATTTTGTATTTGGAAAGTGCTATATCGGATAATAATGTAAAAAATAAGATAGACTATAAAGATAGGTTATCAGAGGTAGAATTTAAACTATTCTGCAAACTGAGAACTATAAGAAAACAACTTGCAGATGAGGATGCAGTTCCTGCATTCGCGGTATTCACAGATTATGAACTATCAGAAATTGCAAAGTTACCTGAAATTGCGATCTCAACAATAAAGAAGATAAAAGGAATTGGCTCTAAAAAAATTGAAAAGTACGGGAAAAAGTTTTGTGATATGGTAACTGTTTCTGAGAATGAAGAGGACAGGCAAAATATTCCATAAGATTATAGAAATAGAGAATTTAGCAATAGCTGCTCATAAAGCATTCCGAGGCAAATCAGGTTCAAATGATGTTATTGATTTCAGAAAGGAATTCATGTTAAAAATTCAGGAGATTAGGGAACAATTGCTTTCAGGTAGTTTTAATTTCGGAAATTATCGTAAGTTCACAATATTTGAACCCAAAAAAAGGGAAATTTGTGCAGCCTCTCTAACTCAGCGTATTGTTCAACATGCAATAATGAATGTATGTCATAATATGTTCGATCGGCACCTGATTTTTGACAGCTACGCTTCTCGTCCGGGAAAAGGTTCTCACCTGGCTATTCTTCGTTTAAAAGAGAAGATGGCAACTTTTAAGTATTTTGCAAAATTAGATATAAAGAAATTTTTTGATAGTGTTGATCATAGTATTTTAAAGTCTCTTTTGATCAAACTATTCAAAGATGTGGAGCTGCTGGCATTGTTTAATAAGATTATTGATAGCCATGGGACTGGTAAAGGATTACCAATAGGAAATCTGACAAGTCAATATTTTGCCAATCATTATCTTTCAGCTCTTGATCATTATATGAAAGAAGTTATCAAGGTGCCTGTTTATATAAGGTATATGGACGATGTTGTAATGCTTTCGAATGACAAGATTATACTGAAGAATTGGGTCTCAGAATATGTAAAATATGCAAATGAAAAGTTGAGATTACAAGTTAAGCCCGTGCTAATAGGTAGAACCTGTACGGGAATTAATTTTTTAGGATATAAAGTACATGTTAAGCGGATAATAATGAATGGAAAGGGGAAAAGACGATTTAAAAAAAATCTAAGTATGTTAATGAGACTTTATGCCAATTGTATGATAACAGAAACTGAGTATTCTAATCGTCTAATGTCATGCTTAGCTTATGCAAAATTTGCTGATTCCCATAAATTCAGAACCTCTTTAGGGTTGAATGTCATAGAGCTCTAACCGTGTTAATCGAGGTGGCAGCTGGAACAACACCGCTACGAACTGTCGTGTTGCCAATCGCAACAACAACTCTCCGGGCAACCGCAACAACAACCTCGGCTTGCGCCTCGCTCTCTAAGCTTACATTTCAAGGGTGTGGATTCATCTATGTGTAACCCGACATTCATCCTGCATCTGAATAGATGCAAATTGCCTTAGGGCTTGAAAGCTGATGTTAGTACCTGATGGGAAAGCTTCGGCTTTCTTTTTATATTTCAATTTATGATTTTAAAAAGTATGTGACATAGTTCCTACGTGGGATTGTTCGGAAACTTGATTCTTGTCAATTATATTTCTGCTACACGACATCTTATTAGTCTACTGAGCAAAGATAGACCTCGTTTTCATCTGAAGGATGGTTCTATGT